>JBKPDS010000225.1:0-6757 GCA_046727995.1 Gemmatimonadota bacterium
GGCCCGGGGCACACCGGCTGAACGTAAACCGGAATCGGAGGAGGCGCGATGGCAACGGACACAAAGACTGAGCTCTCCGAAGTCGAGGCGATCCCCAGGGCAAGCAGCATCACGAAGAGCAAACGAATGAGCGGCGAGGTAAACCGTCGCATAGCCAGAGGTCTCATCTTCGTCTCCAATGGCGACCTGTTCGAAACTAATAACGTCAAGCAAGAGACCCCAGTTGACCGCGACGTTCGGATTGCAGCGCAACGTCTGCAGAGACTTGTAGGACGGCATAGCGACGCAAAACAGAATCCGTCCTACCGCAAAGTTAGTGCTTGCAGAAAAAGGCTAACGCCACATCAGCCGCCGAGATCGATGAATTCGATGAGCCACGCTAATCTAAAGAGATAGCCATGCCCGTAAGTTGATTGTCTCAATTCGACAAGGAGAGTGACCCATGCGGAAGATCATCGTCGGCGCCCAGGTTTCCATCGATGGCGTCATGCAAGCGCCCGGCGGGCCCACCGAGGATCCGACCAAGGGCTTCAAGTTCGGCGGTTGGTCGATGGCGTATTTCAGCAACGAGGCCAGCGAAGAGATCATGCGCCTCTTCAAGGGGAAATTCGACCTCCTGCTCGGCCGCAAGACCTACGAGATTTTCGCCGCGTACTGGCCCTACTATAAAGAAGACGCTCCTGCTGGCGACATAGCCAAGGCGTTCAAGGTGGCGAAGAAGTACGTGGTTTCGGGCTCGGGCGAGGTCGATACGGGCTGGGCGGGCTCGGTGCTCCTCCGCAAGATCGCCGACGTGAAGCGCCTGAAGAAGGAAGACGGCCCGAACCTCGTCACCCAAGGCAGTACCGAGCTCGTCCACGCGCTGCTCGCCAACGATCTGGTCGACGCTATCAGCACTTTCACGGTGCCAGTCGTGCTTGGCAGCGGCAAGAAGCTGTTCGCCGACGGCTCGGCGCCGCATTCGTTCAAGCTGACCAGGTCCCGCGTCTCTCCAAATGGCCTGATCGTCGGCCATTACGAGCGAGAGGGTGAGGTCAAGACTGCCAACGTTCTGGTCGATCCTCCCAGCGAACGTGAGATTGCCCGCCGGGAGCGCATGAAGCGCGAGGGTTAACGGTGCTCCTCGAGTTGAAATCGATGCTCTTGCCATCGGGCAGAAACCGGTAGCTGTCTCCCAGACGGTCGACGAGAAGGGAGGCAAATGGAAGCGCGAAGGGCTGCCCATTCGGCGTCACCGCCTTGAGCGGCACACTTCGTCCGCGGGGAGTTCCCGAGTAGGCTATGTAGCCCTTCGATTCTGGCAGCCCGCTACCGTCCATGAGAGCGAGCGAACGGAGCTTTAGCGCGCTCCAGACTGCGGCGACTATGCTTCCGACGCATACGACGAACGCGATCGTGCGGGAAGGCGACCTGCGTGAGCGATCCGCCGAGTATTAGGATCACCACACGCGGTTTGCCTTTTCCGGTTATTGCGGCGCGGTCGTTGCGGCGTTTCGCTCTTATACTGAGTCGGTCGCACAACAGCTTGTCACACTCGAGAGCGGAGGAAAAATGAAGAATTATATGCTCCAACTCGCGGTCGTCATGGTGGCTGGTTCAGCGCTGGCGGCTGCGGCTCAGCAACCAAGCGGCCGGATGGAGATGCAAAACCCACCGGGGATGGCATGTATGATGGCGATGCATGGCATGATGATGGGCGAAGGGATGCCGGGCGGAATGATGCCCCCAGGTCAGGGGCGGATGCGTGGGATAAACGACTCGTCTCACATGCGGGGCATGAACGACTCATCTCACATGGGCGCGATGATGGACTCCTCCCACATGGGAGGGATGATGAACGATTCATCGCATATGGCGCAGATGAGATCGGAGCTCGGGTTGAGCGACGCGCAGATGCAGCAGCTGCACACCATCGTCCAGCGCGCGTGCACCGCAGCGCAGCCGCATATGATGTTGGCAATGAAGGCGCACCAGGCGGCGATGCAGGCTTTGCAGGGAGACAATCCAAACCTGGATCACTTTGAAGACCAGCTCGACAACGCTGCCAAGCACATGGTGGCGGGGCAGGTTGAGATGGCGAAGGGCATGATCGAGATCCGTAAGTCCCTCACACCAGCACAACGCCAGAAGCTCGATCAGATGCATCAGCAGATGATGCAGCGCGGAGGCTGAACTCGCGGGTTTGTCGGCCCGAGCGGCGCTGAGATAGCGCAGGGGCGCATCATTTGCGGCTACGCACCGTGAAGACATGGGACGAACGAGGCGACAATGTTTTCCTTGCTAGCGAGCGTGGTCTTCGCACTTCACTCGCCGGCCGGTGCGGCCGCGGACTCCGTTGATTTGGCGACGATCACCAAAGCCTATTCGACAATCGTTGGCGTTATCGCGGTCGCCCCTCCGGGTGATGACAGCGTTCTCGTACTGAAAGTCGATTCGCCGCCGCCGGGCAGCCTTCTATCAGGTTTCTACCGCAATTACGGACTCTGGTTCGGCTACCTCGTCACCAACGGGCGCAGCTTCGACGTACCGGGACTGAATTCAGCCAATGGCGGAAACGTCGCGGCGGCGCGACTCCAGCAGGATCTGCTGCGCCGACTGGTGCTGGATTCCCAGTTCAATGCGCTCGTCGTTCCGGCGATCGCTGCCTACCTGAATGCTTCCGGAGTCCCAGTCCGTCGCGCTTTGCTGAAGCCGTCTACGAGAGCAATCCCGATTGACACAGCGATGCGCGTCGCGACCAGGTTCTTCTATCCGGACATTCTCACACCAACTGGGATTCTCACGCACGTCTGCACGCGGATCAATGCCGTCCGCGAACTCCCGAATCACGATCTCGCGCTGGAAGCGCTCGTGTTCTCGGCGATCATGCGAGACATCATGCGAGGCGACAGCTCTCGCATAGAAGTCGATTTCGGGCCGGCACGGAAGCAGATGAACCGACTCGATGCGCCGGGCGCTTCAGAGGAGATTCGCTTGAGCCGTGCGCAGGGAATGATGTGGGCGATGATGTCGCAGAGCCGGGCGTTGCGGGATCTGTTGGTGGCCGAGGCCAATCGTGACAGAGTAATCCTGCCCTTTGAGCTGCGGTCGTAAGACTTCCCAACGGTCAACGCGCCGCGTCAGGCACTTCGGTGGAGAGTCTTGCCTCGGGTTTCTGGTAGGCGGGCCTCGGCATTAGCCCAGATAACACTGGCGTCGTGGCAACGGTCATGATGATGGACATCAGTACCATCATCACGAATAGCGGCTGAGAAACGACGCCGATATCCACGCCGACGCTGAGGATGATCAGTCCCATGAGGCCGCGTGTGTTCATCAGCGCGCCGAGCGACAACGACTCGCGCCAGGAAAGTCCGATCAGGAGACTTCGATGGTTTCGCAATGCGATTGCCCACGAGAGTCAGGCTTTGACTTCCGCGCAGGCTGTCGCGTTTGCACGAGAATCTCTTGATTTGATCGGTCGGTTGTGGCAAGCGGAGGACGCTCACTCCCCTAAAAGCGCCTCGGAGTGGAGCTAAGAGTTCCTCAACGCAAGCTCCGTCGCGTGCGACAGTCTGAAGAGGATCCCCAAGGCAACTATGCTTGCGACGGCGCGCGCGCGTGCCCCGCCGTCCTTAGGTCGCACCGGACCGCCGAGCCAGGGTGCGGCGCGCGCCCTGGCGCTTGGCCTTCACTCGGTTCCCGCACCCCTCCATGCTGCACCAGCGTCGGCTGCCGTTCTTCGTCTCATCGAGGAAGAGCCAGCCGCAGGCATCGAGGCCCGGACACACCCGGACCCGCTTGACGAGCGGCGAGGTTAGCAGATCCACCGCGTCGCGGGTGACAGCCCACAGTGGGGTCTCGAGTTGGGCGTCCGGCGAGATCTCCCATGCGAAAAGAGGTCCCGCGCGGTGGAGAGACGCGTCGTGCAGCCCCGCGCGGTAGGCGCGCTCGATCACCGCTAGATCGCTTCGGGCCGGTGCTCGGCCGACGGCGATGGCGGCGAAGGTCTGGAACATCGCCTCGCGCGTGTCGAGTGCAACCGCCAGGGCGTGTCGCGCCCGGCGCGTGTCGCGCCGCGCTTGGCGAAGCACACGCGCCGCAGTAGCAGCGTCGAAGAGACCAACGTGCGCGGCCCAGGCGACCAGGTCCTCGGCCGATCGCAGGAAGTCCGTCGCGCCAGGCCCCCGTCGGGGATCCATCGTGTTCGTGAAATCGAGCGCCAGGCGCCCGCCGAGGAGGCGGAGCTCGCGGACCGAGCGGGGCGAGCGGGGCGAGCGGGGCGCCGATCGAAGCCGTCGGGACATGCGGCGTCTCTAGTGTCTCTGGTGGCGCTGGTGCGGCGGGTCATCGCTGTACTTGACAGCGGCACCCGAAGATGCAATATCTACCGGCATAATGCATTTTACTGGTAGTTTGACGCGAGGGGAAGGCCCCGCTCCAACCCTGGATGCGGAGGACACGATGCATGAAGCCGTGGAGCGCTGGAGGCGGGACACGCCCGGGTGCCTCAACCGGGTGCACCTGAACAACGCCGGCGCGGCGATGATGCCGCAGCCGGTCGTGGACGCCATCGTCCGCCACATCCAGCTCGAGGCCGAGTGCGGAGGTTACGAAGCGGCCGAAGCGAGGGCCAGTTCGGTTGCGGACGCCTACGAGCAGGTGGCGCGCCTCGTCGGGGCGACCACCCGGAACATCGCCATCGTCGAGAACGCGACAGTCGCTTTCTCGCAGGCGCTGGCCTCCTTCGACTTCGCGCGCGGCGACAAGGTTGTTACGACGCGGTGCGATTACGTCGCGAACCAGCTCGCGTTCCTTGCTTTGGCGGAGCGCACCGGCGTCCAGATCGTGCACGCGGCGGACCTACCAACTGGCGGTGTGGACGTCGATGACTTCCGCCGGCGGCTCACGATGCCGCGCTGCCGTGTGGCCACAATTTCCTGGATGCCGACGAACTCCGGCCTCATTCAGGACGCGCCCTCAGTCGCCGCGGCCTGCCGCGAAGCTGGTGTGCCCCTCATCGTCGACGCGTGCCAGGTCGTGGGACAACTCCCCATCGACGCGCCCGCGCTCGGGTGCGACTTTCTCACGGGAACCGCGCGCAAGTTCCTGCGCGGCCCGCGTGGCATCGGCTTCCTCTACGTGTCTGACCGCACGCTGGACGATGGCCGCTATCCACTGACGATCGACTCGCAGGGTGCCACATGGACGGCGCCAACCCAGTTCGAGCTCTTGCCCTCGGCGCGGCGGTTCGAGAACTGGGAGTTCGCCTACGCCCTGGTGCTCGGACTGGGCGAGGCAGCACGGTACGCGTTGGCCAATGACATCGAGCAGACGGGGGCGCGGGCCATGCAACTCGCCGCCGACCTCCGCGCTCGCCTGCGGGAGCTCCCGGAAGTCACACTGCTCGACCGCGGCACGAGCCTGAGTGCCATCGTCACCGCGCGCCTCGAGGGGCGGGATGCACGGGACGTCGTGGCCGCCTTGCGGGAGCGCGGCTTCAACGCGAGCGCCGCCCTCCGGAAGTGGGCGCTCCTCGACATGGACGAGAAGCGAGCGGAGACCGCGCTCCGGCTCTCGCCGCACTACTACAACACCGAAGCGGAGATCGCGCTCGTCGTCGATGCTCTTCGCGAAGTCCTGCTTGCCTGAGGGCTCGACGGTAGGCTCTGCGTGGCTGCCGTAACTGACCTTGGATCAACGCTGATCGCCGCGTGGCGTACCAACAATCGCGTCACCGCCGCTCTCGTGCAAAGCATTCCCCGCGCGCTGTGGGATGTTTCAGTTCCCGGCACTCAAAGGCGTACGGTCCGCATGATCGCAGCGCACCTTCACAACTCCCGCTGCGGATGGATCAAAACACTCGGCAGCGAACACGGAATTGCTCCACCGCGTCGCGTCAATCGCCGTCTCGTGACACGTCGCGAGGTCGTAGCAGCGCTCAAACGCAGCAGCAAATCGATGGAATCTGTGCTCGAGCTCGGCTTAGAATCGAACGGCCAAGTGCCACCATCCAAAGGATACGTGTGGCGCAACCTGGCGCTCGATGTAGCTCACATACTCACCTATTTCGTCGCGCACGAAGCCCATCACCGCGGGCAGATCGTCATGGTCGCGCGTCAGACAGGACATCGGTTGCCTCATGCGGCCACGGATGCCTTATGGCAGTGGAAACCGAGCGGGCGCGGATGAACGTTTTGTGGTAGAAGGGCGCTAGTCGATCGGTTGCTCGCGCCGTTGTGGTAGCGCGCTCCACACTGCGATGATGATGCTCCCGACGCACATCAGCCACGCGATCATGCGCATCCAGCGCGCGATCTGCGTGTCGTGCTCGAGCAGTCCCCAGCGATCGAGCAGGTTGTACCAGTCGTGTCCCTCGCTCTCCTGGCCGGTCAGTCCGTCGAGGAGCATGAGCTTGCCGGCGCGCGAGTCGGCGCAGTAGATCGCGGTGGCGAGCAGGCCGATCGCCGACCACCAGAGGCACACCATCGCCGCGAACACATCGCGCCGCCGGCCTTCGTCGCGCTTGCGCAGGAAGTATCCGACGAACAGCAGCGGAAACGCGACTTCGGTGAGCGATCCGCCGAGTAT
Organism: Gemmatimonadota bacterium; assembly: GCA_046727995.1. Taxonomy (GTDB): domain Bacteria; phylum Gemmatimonadota; class Gemmatimonadetes; order Gemmatimonadales; family Gemmatimonadaceae; genus UBA4720. The sequence goes on from JBKPDS010000225.1 coordinate 6,571, forward strand.
CACCATCGTGCCGCCGAGGATCGGAATGCCGAAGGGCATGAACAGCATGTGCCCGAACTCGTGGATGGCGGTGCTGACGTCGCTCACGATCGGCACGTTGCCGTACGCGTCGTGGAACGCGGCCCACGTTAGCCAGGCGAGGAGCGCGGCGAAGGCGAGGCGGAGGTAGCTTTGGATTGTGCGGGGT
>JBKPDS010000226.1:0-24616 GCA_046727995.1 Gemmatimonadota bacterium
CAGCGTCGTCAGGAAGGCAAACTTCCTCCCAATCAGGTCGCCGATGCGACCGAACACCAGCGCTCCGAACGGTCGAACCGCAAAACCCACCGCGAAAGTCGCCAGCGTCTTCAGGAATGCCGCCGTTGGATTTCCGCCCGGGAAAAAATCGGTCGCGATAATTGCGGCAAGGCTGCCGAAGATATAGAAGTCGTACCACTCGATCATCGTGCCGACCGAGGACGCCGTTATCACCTTCCAGATGCCGCGCGTGTCCGCGGCTGGATGTCGGACCGAGCTCGAATAAGAGCGGGAGGCTGGCACGCCAGACGTCATTGCGGGTATACCTCGGATTTCAGGTTGATACGGTCACCGAATCCAGCCACGTCGCCTGTATGAGTCGGTGGCGAACCGCTCGTAAAGCCACGATCGAAATGCTCGCAGGCGATCCTCGGCGTTGCTGTTCGGGTCCAGACCGGAGTCCCGCACGCTGGCGGGAACACAAACGACTTTGAAGCCGACCGCCTCGAAAGTAGCACACGCTCTCCTGGTGTGCAGCGGGGATGTGACCACTGCGAGCGTCGTCCAGCCCCGCGGTCGCGCGATCGACAGCATCCGTAACGCCTCAGTCCGCGTTGTCACGATCGAGTCCACGAAGATTATGGACGCCGGCAGACCAACCATCGACGTCAGGTTCTGCATGTCAGCCGAATCCGAGACAGGCTTTCCCCCGAAGTTGCGGGTCTCTCTGGAGATGAGCATGACATCGGACAACCCGCGGCGAACGAGGTAAAGCCCGGTCAGCACGCGATCCAGAGTCTCTGAGCGCATCAACGCGTCCGGTGTCACACCCATCGACAGCACGGCGATAGCGTCAACCCGCGCCGGGATCGGATCGCGTCTGATGAACGGAGCCGCCGACCTCGCCGCCAATGGCGTGTAGGCAACGGCAAGACAAAGAACGGAGATAATGGCGCCTGCAACCCAGAGCAGCGGGCGAAGGCGAGTGACGCCGAGTAGCGCTCCGGCGAGCGCAGTGGGGAGATATAGATTCAGCTCCGGTCGGCGGAGCAATTGCTGCACACCCAGAACATGGGCAGCGACAGCGCAGAGCGCTCCGAGGATTGCCCCGGTGAAAGCGTCTCGCGCGATCGACTTGGGGTCGCTCAACCCGCTACGGCTTCTTCACCTTCTGGTGCTGTGAGGACTGCGCGGCGGAGATGCGCTCGGCGGCCGCCTTGAGCGCTTCCTCGATATGCACAGACTGCTCGGCGACAACCTGCTGCGCCGTCGTCACGGCGCCGGATGCGACCTGCATCGCAGCAGCTCTGATCTGCGGATCAGAGGCAATTCGCTGCCCGAGGGCCTGCAACGCCGCCGCCAGATCTTCCAGAGATTTCTGCAGCTCGGGCGATGGCTTGAAGTCGACCGTATCGGCAGGCTGCGCCTTTGGCTTCACGACTGGGTCCTTCGCTGTCTGCGAGCGCGCCGCGGACGCGGCGGCAAGGCCGCAGACCAGGACCAGAAGCAGTGCAATGCGTTTCATTTGTAAGATCGGAAGTAAGTTCAAAGCCGGGTTGAATCGCTCGAAGCCGTACCCCACAATAGCCAGAAGGGTCAGCCAGCGGAATATTCAATTGCCGGGCCACGTCGTTTAGGGGGTTATAGCAAGTGTCAGAGTACGTTGCAGAGCTGCGCGAAGCCGTCGAACGGGCAACCCCCGTACTGCGGCGGATGACCGAGGAGCAGTCACGTCGCCCGCCACGACCGGGCAAATGGTGCCCTCGTGAAGTGATTGGGCACCTGATTGATTCGGCATCAAACAACCACCAACGGTTCGTGCGTGCACAGTTCAAGGACGATCTGGTGTTTGAGGGTTATGAGCAGGATGCCTGGGTTTCTCTGCAGCGATATAGCGAGGCGCCGTGGAACGAGCTGATCGATCTTTGGCGCAGTTTCAACCTGCACATCGCACGCGTCATGCAGGTCGCGCCTATTGACGAACGTCTTCGCAAACGGGCACGACATAATCTCGACAAACTTGCGTGGAAACCAATTCCGCAAAATGAGCCCGCCACTCTCGACTATTTCATGAGCGATTACGTGGCGCATCTGAAGCACCACCTCACTCAGATCGGGATAACGGACAACTAATTCACCCAGTCCGCGATGAAGACATTCGTCTCGTGCGGATTGGCGTCGTGCCGGTTGGATGCCCACACCAGTTTCCGGCCATCGGGGCTGAACATCGGAAATCCATCGAACGTCGGAGCGGTGGTCACCTGCTCCAAACCCGTTCCATCCGGGTTTATCAGGAAGAGATCGAAGTTCCCGAGTTTGGGATCGGTGTGATGGTTTGACGAGAAAATGATTTTCTTGCCGTCGGCGGTCCACGATGGACCAAAGCTCGCCGCGCCGAGATGGGTGATCTGCCTTTGGTCACTGCCATCGGCGTTCATGATCCAGATGTCCATCTTGTTCGGGCGCACTAGCCGCTGCGCCAGGAGATCTTTGTAGGTGGCGATTTCTGCCGGCGTCTCGGGATGGTAGGCGCGGTAGACGATCCGCTTGCCGTCCGGAGACCACCACGGGCCGCCGTCATAACCAAGTTTGTGAGTGAGCTGCCTCAGGCCTGACCCGTCCATGTTCATTAAGTAGATGTCCAGGTCACCATTCTTCAGGGATGTGAAAACGATCTTGCGTCCATCGGGTGACACGACACCTTCGGCGGTATAGACGCCGAAGCGGGTGAGCCGCCGTACGCCGGAGCCGTCTGCCCTCGCCGTGTAGATGTCGAAGGGATCCAGCCGCCACACGTACCCCTTCGAAGGATCGGGACGGGGCGGGCAATCCTTTTCCAACGCCTGGCTCGAGGCGAACAGGATTCGCCGATCGCCATCCACGAAGTACCCGCATGTGGTCTTGCCGCGCCCGTTGGAGACGCGCCGAACGTGCGAGCCATCGATGCGCATCACGTACTGCTGATCGCAGGTGCGACCGTCCCGAGTGCTCTGAAAGATCAGCCGCTTGCCATCGTGGCTGAAATAGGCCTCGGCGTTCTCGCCGCCATTCGTCAGCTGTTGAATGTTCCGAAGGTGTGTTTCGCCGGACTCAGCTGGGATGGCGATTGGATGGGTCACTGCTTGTCCAGCAGCAACTATAGGTATGAGCGAGACGAGAGTCCCGGCTACCGCGAGCTTCAAAAAAACCTCCCAATCGGCTGGAAACCAAATGACACGCTGCGGCGACTAATGCCGTAGGACTAGAGAAGATAGCGGCGGCTGGGCTACCGGCGCTCCTGCGAGAGAACGAAGCGACAGAACCAGGCGATTCCAACCATTTAGACCGTTGCGCGGTCTAAGGTTCGAACGCGGTTGGGCTGCCGCATTCGGAATCTCGCCAACTGTATCCACCCCGCAGGAGTCCGAAATGCCCGTTCGTCGGTTCGTGTTAGCGCCCGGCCTCTCCGCCGTTTTATCCTTACTACTCGTTCCCTCCCTCGCTCAATCCCAGGCAACATCTCGATCGCAGAACGATCCTCGACCGGTCGCCGAGGCTGTACTCCGACAAGGCGAAATCACGATCGATGGGCGTCTCGATGAATCGGCGTGGGCAGCGGCCAAACCGATAACCGAGCTGACGCAGTCGACGCCTGACGAAGGCAAGCCGCCCAGCCAGAAAACCGAGATCCGGATCCTTTACGACGCCAGCGCTCTCTACATCGGCGCTCGCATGTACGACTCCCTCGGCGCGGCTGGAGTTCGATCGGCGCTGGCGCGTCGCGACCAGGTGATGAATGGCGAAAACAATCTTACGTCTGATCGCATTGCTTTTGTGTTCGACACGTTCCGGGACAAGAATAGCCGCACCTGGTTCGAGCTGAACCCGGACGGCGTGAAGGGCGATCACCAGAACGGCGACGCTTCCTATGACCCCGTTTGGGAGGGAGCCACCAAAATCGATTCCCTCGGCTGGACGGCCGAGTTCAGAATCCCGTTCTCGCAGCTCAGATTCTCGCGCGCGACGGACCAGGTTTGGGGGATGCAGATCTGGCGCGAGGTCAATCGTCGCGCCGAGCAGGACATGTGGGCCTTCTGGCGCAACAACGAGTACGGCGGTCCGGCGTACTTCGGAACGCTCGGAGGAATCAAGGTCGGGTCACAGCCCCGACAAGTGGAGGTGGTGCCTTACGCCACCACGCGCAGCAAACTGGAGCGGGCGCAGCCCGGTGACCCTTACCATTCCACCAACGAGATGCTCTATCGCGCGGGCGGCGATGTGAAACTCAACCTGACCTCCAACCTGACTCTGAACGGCAACGTCAATCCCGCTTTCGGCCAGTTGGAGGTCGATCCGGCGGTCGTGAACCTGTCCGTATTCGAGACGACATTCAGTGAAAAGCGCCCTTTTTTCGTCTCGAACTCCCAGTACTTCTCGACGGGTGGCTTCAGCTGCTACTTCTGCAGCAACGTGTCGAGTCTGTCTCTGGTGTACACTCGGCGCATTGGCCGGTCGCCACAACTCGCCGGCCTCATCGCCGGCGAATCGGATTTCATGGACGCCGCCGACGCGACAACGATACTTGGGGCGGGTAAGATCACCGGCCGGACAGCCAACGGAATCTCGGTCGGATTGATGGATGCGGTGACCAACCGCGAAAGGGCGCGGTTTAGGCCGGCCGGCACGACGCTCGACCAGACGCAGGAAGTCGAGCCGCTCACGAACTACTTCGTCGGCAGGTTGAAGAAGGATTTCAACGGCGGCAACACCCGCCTCGGCACCATCACGACGATGGTCAATCGGTCTCTGACGAATCCGGACGAAGTGGCGCGTCTGCGATCGAATGCTCAGGCGGGCGGCCTCGATCTCGATCATCATTGGGCCAATCGCGAATACTCGCTCAACGTTCAGACGGCCATCACGCACATCGGCGGCGACACCGCCGCGATTCGTCGGGCGCAGTTCTCCAGCGCCAGGTACTACCAGCGGCCCGGTCGAACGGCTACCACCGACGGTCTTTTCTCGACTGAGCTCGATCCGACCCGGCGCAATCTCTATGGTTACGGGCTCTACGCACGGCTGGCGAAAGAGACAGGCAACTGGCTGTGGGAGACAACCCAGAACTGGCGGAGCCCCGGGTTCGAGGCAAACGATCTGGGAGTGCTTGGCCGGGCGGACTACAAGTGGATGGTCTTCAACGTCTTCCGGCAGTGGACGACGCCGGGCCCCTGGTACCGGAACCTGTTCACCATCTGGGGCGCGCAACAGCAGGTGAATTTCGATGGCGATCGGAATGACGTCGATTACCACGCCTGGGGCCAGGTCACGTTCAAGAACTACATGAATATGAGCACCTTCGTACTTCTGCATCCAAGCTTTTACGACGAGCGGCTGACGCGGGGTGGCCCAACGGTCATCCACTACGGCTATGACATGTGGTCGACGAACTTCGGAACGGATTCCCGCAAGCGGATTGTTGGGAATTTCCAGGTTCAGGTCATCAGACCGGTCGACAACAGCGAAGGCGGCCGAGTGTTCTATGCTCCTTCGGCCACGATAAAGCCGTCCTCGAGGGTTCTGGTCAACCTGTCACCGTCGCTCGATCTCGATAACACCGCCCAGCAATACGTCACGGCCGTGACCGACGCGACGGTCGCGCCCGGTTTTGCCGGGACTCGCTACGTCTTCGGCCGGTTGCAGCAGAAAACGCTCTCGATGGACACCCGGTTGAACATGACGTTCACGCCGAACCTGACGCTCGAGATGTTCGCGCAGCCGTTCCTCTCAAGTGGCAAGTACACGAGCTTCAAGGAGTTCGCCGAGGTGAAGTCGCGGCGCATGAACTTCTTCGGGCGCGACAACGGTAGTACCGTGACGAGGAACGTCGATTCGCAAACGGGCGCCGTTACCTACACCATCGATCCTGATGGGGCCGGTCCGGCGACAGCGTTCAACTTCGACAACCCGGACTTCAACTTCCGCTCTTTGCGGGGTACGGGCGTGTTGCGGTGGGAGTATAAGCCTGGCTCGACGCTCTATTTCGTGTGGACTCAGGAGCGAAACGGCTTCGACCAGTTCGGCGATTTCAATTTCAGCCGCGACCGGTCAGCGCTGTTCCGCGACCGGCCGACCAACATCTTTCAGATAAAGGGGACCTACTGGATCGGCAGGTAGCTGCTTTTACTCGCTCTTGGCGGGGGCGCTCTTGGCGGGCGAGACCTTAGCCGATGTTTTGCGGCCCCGGCTGAGGCGACGCGAGCGACCTTTGTAAACCCCGCGCACCCAACGGGCGCGGGTTCCGCGGACGTCGATGTGGGCAAACGGGCCGCTGCGACCGGAATAGGCATATAGCCCGGTGCCTCCGACCAGCTCCGGATAGCGAGCTTCGACTCTTTCGACGGCGTCGAGGATCATCTTCACGTCAGCGAAGTTGACCTTTCCATCGCCATTGAGGTCCGACATTTTGCCGTTGCCTTCCTGGTCAATGAACACGTCGGCGGCATCGCCGAACTGGTGGCGGCTGTCACGCGCACTACCCTCGCCGCGGACGGCGAAATTGTGGGCAGGCGTCCGGAATCCGGAGCGGATCCTCATGCCCTCGGCGTTCACGCCATGGTCGTTGAGGTCCTCGATCACCAGCTCGAGCTTGTCGAGCAGGGGCTCACGCAGCACGACGTACTTCGGCCAGACGTCTTTCTGGTCGTGGGAGACGAAGTCGCGCAGCCGGAAGTGTTCCGAGACACGGGTGTCTTCGTTCTCTGGGGTGACTTCGATGAAGCCATCTGGGTTCTTATAGGCTTCCGATCTGAGGCGGCCCTTCTCAGCCGGCCAGTAGCCAAGGCGATAGCCGTTCAGCCAGGCGCGAACCTTTTGGCCGAATGAGCGCATGGTGAAGACAGTTTCGGAGGTGCTAGCCGGTGCGGTTTGGACCGACGCGGTCGCGACCGATGAAGTGGGCAACGAGGCGAGGCCTATCCAGTCTTCCGGCATCACAAACCGGGCGAACACCTTACCGCTCAGGCCCATGCCCTTCTCGCCTGACGGGCTAACCAGAGCTTTTTTGGCTGATGCCGATTCAGCGCTGTCGGCGAAGCTGGACCCGGTGGAGGCTGCCGCAGCGGAAGGGATGGAATCAGAGTGGTTCGCGACAGCATTCGAGCCTGGCCGGCCGGCGCGCGCATATAACTGCAGCGCACCCGCGGGTGCCGGCAGCGTGATAGCCGTGAGTGTCAGGACGATCGCAACGGCAAGGCTGAATCTGAAGCGAGATTGAAGCATTAAGGGTCCTCTTCGGTAGCTCGACTGGCGTGGCAGCGCGGAGTGCGCGGCTTTAGTCTCGGGGCTTTGCGTCGCCGCTTTTCAGCGGTTTTGCCTATTTCGGAGGCGCCCGTACGGATCAGCTGGGCGCGAACAATAAAATGACTGCTGGGACGGGACTTATGTAACTGCTGAGTTCGTTTACATTTGGCGTGTTACTTTAAGTCGACAAACTAACCTCTGGAACAGTAGGCGAATACAGCAATTGAGTTAACTTAGAAATTCATCCGCGTGATACAGATGTTTCAGCTCGCGCGACCTTCGCCCGAGGCCCGGCCGTGGGCCGAAAACCTCGCGTATAAACGGATGTAGTCGGAGTGGGATAGTCGGCGGATGGCCGCCGAAAACTACTTGCTCGCCGACCGAAGCGATGCAGGCTTCGGAGCTGAATCGTGGGAGCCGATTTCGGCGACATACTCACCAGTCACATCGGTTCCCTTGACGAACCCTTTTAGAATCTGATCGCCGGCCTTGGATCCGAGCTTCCACGTCAGCGCCGCGCGACCCTTGGCGTCACTCACCGCCCGCGCCGGCGTCACCACACCGCCCTTCGCCGAGAAATTCACCCGCGCGTCGGGCACCGGGTTGCCATAGACGTCGGTCACTAAAGCGAAGAGTCGCTTGGTCTTCGAGTCGCGGCTCCGCTTGTCACCCGGGACGTCATCGAAGGCGAGGTTGGCCGCTGCCGCCGGCGTCGCGTGCGCCGCCACCTTGAGCAGTTTTTTGATGCCTTCGACGTGGACGGCGAGGGAGTAGTCCCCCGCTGAATGCCCCATCGTCCACCGGGTGCGAGCGACTCCAAGAGAGTCTGTGGTCACCGAGGTGTCGGAAAGGCTACCCCCCGAGGGCGCCAGGGTAAGCGTGGCACCTGTAACGCCGCTCCCGTTCAGGTCAGTGACCTTGAACACGACGGCCTTGGGGAGCTGTGCGCCGGCAGCCGCTCGCTGGTTGTCTCCGGCAGTTGCCACGATCGCTGACGCTGCGCCGGCGAGGGCAAGCGCGCTAAACGTCACCGGCGGAATCCCCAAGCCCGAGCCGACACCGATCTGGACTCGCAGCCTCTGAGTGCCGGTCTTCTTGGCGAGGACCCAATGGGCGCTAGCCACACCCAGGGAGTCGGTGCGCGATGACGCTGAGTCGACATACCCACCATCGACCAGAGTCCACCTGACCGGGACGTCAGGCAGCACGCGGCCGGTGGAGTCTGTCAGGCGGATCGCCACCGAGTCCGGCAGCTGCGCGCCGGCCTGGCCGCTCAATTTTTCCACTAGTGGCGTCACGCGAGTGTTGGCGGCGACGGGATCCGCCTCCGCCACTATGGGCAGGGCGCTGTCCACGTTCTCGACGCTGGCGAAGAGCGTCTGTCGGCCCGGGTCGCTGCCCAGGGTCCAGGTCGTGCGCGCCCGGCCGTCGGCATCGGTGATCGCGCTCCCCGGCTCGACCGATCCCTGGCCAGCCGCAACGTGGAAGGTGACCCGCTTGCCCGATGCCGCGGAGCCGCGCCGGTTGGTCGCGCGAACGACCACCGCCTGGGGCAACGCCTTGCCTGCCAGCGCCCGCTGGTTCGTCCCAGCGACTAGCGCAATCGCCGACGCCGGAGTCACGACCGAAACGCCCGCCCGCCCCGCCACCCCTTCGATCCTGGCGCCGATCGTCGTCCGCCCCGCCGTCTTAGCGGTTAGAAGCCCGGTGCTGTCCAGACTGGCGACGCTGTTGTCGTCGATGTGCCACGTCGTCTCGAGACCGGCAATGGGGTAGCCCCGGGAATCCATCGCCTGCGCGCGCATTTGCATCTGGGCACCCTCGGGGAGAACGAGCACGCTGTCACCAGAAGCTCTCCCAACCTGAACACTCGCCACACGCTGGCGGACAACAATCGTCGAATGGGTTACGAGCTTTCCTACAACGACGCTGACCATCGTGCGTCCGGGCCCGCGCCCGACCACGGAACCATCCTGGAGTACTACAGCGACGCTGGAGTCACCCGTCGTCCACACCGGGCGGGCACCGACGAGGATGCTGCCACTCTTATCGGTGATCGTCGCTGCATAGTGGATCGTGTCGCCGATGGCAGTAGCGGTATCGATGGCGGGGCGCAGCCCAACCCAGGCCGCGCCGATATTTCCGATCGACTGATGCGATTCAGCAGCGCCAATTACGCCGTACGAGTAGAGGGCGGTAAAGATCGAAACAAGCGCTGCGCCAGAGGACGCGGCAACGGCGACGATCTTCGCCGTGTGCTTGATCCACTCCGCTCTTTCTTTGGCTGTTTTGAGGATCTTCTCCATTGATAAGTAGACTGGAAACGGCTGAGCCCCGTCACGGTTTTTTCGCACTCTCTGCCTGATTGGCGGCGCCTGGCAGAACGGGTTCAGGTAATCCCGGCGAAAGCTCTCCAAAACAAAACCGCCCCCACTCGGATAAGTGGGGGCGGCAGAAGCGCTTGCGCGCTCAAGTTACGGAATACGGCCCGTCGCTACTCTCAGGTTGTCGACCCACATCGACTGGTCCACCGGGGACCCGTCCCCGATATACGGCGCGATCACGATCTGACTTAGCTGCAACGTCGGATGCGCTCCGGTTCTGAACAGGATGTCGTGCCGGTCGAAAACCAGCGTGCCGTTGAACCAATACTGGATCACGCCGTCGGCGACACCCTTGCCGTTCGAGATGGTGTTCAGCTGGAAATAGACCTCGACGAAATTCCAGTCGTTTTTGTAGCCCGCACCCGGGTTGGGCTGGAACATCACCGGACCCGTCAACTGCTTGTCGTTATACCAGTAGGTGCCGAAGTCGAAGCACTCGGAGAAAATGTTGGTCTCGACCAGACCGTTGCATCCACCGGTCGAACGGTCTTCGGTGGTGTTGATCAGATTGTTCGGCAGCGCGCCGAAGTTGTAGTTGACCGACTTGTTGTCTTGCACCTGGATGCGCGGCCGGCCCCCGTTCTGGTAATTCTGTTCGATGTAGAGATCCATGAAGTTGTCTGACAACCCGTCATAGTCCGCATCAAGGTTGCTCAGGATGTAGAACTCGTGCGGGTGATACGTGTGCGCGGACCCGACGTAGTTCGTGCTGTACTTCACGTAGTAGCTCACATACAGAGTGCTGGTGGCGGTGAACTTGTGCCGTTGAGCGCCGCCGCTGGTCGGGCTCGTTGCGCCCGCCAACCAGTGGTACTGCGCCGACGCCGTGCTGCCCGAGATGTGCTCCGCAGTCGAGATCAGGGCGTTGGTGTTGTCGTACCATCCACGCGACCCGATGTTGGCGTTCTCGAAATCTTCCTCGAAGAGAAGCGTTCCACCCGGCGGCGGCGGGGGCGGCGGGGCTGTCACGGTGATGCTGGACGTTCCCGATTTGCCCGAGCTTGTCGCCGTGATCGTCGCATTGCCGGCGGCGACCCCGGTGACAACGCCAGTGGCGGCAACTGTCGCCGCAACGATGTTGTCACTCGACCAGGTCACAGTCTGACCGGTCATCACATTCCCGTTCTGATCCTTGACCGTCGCTTGCAGTGTGACGGTCGAACCCGCCACCACTGAAGCCGACGACGGACTCACGGTGACGGTTGTGACGACCGGAGTCGGCGGCGGAGCAGCTGTCACAGTAATCGCTGACGTCCCCGACTTTCCTGAGCTCATCGCAGTGATTGTTGCATTTCCCGCGGCAACGCCGGTGACGATACCGTTCGAGCTCACCGTCGCTGCACCGGTGTTGTTACTCGACCACGCTACCGCCTGACCCGTCATCACGTTGCCGTTTTGATCCTTCACGGTCGCTTGCAGCGTGACGGTCGAACCTGCCACCACCGACGCGGACGGCGGACTTACTGTTACCGTCGTGACCACTGGCGGAGCCGCCGTGACTGTGATCGCTGATGTCCCGGCCTTGCCCGAACTGGTCGCGGTAATAGTCGCGTTGCCCGCAGCAACACCGGTGACCACACCACTGGAGCTCACCGTTGCTGCCGCCGTGTTGTTAGTCGACCACGCGACAGTTTGCCCCGACATTACGTTGCCGTTCTGATCCTTTACCGTCGCTTGGAGCGCGACGGTCGCACCGGCTACGACTGAAGCAGACGGCGGACTCACTGTGACGGTCGTGACCACGGGTGCGGGGGGCGGAGTCGTTGTCACAGTGATCGCTGACGTTCCGGACTTGCCGGAGCTGGTCGCTGTGATATTCGCCGAGCCGGCTGCAACTCCTGTCACTATTCCACTGGAACTGACTACAGCCGCAGCGTTGTCGCTGGACCAGGAAACGGTCTGCCCGGTCATTACCGTCCCGTTCTGATCCTGGACGGTCGCCTGCAGCGTTAGCGTCGCGCCGACTTGTACGGTCGCTGACGGCGGCGCCACAGTCACCGTCGTGACAACTGGTGCAGGCGGCGGAGGACTCCCACCGCTGGTCGATGCGGACGCGACGTTCGACACTCCGCCGAAGACCGCCCCGGCATTCAGAGTCCCGCGGAAAGCAACTACCTGAAAGTTGTAATTGGTCGATGCACTAAGTCCCGAGACATCGCAGGAAATGCCTCCGGATGTACCGGTCCCCGCAAACGGGGTGGCGCAGCTTCCACTTGCGACCGATGTCGCTGAGCCCCATGTCATCGGAGGCGCTGAATAGCGCACTTCGTACTTCGCAGGTTGCCCCGTTCCGTCGTCGACTTGCGTGAACGACAACGTCGCCGACGCGTCAGTGGTCGCGCTCACATTCAAATCGGAAACCGTTCCCGGGCTCTTCACCTCTATCGTGCTCGATGGCTCGTAGGAGCTGCACACGACGAGCGCCGGTGCGATGAGCATCAATCCCCAGCGACGAACAATCAGGTTGGCACCCGCGGGTATATAGGACATGGGAGTGTATTCCTCTCCGCTCTTATGCGATGTCGTTGCCATTAGCCGAGGCGCGGCAATAAAAAAAGCCGCCGCGACCACCGACCACTGTCGGATTCGCTGGCGGCTCGGCTGGCATGGCGGGCGTTGCCCGCTACAGCTCCGTGGCTCTGTGTCGCCGCCTTTCGACGGCTTTACTCTTGGCAGCGTTACTGCTTCTGAGTCTTTCACGCAGCATGCCAGACAAAGCGTCTGATGCACGCGGTTCGTACTACAACTCTGACGCGTTGAAACAGATCGCGGTCACGCAAAAACACGCCTGAAATCCTCTTGATTTATAGGCGAACTTGGGATCGCATGTTCCCCACGGACGGGGTGGGATTCGAACCCACGGTACGCTATTAACGTTCACACACTTTCCAGGCGGGAAAGTATAGGCAGAGATTCGGACAAGATGTCCTCATTTACTTATGACAGACCGAGAAATTCCCTGTGCACCCCCGCCTCGATGTCCACCGATGTCCGCATCTAACCGACACCTATCTGGGACCCTTGCTCCCAAAAGGGGCCAATACACTAACCAACTACTACACCTGCCGGACTCTAGAAGGAGCTCGGGCGCCGGTGCCGGCGTTTCTGAGCATGCTGCCTGGTTGACCGCTATACCTGAATGCGGACCGTCTCGCTTCGACAGACGGGCATACTATACCACCTCCCTCTCGAAATCGGGATTGAGTCCGCCCGAGGGCTGAGGGTTGAGCGCGTACAACTGGATGAACCCACCAGAGACTTCCGCTTTTGGTCCGCGTCCGAGCCGACGCGGATACTTATCGATCCACGGCGCTGGTTGCTCGCTAGGATCACGGCGCGGTGAATCGCTAAGACGCCCTATGTTCGCCTATTGGGTCCCGCGTCGGCCGCGGCCCCGCGATCCGCGGACAATCGCGCGTACCGTTCGCGTTGGATGATATCCAATTGAACATTCTCCTCGAGCTCCACCGAAGACCGGTAATCGCGCACCGCGGCGGAGGAGCGCGCGTGCCCGAGAATACCCTCGAGGCGATGCGGCTCGCCATCGCCGACGGCGCCGATGGGCTGGAATTTGACGTGCGCCTCTCCGCTGACGGCGAAGTCATGGTGATTCACGATCCGACGGTCGACCGCACGACCGACGGAAGCGGCGCCGTCCAGAAGATGACACTCGCCGAGCTGAAATCGCTCGACGCGGGATTCCGGTTTACCGCTCGGCCGCCGTATCCCGTGACCAGGACAAAACATCGCATCCCGACGCTCGACGAAGTCCTTCAGACTTTTCCCGGCGTTCCGCTTCTGATAGAGATCAAGAATCCACTCGCCGCCAGCGCGACACGCCGGCTGATTGAGAATCACGCTGGCGAGGACCAGTGCCTGATCGATTCATTCAGCTCAACGGCGCTGAACGTTTTTCGCGGCTCGCGCATCGCGCGCGGCGCCGGCCAGAGTGGAGTGATCAGGCTGCTGGCGAAATCATTGACCGGAGCGCCATGCCCCGTACCCGGCGATGTGAGCGCGCTGTCCATCCCGCGGACGTACTACGGTGTGCCGTTACCTGTCAGACACCTTACCCAAACAATGCGATCGGCGGGCAAGCCAACTCACATCTGGACAGTGAATCACCCCGACGAAGCGCGCGCGATGTGGGGGCTTGGCGTCAGTGGAATTATCACCGACGACGTGCCGGTGATCCTCGCGGCGCGGTCCCGACAAGAGGCACAAAAAGCGCACAACCCGCGAAATACCGCTCTGAAAAAAGAAAGGCGCAACGACGACTAACTCGTTGCGCCACAGCGGACGGGGTGGGATTCGAACCCACGGTACGCTATTAACGTACACACACTTTCCAGGCGTGCGCCTTAAACCACTCGGCCACCCGTCCCAACATCGTTTTTCGGCGCGAGCCATCGAAAGGACGGCGAAACGCGAACAATCACGGACAGGGAGAGATTCGAACTCTCGATACCGGGTTCACCGGTATGCCGGTTTTCGAGACCGGTGCCTTCAACCGCTCGGCCACCTGTCCAACAGGCTCGCAAGTTATTCGGGCACCGGACCCACTTCAACCCGATCAACCTTCGCATCATTCGCAGCCGGTGTCGCAAACGAGTGCGAGTTCAGCGGCGCGAGTACGAATTGAGCAACCAAGGGCGAGAAGTGGAGCGGCTAACGCGAATTTCGCTGCGCCGCGAAGAAATCCTCCAGGATTCGGCCGCACTCTTCCGCCAGCACCCCGCCTCGCACTTCGGGTCGATGATTCAGTCGCGGATGGCGAAGCAGGTCGCCGACTGAGCCGGCCATGCCGGCTTTTTCGTCCCACGCGCCAAAGACGACTCTTTTCATCCGCGCCAGCACCATTGCGCCGGCGCACATCGCACACGGCTCGAGTGTCACATAGAGCGTGCAGTCGTCGAGGCGCCAGCGATCGAGCTTCGAAGAGGCTTCACGAATCGCCAGCAGCTCAGCGTGAGCCGTTGGGTCCTGATCGCGCACTGTTCGATTGGCGGCGCCGGCAATGATGGCTCCGTCACGGACGATCACCGCGCCGATCGGGACTTCATTTCTCTTCATCGCTTCGCGCGCGAGATCCAGCGCGTTGCGGATGTACTGCTCGTCCGCCGTCAGCCCGTCCGCAGCGCCGAACGCTGCGACTTTTGGATCGCTATCTACCGGCAAGTGCGGGCTCGGCCGCCTTTCGGAAAGTGAGCTCGCCCTTGGCGTCGCGATCGACGACGATGTGATCGCCTTCGCTGAACTTTCCTTCGAGCACCGCCAGCGCCAATGGATTCTGCAGCAGGCGCTGGATCGCACGCTTCAGCGGGCGGGCGCCAAATGCGGGATCGTAGCCTTCGGTGGCGAGAACTTCCCGCGCCGGCGGCGTCAGCTCGAACGTGAGCTTCCGATCGCCGAGGAGAGCCTCGAGTCTCTTCAGCTGCAAGTCGATGATGTGCTGGATCTGCTCCTTGCCGAGCGGACGGAAGATGATGATGTCGTCGACGCGATTCAGGAACTCCGGACGGAAGTGCTGACGCAGCGCGTTGGTGACCTGCGCTTCGATGACGGCCTGGTCTTCCCCGGTGTGCTCGAGGATATAGCTGCTGCCGATGTTCGACGTCATGATGATGACGGTGTTGCGGAAGTCGACCGTCCGGCCCTGCGAGTCGGTAAGGCGGCCATCGTCGAGAATCTGGAGCAGGATGTTGAACACATCCGGATGGGCCTTCTCGATCTCGTCGAAGAGAACGACGGAATAAGGCCGCCGGCGAATCGCCTCAGTGAGCTGCCCGCCCTCCTCGAACCCGACGTAGCCTGGGGGCGCGCCGATCAGACGCGCGACAGCGTGCTTCTCCATGTACTCGGACATGTCGATGCGCACCATCGCCTGCTCGTTGTCGAAGAGGAACTCGGCGAGCGCACGCGCCGTCTCCGTCTTACCGACTCCCGTCGGTCCAAGGAAAATGAACGAGCCGATCGGCCGATTCGGATCCTGGAGTCCAGCGCGTGACCGACGGACGGCATTGGAGACAGCCTGAACTGCTTCGTCCTGTCCAATCACCCGTCGTGAGAGTTCCTTTTCGAGCTTGGTGAGACGCTCGCGCTCACCCTCCATCATTTTCGCAACTGGAATTCCCGTCCACTTAGACACAATCTCCGCGACGTCCTCAGCGGTGACTTCTTCCTTGAGGAAACGCGCTCCACCGCCCTGCTTGCTGGCGAGCTTCTGCTCGGCGTCACGCATCTGACGCTCGAGCTGGGGAATCTGTCCGTAAGTAATCTCCGCCGCTTTTTGCAGATCGCCGGCGCGAGTCGCGCGCTCGGCGTCGGTGCGAGCCTGCTCGATCTGCTGCTTGATCTTGCCGACAGCCCCCAGCGTTTCTTTCTCCTGCTGCCATTGCGCCTTCATACCTGCCGACTGTTCCCGCAGCTCGGCGAGATCGCGCTCGAGCGCCTTGAGGCGGTCGCGTGATGCCTTGTCCTTTTCCTTCTGGAGCGCCTGACGCTCGATCTCGAGCTGAGTGATGCGCCTCTCGACCTCGTCGATCTCCTGCGGCATGGAGTCGATCTCGATGCGCAGGCGTGATGCTGCCTCGTCGATCAGATCGATTGCCTTGTCGGGCAGGAACCGATCGCCGATGTAGCGATTCGACAGCGTGGCGGCAGCGACAATGGCGCCGTCGGTGATCCTGACGCCATGGTGCGACTCGTAGCGCTCCTTCAGTCCGCGCAAAATCGCGATGGTGTTTTCGACGCTGGGCTCGCCGACATAAACGGGCTGGAAGCGGCGCTCGAGGGCGGCGTCCTTCTCGACGTTCTTGCGATACTCATCGAGGGTAGTGGCGCCAACGACGCGCAGCTCGCCGCGCGCGAGCATCGGCTTCAGCATGTTGCCGGCGTCCATCGAGCCTTCGGCTTTGCCGGCACCGACGATCGTGTGCAGCTCGTCGATGAAGACGATGAACTTGCCTTCGCCTTCGGTGATTTCCTTGAGGACGGCCTTGAGTCGCTCCTCGAACTCGCCGCGGAATTTTGCGCCGGCGATGAGCGCGCCAAGATCCAGTGCGACGAGCCGCTTGTTCTTGAGTCCTTCCGGCACGTCGCCGTTGGTAATGCGCTGCGCCAGTCCTTCAGCGATCGCTGTCTTGCCCACTCCGGGCTCGCCGATCAGGACCGGATTGTTCTTGGTGCGGCGGGAAAGAACCTGAATGACGCGCCGGATCTCCTCGTCGCGCCCGATTACCGGATCGAGCTTGCCCTTGCGCGCCGCGTCGGTAAGGTCGCGGGTGTAGCGCTGCAGGGCCTGGTACTGATTCTCCGGGGTCTGGTCGGTGACGCGATGCGACCCGCGTACCTGTTGCAAGGCTTCGAGCAGAGCATCGTGGGTAGCGCCGACGCCGTTGAGAAGGTTTTTGGTTTCGGTGCCTTTGACGTTGGACAGAGCGAGCAGGAAATGCTCGGTCGACACGAATTCGTCGCCCAGCTCTCGCGCATCGGCTTCCGCTTTATCGAAGACCTGATTGAGCTCCCGCGAGAGCGTCGGTTGGGCGCTCGATTGCTTCGGATAGCGGGCCATCTCACGTCCGACCGACTCGCGAAGCTGCGCGACACTGACGCCCAGCTTCTGCAAAATGGGCACGACGATCCCTTCATCCTGGGTCAGGAGCGCCATCAATAGATGGAGATCGTAGACGAGTGGATTGCCGGCGCGTCGAGCGAGATCGACGGCTTCGTTGAGAGCTTCTGTCGCTTTTACGGTAAGGCGATCAGGATTGATCATCGAGTTGGTAGCCCGTTAGGCGGATGCGAGAACGCCGTTACGGGTGCAACGGGAGTGCCGCATAAAACCCGCCAACCTGGCATGCATGTGGTACAAAATGAAAGAGACCCGACTGGCAAATTGCCAGTCGGGTCTCAGTAATGTCAGACTCTATTTTCTGACGATCATTTTCTTGACGAAGGGCTTGCCATCGACTTCGAGTCGATAGAGGTAGATGCCCGACGCCACGTCTTCTCCACTCTGCGAATTCTTGCCGTCCCAGTACGCCACGTAGGCGCCGCACGTCAACAGCTGACTATCAAGCGGCTCGCCTCCCGCTGCGTTCCCGACGCCGCCCTGCAGGACAGGGACAGCCACCAGCTGCGCAAGGAGGTTATAGATCCTCAGGCTTACGCGGTGCTGGCGTCCCGCATCCGTACATCCCTGCGCATCGCCGATGTTGAACGGAATGCGGGTGTCTTGATTGACAGGGTTGGGAAAGTTCTGTCCCAGAACTTGTAGTCCGGCGCCTTGTCCTCCGCCGGTCTGGGTTATAACCCCCTGGGCCGCCGAACGACTTGGCATGAACGCGCCGAGCACGAGCACTACAAACAGCGCCCGCCACAGGTGCTTCATGTTGTCTCCAAATGCTGACGAAAGAGGGTCTCTAGACGCTAACTCCTACCAATGTGGACATGTGTTCTCTGCCGCGAACTTACGAATGAGCTTGGGAAGTGTCAAGCATAACTCCAGGAGATTCCCTCAGAACTCTCCCGTCCCCCCGCCTTTCCGTAACCCCGCTTCGATCGCAGAACTCCAAAAAGGGAATGAGATACTTTCTCGAGAATCCGAGCACATCTCGAAGCTGGGCCGGGACATAGACGCGTCCCGGCACCAGCTTCCCTTTGAGCTGTGCAATCATGTGGTCTAGCGCTTTTCGGTCGTAATAGCGATCGGCCTCCACCTGGACGATTCGCCCCTGTCGCTCCAGAAACCGAAGCAAAGCTGGAACCGAGCTGCCGTAACGCGAGACCAGTTCTCCAACACTCGGCGGCTCCAGCTCGCCAGCGCAAATATCATGCGCCAGATGGTTGCTCGCCTCCAGATCCCGTTCGGTGGGCGACGGGGCCCAGCCCCGCCGGCGGAGGAGTGGGCCGCCAGACTCGATCTCGCCATTACGCCCCATCTCCCGAATCGAGATGTCCGCCAACTCTTCGCTGGCTCGCACGCCTTCCCGCACCGTCTGCGCTGGGACGCCGAGGGAGAGGGGAGATTTTATCTCGTATTCTGCGACGATTCTTCTTACGCTTGCCATTACCTGTTCGACAGCTTCGGCGGGAAAAAGGTTGTGCCTTCCACCGTAGGCGCCCGTCTGGTCGACGATGTCCCCGACAACGGGTGGTGCGCACCCGATCCGAACCGGTATGTCGGCGATGCGAACACCGCGGCCCGATTGCGCCGCCAACACAAAGCTCAACCGCTCGAGTGAACTCGAGGCGAGTCGATCGAGCTCGGCGACTGAGCGGCGAGGCAGTGGCCGGCGACGGGCGTAGGGATCGACAACCACTCCGCCCCCGACAGTCCTTAGCGGCGCTGGAAGTCGGAGCACGAAACGATCGCCGCCGCGGAGCACCAATGGTGAATCCGTCGTCACTCTCGCCAGCCGTTTGCCGTGCGCGTCGTCAGAATCAGCGGTGATAATGCGCGCGCCGACCTCCGACGCGCCGGCATGCAAACGCAGCCAACTGCGGGGAGTCAACCCAGCGGCTGATTCGGGGTCGAGGAAGACCACCGCCTCGAAAAGCGATGTCGGCTGCCAGTGTGCGTCGCGCACCAGTACGGCGCCCCGAGCAACATCGCTCAGCTCCGTACCCGTGAGCGCGATCGCAGCGCGGTTGCCGGCTCGTGCACGTGCGACCGGCAGTCCATGCTGCTCGATTCGTCGAACTCTCGTGGCGCGGCCCGATGGGAGAATGCGTATGCCTTCGTCGACTGCCAGGTCGCCACTCCACACGGTTCCCGTGACTACTGTCCCCGTTCCCTTCACCGAAAAGGCGCGGTCGACCGGCAACCGAAACACGTCGTCGTGCATGCGCGAATTTCCGTGCGACAGGCTTTCCGCAAGGACGCGACGCAATTCGTCGAGCCCCTTGCCCGTTCGACTCGAGCACGCAACGATCGCGTGAGTTGTCCAGTGTTCGTCGATCATCTCGAGCACGTCGTGCCGAACGAGCGAGATCCACTCGTCGTCGACCAGGTCACATTTTGTCAGGGCAACTACCAGCCGCGGGATCTGGAGCAGCCTGAGGATGGATAAGTGTTCGCGGGTTTGCGGCATCACCCCTTCGTCGGCGGCGACAACGAGCAGCGCCAGGTCAATACCGCTCGCTCCTACGACCATGCTCCGCACGAAGTCCTCGTGCCCGGGCACATCAATCACACCGACGGTGCCGATGGTATCGAGGATTAGCGGAGCGAAACCAAGATCGATGGTGATTCCGCGACGCTTTTCCTCGGGTAAACGATCAGTGTCGACGCCGGTGAGCGCTTTCACCAGCTCGGTTTTGCCGTGATCGATGTGACCGGCGGTGCCGATGATCACGCCGCACTCCAGCGCTCGTGCTCCCAGACAGCGAATGCACGGAGCGGACGGTCATCCGGCATGTGGGCGTCGAGGAACTCTCGCAGCAACCGCTGGTGCGACCTGCCCTCCGCGTCGGAGATCGTAACCGAGTCGTCGCCGGCGAGCCACGCTGCCATCGCCGCGCGGGCCGACGCGGGAATGCGTCGACCACCACGAGCGGTCTTGCTGCACGTTGGACAGACCGTGCCGCCGGCTGCCGGAGAAAAGAGCGCGTCCTCGGCATCGCGGAGCGGCGTGTGGCACAACGCGCAGCTGGAAAGCTCCGGCGTGAATCCTACGACGGAGATTATGCGCCAGCAGCCAGCCAGTCCAACGCCGATGGTCTGCTCGGGCGCCGCGCGCGCGATCCGGTCGAGGACATCTGATACCGTATCGTATAGCTGAGGACTTCCTTCTTCGCCGGCGAACCGGAGTGCCAGCTCGGCGATCGTCGACGCCGCCGTAAAGCGACCGACCTCTTCCGCGAGCTCGCTACGCGACCTTGAGATCTCAAAACTGGCGAGGTTATGCAGCTCGCGGTTCGGTTTGACGTAGAGCTGGGCCGATCCCTCGGCGAAAAGGTCGAGCGCAGATCCGTATCGCGCGCGCGATTTTCTCGCCCCCCTGGCGAGCGCGGACTGCACGCCCGCCTCTCTCGTCAGCAGACGAATGATGCGCGAGCTCTCCAGATAGTCGAAGGCGTGGAGAACGATTGCTTCGGTGAGCAGCAGCGGCATTCCGAGAATGTAACACGCGGCGCACGGCCGCTGCACATCAGAAAAACGCCGATGCTCGGCCGCCAATCAGCACCGTTCGTCCCGGCGCGGCAAAGTGCAATACCTCCTCATATTTCTTGTCAAGAACGTTGTCGAGCCGGGCTGTCAGCGCGAAGCCGCCGCGGCCAACCTGAGGTAATGGGAGCTCTGCCGACAGATCGACTTTCGTATAGTCGGGAAGCGTGACGCGCAGCGATGGAAACTGCGCGAAGTCGAGGTCCGGTCTTTTGCCAACGTAGGTCACGACGGTCCCGACGCTCAGCCCCGATGGTCGAAAGTATGACAGGGTCAAGCTTCCGGAATGACTCGGGCGCCGGAGCAGCGCGTCGCCAACCCGATCGCTTCCCTGATAGCCGGGATCGATCTCCGCCACCCTGGGCGTAACAAGGGTGTAGCTGGCGGTCGTCCGCCAGCTACGGACTGGAGTGAGCTGCAGCTCCCCCTCGAAGCCATCCGACGTGGCGGCAGTCAGGTTTGCAAAGCTGCCTTTGAACGACGGGGGTGGTCCGTTCACAAACTGAATGAGGTCGGCAAAACGCTGCGCGAAGTAGCTCGCGCTCAACCGAATCAGGTCGTTGCGAAAATTGGAAACGATGCCGACTTCCGCCGAGTGAATTTTCTCTGGTCGCAGATCGGGGCTACCGACGGTGTAGAGGGTCGGTCGCGTCTCGTTGAACGCCGGTGCATTGAACGCGGTGCTGATCGACGCACGTAGCTTCAGCGCGGGAAGAACTCCGACGTTCGCGCCAACGCGGTAGGTGGCAAAGCGATCGTAGTCGGAGTTGTCGTCGACACGTCCGCTGAGGGTGTACGAAAGCCTGGCGACTGGCGCGCCGAGTATCTCGGTGTAGTACGCAACGTTATGGCGCGCAGCATTGAACGCGTCGGTCTGCGTCGTTGGGGAGCCGACAGGTCCTGACCCGGTGACGTTGTTCTCGTGCTCTTTCTCGTACGCTCCGCCGACTGTGACCGTGGCGTTGGACGGCAGGAAAAACGCGAGGCGCCCCTCGACGTTTCTCCGATAGTCGCGCGACTTGAACGTCGAATGCTGCGGCGTTGTCGAGCCAAACGGCACGGCGATGTCTTCGGTGAGATCCGATACGTCGTTGCTCCCGGCCAGCACCCGTGCCTGGATGTTGGCGC
The DNA here is from genome assembly GCA_046727995.1 of Gemmatimonadota bacterium. Classification (GTDB taxonomy): domain Bacteria; phylum Gemmatimonadota; class Gemmatimonadetes; order Gemmatimonadales; family Gemmatimonadaceae; genus UBA4720. Next base: position 21,961 of record JBKPDS010000226.1, read on the forward strand.
TAAGGTTGCGACCCGCATCCAAACCGACGGTAAGACGATGTTGGGTGCGGTACGAATTGCTATCCACTGGTTGTCCGGTGAAGTCTGTGGGATAGTGGAATTCCGCAGCGGTATAGCGGGCCGAAAGTCTGGCGTCACCAACCGCGCTATGCGCCACCGAGACACTCGAGCTAAGAGTGCCATTCTTATACTGATTGTTGAACGGCAGAATTCCATCGCTCGCATGATGAGCGGCTCCGAGCGAGAATCCGCCGATAGCGCTCGAGCCCGATGCATCGCCGTCGACGTCGAGTGAGTGATAAGTCCCGCCGCGAGCACCGACTGATGCACGAGTCTGGGCGCCGGCTCGACGCGTGAAGACCTGAACGATGCCGGTCACCGCATCCGCGCCGTAGAGAACGCTGGCAGGCCCGCGCACGATCTCGATGCGGTCGATGTTGTCCGTGGTCAGGTGACTGAAATCGAAAAAGCCGCCCGGGGAGTTAACGGGTACGCCGTCGACCAGCACTTTGGTGTAGCGGCTCTCGCCTCCGCGCAGAAAGAGAGAGGTTATTGCGCCGAAGGATCCGCTCTGAACGAGTGCCGCGCCGGGCACTTCGCGCAGTGCATCAGACACCCGGGACACACCGCGGGCACGCAGATCGTCGCCCGATATCACGGTCACGGCCTGGGTCAGGACATCCGCCGGGCGCGGCACCTTCGAGCCGGAGACAACCACTGTCCCGAGCTGCGTTGTATCCGGAGACTGGGCGAAGGCGTGATCGACGACCACAATGGCAAGGCAACCAAAGGCGAGGAAAATCGACGAATTTTTCATGTTGGACCTGGTCGGGAGTAGTTCATAGCTGCATTGGACGACGGAGTGGCACGAGCGCGGGCGCTCCGACAGCCGGGTCGCGGGTGATGACTACGGGCCACCCGTAAATCGATTCGAGTCGTTCGGCTTTCATCACTTCGGCGGGCGATCCGCTTGTCGCCACCTTTCCCTGAGCGAGCAAAACGATCTTATCGGCGAAGCGCGCGACGAGATTCAGCTGATGGCTGACGAGGAGTACGGCCAGTCCCGAGCGCGCCAGTGAAGCCAGCAGCTCGAAGATTGCCATTTCGTGAGCGACGTCGAGAAACGTGGTCGGCTCATCGAGGACCAGAGCCGGAGTCTTCTGCGCCAGGGCGCGCGCGATGCGCACGCGTTGCCATTCTCCGCCCGAAAGCGCATCGGTGTCCCGCAATGCGAGCTCCGCTACTCCCGCCTGCGAGAGTGCGTCATCGACGGCAGCTCGGTCCTCGGCACCCGGCGCGCTCCATAGACCCAGGTGCGGGTAGCGCCCGAGCGAGACATAATCCCGCACGCACGTTGGAAAAGCAGTCTCCTCGCGCTGGGGAACGACGGCGACGCTTCTGGCGAGCTCGGCGTAGGAAAGCGACCGCACATCCTTGCCGTCGAGTGAGACCATCCCGCTTGGAGTTTCAGCCCGGCGCAGCAGCGCGCGAACGATCGAGCTCTTGCCAGAGCCATTGGGGCCGGCGAGTGCGGTCAGTTGACCACGCTCGCTGACGAAACTCGCGCCATCTACAGCGTTGGACGCTACCGCCGGATATCGAACAACGAGATCGGTGACGGCGATCATGAGTGCCGCCGCAGCTGCACCAGAAAGAACGGAACGCCAAGCAACGCCGTGATCGCGCCGAGCGGCAGCTCGGTTGGAGCAGCAACGGTGCGAGCGGCAAGATCGGCGGCGACGACCAGCGTCCCTCCGATCAGTCCGGCGGCCAGTATCAGGGGACGATTGCTGCGAAGCCCCATCCCTCTCGCGATATGCGGAACGACAAGTCCGACAAATCCGATGAGTCCTGCCGCCGACACGGTTGCAGCGGCTAACAACGCCGCCAGCAGGAATGCCCGGCGCCCGGCTCGCTCGACATCGACTCCGAGGGATGCTGCGGTCTCTTCGCCGAGCGAGAGAACGTCGATTTCACGCGCCCAATACACCAGCGCCCCGCCGGCCACGAGGACGCTCACCGCCAGCCATCCGACGCGCTGCCAGTTGGCATCGACAGCCGACCCCATCATCCACCACAGTGCGCCACGGATGTTGTTGGGCGATGTATTGGCGAGGGCAACCATGATAGCGGCGTTCGCAAACGCGCCGACGATCACTCCGGCGATGAGCAGGGTACGCAGGTCGGCGCGCGCTGTTCTGCCGCCGACGCGCGCGACACCCAACGCCACAAAAACCGCCGCGATGGCGCCGGCAAAAGCGGCGAGCGTGATCATAGCGTCGCTGGTGACGCCGAAAGCGAACGCGATCACCGCTCCAACGGCTGCACCGCCCGATACTCCCAGCAGATACGGCTCTGCCAGCGGATTGCGAAGCGCGCCCTGTAGTGTGGCGCCACTCGCACCGAGTCCGGCGCCGACCAGCGCCCCCAGTGCGATGCGCGGCAGCCTGAGGTCGCGCACGATAGCGATGGCCGTCGGATCTCCACGACCCCGCAGCGCATCGATGACAGCGCGCAAAGGAACCGACACTGCGCCCCGCGCGACCGCAACCATCGCGATCAGCAACAGCACTGCAACAAGAGCGATCCAGTACCAGCCTCTGAACTGTCTCATCGGAACTGTGTGGGGTGCAGCAGTTTCGCGAGCGACACCGCT
>JBKPDS010000227.1:0-19747 GCA_046727995.1 Gemmatimonadota bacterium
GAAAAGGCATCTACCCCAATCTGGCGGATTTTGTGTTGGCGCCGTTCGCGCGAGATGAGAAAGAGGACATCCTCGACTTGATGCCGCAGCTGACAGCGACCGTGGAGACGTGGCTGCGCGAGGGCGTTGAGAAGGCGATGAATCTCCACAACCGGCGTAGCCTGACGGAGGACTGAGGGCCGAGGACTAAGGGCATTGATAATCGCGGACTGATTGAGGAGCGAGGACAACCGAGGACAGTCCTCACTTGTTCTCGATCCTCACCTGTACTCGATCCTCACTTGTACTCGATCCTCGCTTAGTCCGCGATTATCGATGCCCTTGGTCCTCGGCCCTCGGTCCACACCCAATTACCTTCACCGGAATGTTAAAGCTAGGAATCGTCGGCCTCCCCAACGTCGGCAAATCAACCCTCTTCAACGCCCTCACCGCCGCGAAAGCCGAAGCCGCGAACTACCCATTCTGCACCGTCGAGCCCAACGTCGGGATGGTCGAAGTTCCGGATCCTCGACTCAACAAACTGACCGAGATCGTCAAGCCGAAGCGAACGGTGCCGGCGGTGGTGCAGTTCGTGGACATCGCCGGGCTGGTTAAGGGCGCCGCTGAAGGTGAAGGGCTCGGCAACAAGTTTCTGTCCAACATCCGCGAGACGGACGCGATCGTCCACGTCGTGCGCTGCTTCGAGGATCCTGATGTGACGCACGTCATGGGCGCTGTCGATCCAGTGCGCGACCGCGAGGTGATCGAGTTCGAGCTGGCGATAGCCGACCTGGCATCGCTGGAGAAGCGACTCGATAAAACACGCCGCACTGCGCGGACGGGAGACAAGGAGGCGCAGGCGGAACTGCCGGTTCTGGAAAAGGCGTATGGCTTTTTGAAGGACGGTCGTGGCTTGTGGGAAGCGCGACTGAGCGCGGCGGAAAAAGCACTGCTTGCTCCCTTGTCGCTGCTCACCGTCAAGCCAGTGCTTTATGCGGCGAACGTGAGTGACGCCGAGCTGTCGGGCGACGAGGGGCCACATCTCAAGGCGTTGCGAGCCGCGGTCAAGAAGAGTGGAGAGGTTGCGGAGGTTGTTCCCTTCTCTGCCAAGATCGAGGCGGAGTTGGCGGACCTGCCGCCCGAAGATCGCGCCGATTTCCTCTCATCGCTCGGACTCGAATCCGCGGGTCTCGACCGGTTGATTCGTGCCGGTTACAGGCTGCTCGGCCTCGAGACTTATTTCACCGCGGGAGAGCAGGAAGTCCGGGCGTGGACCATTCATCGCGGCGACACCGCGCCCAAAGCGGCGGCGGTCATTCACACCGACTTCGAGCGGGGATTCATTCGTGCCGAGACGGTGTCCTACGACTCGTTTGTCGGCAACGATGGTTGGAAAGGTGCGCGCGAAAAAGGAGTGGTGAGGTCAGAAGGAAAGGAGTACGTCGTTCAGGACGGCGACGTACTCCTTTTCCGATTCAACGTCTAGCGAAGCGAATCTCTCACTCTATTGCGGCGTAATCTGAGCGCGTATCTCTCCAGCGGTGTGCGCCGATGTGTGGACGTTGGCGTAGGCGTGGCCGTTATTGAACAGCACTCTCAGCGAATCGAGGCTGATGTTGGCGTTGTTCGCGTTATTGAAACTGCCGTGCGCGACGCGTCCGTTGAGAGTCGCGGTGGGACCGTTCGGCAGGAAGAGGTTGATGATGACTGGCCCAGCGGTCGATCCTACGTTCGTAGCATCACCAAGATGGATGTGTGAGGCTATCACCCCGGTCATGTTGGTGAGGTCTAGAGTCCATTGGAACTCCGTGCCGAGGTCTACGAACGTAAACGTGCCGGTACCGTTCGACGTAAAAGGTGTCACTCCGGGACCTTGTTCGTTGGCGGAACTCATGTTCGCGGCGGCGAAGGTCTTTCCGGTCGGGCCAGTTGAATCACTGCCGCAACTTGTCGTAAACGCAGCCAATCCGAGACCCACGACCGTAGCGACCGCAATCGTTCTTACTCTCCTGCGCATGTAACCTCCGGGATGGCGCAGGATTGAAGCTAGGCCCCACCATCAGCGCAGAAAGGCTGGCGACGCCAACGACCGCAGCCGCCCGGCGAGGAGTGGGTCCCGAACGGCGGACGGAATCCGTCCGGGCTCCCCTATTCAGTAGCTCTTTTTCTTGCTCGACTTCTTGGCCGTCGACGTCTTTGTCGTCTTGGTGGTGGTAGTCGCCGTGGTCGTGTCCATTCCCGGCGTCGTCGAGCTCGACGTCATCGTCGACGTCGTCGACGTCGTGTCCATTGCCGCCGCCGAAGTGTCGGCGCCGTAATTCTCCTTCTTGGAGCAGCCAGTCAACGCCGCTCCGACAATCACGAGCGTCGCAATCGTGCCGAGCTTCCTCGTAATTCGCTCCACTCTGCCTCCCCTCCCGTTGCGTACGTGCCGCGTCAATGTCAGATGAGTCGAACCGCCGGCGGCCCGGCGCCCGCCCTCGTCGCGGCAACAAGAGTGCCGAATCACGCCTGAGCAATGCACTGTCCGTTGCTTCGCTGAGAGGCCGGGTTTAGACTTCAGGCCTCACAACGGCTGCGCTTGCAGCCTTCACACCTTCCTCCCGCTCCGGCAACCAGCGGGAGGCGGACAACGACCAAAAGGAGGATTGCCGAGTGCCTCGCACCTACGAGGCGGTCTACATCTTCGACTCGACGCTCGAAGACGCCGCCATCTCTGACAAAATCAACCGCTTTCACGGTCTTCTCGCCGCCAAGGAGCAGCCCGAAGTCGCGCATTGGGGCAGGCGCCAGCTCGCCTACTCCATCGGCGCCAAGGACAACGGCTACTACGTCGTCTCCAAGTTCGCGACCGAGCCCGCTTCGCTTCCCGAGTACGAGCGAGCTCTCAAGCTCGACGACGGCGTCATTCGCTACCTCATCACCCTGCACGAGCACGAAGTCGGTGCTCCGCCGCAGTCCGAGGAAGATCTGGCTGCCGCGACGCGCCGAGACGACGATGACGACGACGAGGATTAATTGAAAATGCGAAGACCAACAAAGAGCTGTCCGTTCTGCGAGAGCCGGGTTCGCTGGATCGACTACAAGGACGATCGCACCCTCGGCCGGTTCATTACCGATCAGGGAAAGATCCTTCCCTCCCGTCTGAGCGGCGTTTGCGCCCGACACCAACGCCAGCTTGCCACCGCCATCAAGCGGGCGCGCTTTCTCGCGCTCATCCCGTACATCCGCGGTCACCAGGCGTAAATGGCGGAAGCCACCACGAAGGCGGAAAAAAAGCAGTCGTGGTGGCCACTCGTCTGGGGGTTGGTAGGTCTGCTGCTTTGTCCTTACTTCCCTTTCTTCCTTTCTTTCTTTCCAATCCAGCAGACGCTGCTGCTGGTGGTACCGATTGTAGCCGCCTGCTCGATCATCGGCTGGAAGCTGAGTGGCCGCGGGGCGATGGCCGTGATCTGGATTGCGTTCTCAGTCTGGATGCTGCTGCAGCCCGCGGGCGAAGCGGGGACACAGTATGATCTGATGGCCCGCGGCTGGGCGGTGCTGTTGGCGGCGAGCTTTGGCCTGGTGAGTCTCTGGAATACGACGACACCGTTCTTTGCCAGGGCGCTAACCTCGGTAGGTCTCGCCACCGGAATCGCATTTCTGATCGCGCTGGCATCGCCAAGCGGAATGGCGAGGTTCCAGCACGCGGCCGGTGAGGAGCTGACGCGGCGGACGTCCAGCATGATCGGGCTGATCCAGGCGAGCCTGGACGATCCCAATTCTCGGGCGACGCTGGACAAGCTCCCAGGCGTGGAAGAAGTCGACGAGCGAGCGATCGACGTTATGCGCGAGATCCCGGCGCAGGCGGCAACGCTGTTGCCCGCTCTGCTGGCGATCGAGTCTCTGGCGGTTCTCGCGCTCGGCTGGGGCTTGTATAGACGACTGACTTCGGTCCAGATCGGGCCGCCGCTGAGTCCGCTGACGGAGTTTCGATTCAACGATCAGCTGGTGTGGGGTGTGGCCGTGGGTGCCACACTCTGTCTGTTGCCGGCGTTCGAGGAAGGGAAAAATGCGGGTTACAATCTGCTGCTCTTCTTCGGAGCCCTCTACCTGATCCGCGGCGTCGGAGTGCTTGGTTGGATAGCCCGCGGCAAGTGGCTGCTCATCATCGTGCTGACACTCATCCCACAGGTTTTCATCGTCGTTACCCTGGCGCTCGGACTCGGGGATACGTGGCTCGATTTACGGAAGCGGGCCAAGGCGAGCTGACTATGCGATTTCGTCCAGGATTGTGCTAGAATTACCGGTTTGCTGTGATCTCAACGTTTGAATACCCACTCTAGTTCGCAATCCGCATTAATTTGCGAGCGATCCACAAGCTCAAACGATCACTAAGGAATCTCTGCAAATGGAAGTCATACTCAGACAGGCGGTTGAGAAACTCGGTCATCCGGGCGACATCGTGAAGGTCTCCGCGGGGTACGCGCGGAATTATCTGCTGCCGCGCGGCTTCGCCTACGAGGCTACAGCGGGCAATCGCAAGCGCATCGAGCAGGAGCGTCAACGCCTCGAGCAGGCAGAGGAGGCGCGCCGGAGCTCGGCGTCGGAGCAAGCCACCAGACTCGAGCAGGTCTCGCTCACGTTCTCTGCGCGCGTCGGAGAGGAGGGCAAGCTCTTTGGCTCAGTCACGTCGTCGGACATCGCCCACCAACTGGAGGCCCAGGGCTTCCACATCGAGAAGCGTCAGATCGACCTGCACGAGCCGATTCGCGCCCTCGGAGTTTACCGCGTCCCGATCCGGCTGCACGCCGACGTGCACCCCGAGATAAAGGTCTGGGTCATCAAGCAGTAACGTGGGGGAAGAGGCCGACCTGGCTGTCCTTATCATGAGGGGCGGCCAGGTCTTTTTTGTTGCCAGACTTGGCGTGCGAAATGCGCACTAGGCCCTCACGGAACTTTCACAGTACAGATAAGCTACATAGAGTGTTGCGGCGCTCGATGCCGCGAATGGACCTTCACTGAACCGCATGGCCACATCCCTACCATCTGTAACCGCTCGCGAAGGTGCGCAGAGAGTGCAGCGCGCCGCCCAGCTTTGCCTGGATATGAAAGCAAACGACGTCGTAATACTCAATCTGGCAGGCGTCACAGACATGACCGACTACTTCCTCATTGCGAGCGGAACATCCGACACCCACGTGAGATCCATCGGCGAGCATGTGATATCGGAGATGAAGAAGGCGGGACTGACTGTGCATCACACCGAAGGGTTACAGCAGGGCCGCTGGGTGCTGCTCGATTTCTTCGATTTCGTTGTTCACATCTTCCATCCGACGCTTCGGTCGTTCTACCAGATAGAGCGACTCTGGAGCGATGCGGAAACAGTGGCGCTGGAACCACAGGAGTAAGAGAAAAGATGAAAGCGGCTCGGATTCTCATTGGCCTCGCAGCACTGCTCCTCGGCGCTCGCCTCGACGCGCAGCAGTACTTCGGGATGAACCAGGTGCAGTACAAGCACTTCGACTGGCGAGTGATAGAAACCGAGCACTGGCTCGTCCACTACTATCCGGAAGAAAAAACAGGCGCGATGGACGCGGCCCGGATGGCGGAGCGCTCGTACGCGCGGCTCTCGAAGGTGCTGGACCACCAGTTCCGCGAGAAGAAGCCGATCGTCCTCTTCTCCTCGCGCTCGGAATTCGGCCAGAACAACATCACCGGCGATCTCGGTGAAGGTACCGGGGGCGTCACCGAGCCGCTCCGGCACCGCATGGTCATGCCGCTCACCGGCGATCTGGGCAGCTTCGAGCACGTGCTGACGCACGAAATGGTGCACGAGTTCCAGTTCGACATCTTCGCGCGCGGCAAGGCCGGCGCGAACCTGCAGTCGCTCAACCAGATCGATCCGCCGCTGTGGTTCATGGAGGGTATGGCCGAGTACCTGTCGAGCGGCCCCCACCACATTCTGACGGAGCAATGGGTTCGTGATGCGGTCGTCAACGGCAACCTGCCGACCATCGAGCAGATGACGGAGCGGCCCGATCAGTACTTCCCATATCGATTCGGCGAATCACTTTGGGAGTACGTCGGCTCGCGCTGGGGTGACGCCGCCATCGGCGAAATCCTTCAGAACGCGACTACACTCGGCATCGCTCGCGCATTTCAGCGGCAGTTGGGGCTGACGCTCCACGAGCTTAGCGACGACTGGCGCGAAGCAATGAACGCCAAGTATCTGCCGCAGGCAGCTTCGCTCGACCGGCCACGCGCTTTCGCCCAGCCGCTTCTGACTGAGAAGAGAAGCGGTGGCCAGATCTTCCTGGCGCCAGCGCTTTCGAACGACGGTAACCGCATCGCATTCCTGTCCAACGGCAGCCTGAAGCGCGGTGAAGTTTTCATCGATCTATGGCTAGCCGATGCTCGCACCGGGAAGAGAATCAAGCGCCTGGTGCAGAGCACAACCAATCCGAATTTCGAGGAGCTGAGACTTCTTTACTCGCAAAGCTCCTTCTCCAACGACGGACGCAGTCTCGCTTTCACCGGCGAACGTCAGGGCAAAGACGTGCTGTACCTGATGGACGTCGCCAGCGCTTCGATCAAGCAGCGCGTCGATCTACCGGTGGATGCAGTGTGGAGTCCGGTTTGGTCGCCTGACGATCGACAGATCGCTTTCAGCGGAACTCATGGCGGCATCACTGATCTCTACATCGTCGATGCCGACGGTAAGAATCTTCGCCAGATGACCAACGACCAGTACGCCGATCTCCAGCCATCCTGGTCACCCGACGGCCGTCGCATCGCCTTCGCGACCGATCGAAGCCCCGAAAGCAACATTGCCGTCCTCAAGCTCTCGAAGTGGCGCATCGCCGTGCTGGATGTTCAGAGCGGTGCAATTAGTGTCCTGCCCGGACAGGACGGGCTCAATCTGAATCCGCAGTGGTCCCCCGATGGACAACAGGTCGCGTTCATCTCCGACCGCACCGGCATTCCGAACGTGTTCATGTACGATTTCGCCACCAACCAGCATTACCAGATCACCAACGTGCTGGGCGGCGTCGGAGCGATCACGGAATACAGCCCGGCGATTTCCTGGGCGCGCGGAGCGGACCGGATGGCCTTCACCTACTACGAGAGGGGTGACTACACTGTCTGGACCCTCGACAATCCACGCGGATTGAAGAGAGCGGCATTCCGGCCGGGCGCGGCGAACACGACAGTCGCCATAGCGGTTGATTCCGCCGCGGCGGCGAAAGCGGCCGCAGATTCACTGATGCTTCGCCCTCGCCCGGGCGAGCCAACTTCGGTCTATCGCGCGCCGACTGGCACGCGTCAGTCGTCAATCCTGCCGGCGCAGGAGATGGTGGCCGAGGCTCCGGCAACAATCGGCACACTGATGGCGGATCCGGTTTACGGTCTGCCTGACACGACCCGGTTCAAGGAGCACCCGTACCACGCCACCTTCCATCCCGACTACATCGCTGATCCGTCGGTCGGATACACGCCGAGTTATGGCGGAATGTTCGCTGGCGGGACGGCATTCGTGTTCAGCGATCTCTTGGGCAACCATCAGCTCGCCGTCGCCGGCAATGTCTACGGCCGATTGAGCGATGCCAGTGCGTTTGTTGGATACGCCAACCTCAGTCACCGGCTGCAGTACACGACCGGGGTTTCGCAGGATCCGATCTACGTTCCGATTACCGGTGGTGTTGCTCCCCTGGCGGGCAACAACCTGGAATTCTTCACCGAGTATCTGCGTTACGTTATCAGAAACGTGTTTCTTTCGGCGCAGTACCCCTTCAATCGGTTCTCCCGGATCGAGACCGGCCTGCAGTTCAACAGCATCGGTCAGAGCTTCATAAAGGTGTTCCAGGACTGCAACACGGCCGGCTTCTGCACCGACGTTCAGTTCAAGACGGACACGTCGCTGGCCACGCTCAACTACGTCACTCCGTCGACGGCATTCGTCTCAGACAACACGCTGTTCGGGACGACTGGACCGATCATGGGGCGTCGGATGCGCTTCCAGGTATCACAGAGCGTCGGTAATGTGCGGTTCACAGATTTCCTGGCAGACTACCGCCGCTACGATCCGATCATCTTCAACACTCTCACCTTCGCTACTCGCTTCCTCAGCTCGGTGTCAGTTGGTCGCGACGAAGGATTCTTCCCGAAGTACATCGGCCGGCCGGATTTCGTCCGTGGCTACGATCGCGCGAATTTCAACTTCGTCGATTGCACCTCGGTATTGAACTCACAGGCTACCTGCAACAACGCCCAGCTCGCGGGCAGCAGAGTTGCCGTATTCAACGAAGAGCTGCGGTTCCCGATTATTCGGCGTTTCGACGTCGGCAGCAGTTTTGGACTACCACCGGTTGACGGGTTGCTCTTCTACGATGCGGGGCTCGCTTGGAGCACTGGACAGACTCCGCATCTAGGGAGCGCGCCGGCGGGCACCGATCCGAACAAGGATCGCTATCCTCTTACCAGCTGGGGCGCCGGACTCAGAGTGAATCTGTTCAATCTGGCAATTCTCCGCTGGGATTACGCTCGTCCGATGGTTGGCGGACGCAAGCCGAACTGGACCTTCTCGCTGGGAGCGAGTTACTAAACGTTGCGCCGATTCCTACTGCTGGCGCTGCTCTGTGCAGCCTGTACCAACGACAGGGCAGCGCCTGACAGCGCTAATCAACCGGTAGCACAAGCTAATGGACCCGACCAGCTCCTCCTTCGCGTTCCGCGCGGGGGAGGAACCGGTCGCGTCTACATCTATCCCAATCTCGACTCGGTGGTCTGGACCCTCGACGAAGCACCCGCTCTGCAGCGGGTCCTTGCATTCGACCCGGATGCGGGTACGATCGCGTTCGTCGATGCGAAAGGATTCCCCGGAAGGATAGACCTGAGAGAAACCGATGTCGGCAAAGCATCGAAGGCGAAGCTGACTTCCCTCACGTCCGCCAACGGCACCGACATTTACGGCGTCAATCCAAAGGGCGAGATCGTTCGGCTGAATCCCAACGGCGGCGATTGGCACTTCAAGCCGCCAGTGCCCGCGCGGACGGTCTTTGCCCAGCCGAATGGTGAGCTCGTCGTCGCGGCGAACAAGGGCGCGCAGACCCTCGTCTGGAAAGTCCGTCCGCCCGACGACGTCATTCAGGATAGCACCGTTTTGCCCCTGTCCGGGCGGGCGGTGAGCACGCAGATGGGCGATCGCGTCTACTTCACCGTCGACAGTGGGCTCGTTGGAGTGAAGGTGAAAGATCTCTCGCCGACGGGCGCCATCGAGCTCGATAGCCGTGTGCGCGCGCTGGCGCCGACACCCAGCGGCGATCGGATTTACGTCGCGACCGCGGCGGACAGCGGCATATCCGTCATCGACCGTTATTCGGGACGCGTGCAAACCGGTGTGGTTCTGGCGTCGCCACCGCTCGATCTACGCATGGACGCACTCGGCCGATACCTGCTCGCGCGCTTTCCCAAGTCCGATTCCGCGTGGGTCGTCGCCATCGGAACGAACAGGTTGGTGGGCGCAGTCCAGACACGGTGGTCGACAGATCTCCCCGCTATCACGCCCGACGGAGAGCTGGCCGTGCTTGGCGACAAGGATGTCGGGCTGCTCGATCCCGAAAAACTCACGCTCAAATCCACAGTTCAGGGCGGAGCCAAGGATTTCTGGTACTTCTTCGAGTGGAATGGATTCCGCCCCCGAGCGCAGGGACTCGATCAGCCGGTGACCTTCCCCGGAGAAGCGACCGACTCACTCACAGCTAGCTCCACGGCATCGAGCACTTCGCCGACGCCCGTAACCGTCGATACCGCCACGCCGACTGCGCCGGCCCAGCCCGCGACCACCGGGTTCACCGTCTCCTTTGCTGCACTACTCAGTCAGGAAAAGGCACAGCAACTGGCAAACACTATCAACGTCGGCGGAACGATGGCGCACGTCGTCACCACGACTACCGCCGGATCGCCGATTTACAGAGTGGTGCTGGGGCCGTACCCGACGCGCGACGAAGCGGTTAAGATTGGACGCGCGTCGAGGCGTGAGTATTGGGTGTACGAGGGCTCCCCTTGAATGCCCGTGTCTCCGGCGGACGCCCTGTCGCATGGGAGGATGCCGGACGGCAGATAGCTTCTCTCCTCGGCAGCTACGCGGCGGTAGTTGTCACCTCTTCCGATCCATTCGCCGCCGCCTATGTAGCGCTCGGCATCGCCAAAGCCGAGGCCAGGCATAGACGCACCGTCGTCGCCGACCTTGTCGGCGACATTCCCCCTCTGCGAGATCTGGTCGCCGATCAGGACGCGCCCGGCGTCACCGACAGTTTCCTCTACGGGGTTTCGCTCAACAAGATCGGTTACGGAGTCGAGGGAGCGCCCAATCTCTACGTGATGCCGAGCGGAACCGATCCCGATATTGGAGAGGAGATCTTCCGCAGCGCGCGGTGGAAAAAGCTGGCGAGCGGCTTCTCTGAAGTAGGCGCGCTACTCCTGCTCGTGGCGCCGAGTGACTCACCCCGTCTTGGCGATCTGATCGACCAGATCGATGGCGCCGTGCTCGTCAAGGATCCTGAAATTCCGACTGCTCCTTCCTCTCTGGTTCTGGCGCGGGTACCGACGCCAACACCGACACTCAAGATCCCGCTGCATCGGATGGGAGAGCGGATGGGGGAGCGCGCCGCGAGCTGGAAGCAGCGCGTCGCGGCCTGGAGGGCGCGTGCTCGTGATTTGCGGCAGCGTCGGTGGTTCTATCCAGTGCTCGGCACCTTCGCGGTGCTGATTGTCGCTGCGGTTGCGGCAGCTTTGATACTGCCGCATCTCGGCTACGCCCCTCCGTTCGGATCACGCAGCGTGGCGACGATCCCTCGTCCAACGCCTCCCCCGCCCCGACCGCCGCCGGAAACTCTCCACGTTGCACCGCCGGCAAATGTCGATGACTCAGCCTCAGCGGCAGCATTTGCGGTTGAATTGTTTAACGCAAACACGCCGGAAGGTGCTAACTTGTTCGTCAGGAAAAATGGCGGCGCTCTTCCCGCCGCTGCCGTGTCGCCCGTTCCGATTGACCCGGACCGGACCGTATGGTACAAGGTTACTGCTGGCGCTTACACCAGGAGATATCAGGCTGACTCACTGTTGCTCGCTCTGCGCAACTCGACAGTGCTCACTGACTCAGGTGGGACGGTCACCCAGACGCCCCTCGCACTGCTCGTCGATAGCGTTCCGACGCAGGGTGGCATTGTCGATGCGGTTCGCGCAGCCGTGCAGAAGTACGAGGCTCGCGGGTTGGCGATCTACGCGTTGATACAGGACGATGGAGGCGCCCGGATCTATGCAGGCGCTTTCGCACGGGCCGATCAGGCGGCCGAGCTTATCAGACAATTGCGCGGTGCGGGACTGAATCCAGTGCTCGTTTACCGAACCGGGAGTGCGCCTTAGTGCGTTTGACCAAACTCGAGATTCACGGCTTCAAGTCGTTCGCTGACCAGACAGACATGGTCTTCGAGCCGGGCGTGACGGCGATCGTCGGTCCGAATGGGTGCGGAAAATCCAACGTCTCCGACGCCGTGCGCTGGGTCCTCGGCGAGCAACGTGCCCGCGCCTTGCGCGGCGCGAAGATGGAAGAAGTGATCTTTCAGGGATCGTCGGCGCGACGGGCAGTGAATCTCGCCGAAGTTTCGCTCCACTTCGAGAACGATGACGGAGCGCTCGACATTCCGTTCCGCGAAGTCGTTATCACGCGCCGCCTGAGTCGCTCCGGCGAGAGCGATTACTTCCTCAACGGCGCGGCCTGCCGTCTCCGCGACATCCACGACATGGTACGCGGCACCGGACTCGGCGCCGACTCGGGCGTCGTGATCGAAGCAAAGATGGTGGATGCGCTGCTCAGCGATCGTCCCGATGACAGACGCGAGCTATTCGAGGAAGCCGCCGGGGTCGGACTCTATCGCGACCGCAAGCGGAGCGCCGAGCGACGACTCGAGGAAACGACGACCGATCTGGCACGCATCGACGATCTCATCGCCGAAGTGCAAAGCCAGGTTCGCTCGTTGGCACGTCAGCGCAAGCGGGCCGAGCGTCACAGCGAGCTGATGGCGAGGAGATTTACGCTCGAGGTCGCGCATGCTGCGCGTGAAATGTCCGCCTGGTTCGGGGAGCTGAATCGTCTCGAGGAGCGGGTAACCACGCTTCGGGCCGAGCTTCCGGCGGCGGAAGAGAGACTACGCACCGCTGAAGCGACGCGGGAGACAGACTTTGCCGATCGCACAGCGTCGGAGGCGCGGCGCACCGAGCTCGCTCGTTTGGTATCTGATCAGCGCGAGGCCGCACAGCAGCTGCGCGGCGAGATCGCCGTCGCCGAAGAGAGGCTGCGCAATGCAATGTCGCGCCGCGTGCGCGCCGAAGAGGAGCGTCGCGAAGGTGACGCGCTCGCCGGCCGTGTCAGCGGAGAGCTCGAGCGCGCATCCACGGAATTAGCCGAGCTGCAGGCGGCGTTCACCTCTGCCGAGGAGGCGTTGGCGGCGCACGCACAGCACGAGGATCAGGTTCGCAGTGGATTGACGACCGCCAGATCCAACCTCGAGCAGGGGGAGCGCGCGTTGCGCGAGCTCCGTGAAGAGCTTCACCGCGCTCACCTTGAGCGCCAAAGCGCGGAGCGGGAGCGGGACGAAGTTGCTGAGCGACGGGCTGCACTCGAGCACGAGCAGGCGCATCTCTTCGACGCCGCCGAAGTGGCGCGCCGCGTGCTCGCTGCCGCCGATGACGCGGCAGCAATCGCCGCCACTCACGCCGCGGAGACGAGTGAGCTGGCCGCGAGCTCTCGGGACGCGCTACAGCAGGCGCGCGAACGGGAGATTGCCGCACGTGAGGAGCTAATTCGCGCCGAAGATCTCCAGACCGCCTTGAGTGCCAGGCTCAATTCGTTGGAAGCGTTGGAGAGGGAGCGAGTGGGTCTCGCACCCGCCGCCGCCCGTCTGCTCAAGGAGCGCGGAATTTTCGGCGAGGGCGCGGTACTCGGTCCACTCAGCGACTTCATCAGCACCGATGCAAATGCGGCTGCACTCGTCGAGCGCTTTCTCGGGCCGACTGTCAACGCCGTCCTCGTCCGCGACCGCGCGGTGGCAGAGGCTGTGCGCGCCTGGCATGCGTCCGCCGCGCCGGGACCGCTGCTGCTGCTCCCGGTCGATTCAATGAACGGACAGGCAGCCAGCGGCGATGCTCGCACCGACGATCTGGCCAAGCTGGTGACGTCGTCATCACCCGCCAGTGGCTGGGTTCGGTCCCTTCTCGGTCAGGTGACTTCGATGGAGAGCGGGACTGCGTTCGTGGACGCCCGTGGCGCAGTCTGGCTTCCGGCGCCCGAATCCGGCCCTGGACCGTTGCGTCGTCGGGCTGAAATCGTGGACCTGAGGACCGCAGTGGCAAACGCGGCCGCCGCACGACACGCCGCCGGAGCGAACGCCGAATCGGAGCGAGTCGCCCTCGCGTCCGCCGAGCGAGCTGCAATCGTTGCACAGGAAGCAGCGTTGCAGGCGGCACGGGAAAGCACAGAGGCGGCAGATCGTTCAGCTGCAGCAGGACGGCAGCACCAGCGTGCTGCCCGCGAGGCGGCGGAGGCGCGCGCACTGATCGAGAGACTTTCCGAGCGCGAGACGGCAACCTTCAGCCGAATCGAGAGTCTCACCGTCGCCTCGCAAGAGATCGAGGCGCGCATCGCGGAACGCGAAGCGTCGGTGGCGGGCGCTCGCGAGATGCTGGTCGGCGCCGAGCAGCTACAGGACGAGGCGCGGGAGCACCGCACGGCCAGTCAGATCCGACGCGCCCAGTCGCAAGCCCAGCTCGAAGTGGCGTCCGACCGCTTCCGCCACTTGAGCGAGGAGTTCACTTCGGCCACTGGTCGCGTTGAATCGTTGCAGGTCGAGCTGACGACACTTTCCAGTGCGGACGAACATCTCACTGGTCAGCTCTCACATTGGCAGACCGAGCTGGAGGCGCGAGAGCGGACGCTCGAGAACTCCGAAGAAAAGCTGGAAGACGCAGAGCGCGGATTACGCGAGCTCGACGATCGGCTGACCTCCGACGAGCACTCGCTGGCGGAGATGCGGCGCCATGCGTCCGCGCTGAGCGAAGAACTGCACGCCGCCGAGCTCCGCTACACCGAGCTTTCAGGTCGCCGTACCGCTATCCGCGAGCGGCTCGAGGCCGAATGGAAAAAGCCGGTCGACGAGCTGATCGCCGGCGCGGAATCGCTGGAGATGGACGACGAAACGCTTCGCTCCGAAGCGGCCCTCGTCCGCGAGCAGCTGGATGCGTTGGGACCGGTGAATCCCCTCGCCATCGAAGAGCATGAGGAGGAGACGAAGCGCCTTGGGTTCCTCACCACTCAGCGCGACGATCTCAATTCGGCGAAAAATTCTCTGCAACAGGCAATCCGCGAAATCGACACCACCGCGCGCGAGCTCTTCTTGCAGACCTTCGTCCACGTTCGCGAAAATTTCCGGAATATCTTCATGACGCTGTTCGGCGGCGGCGAGTGCGACTTGCGGCTGGAGAACCCGGACAGTCCGCTCGAGGGTGACATTGAGATCCACGCCTCGCCGCGCGGAAAACGGACCCAGCGGATCCACTTGCTTTCCAGCGGCGAGAAGGCACTGGTCGCACTGTCGTTGCTCTTCGGAATATTCCTCACCAAGCCCAGTCCGTTCTGTCTGCTTGACGAAGTGGACGCTCCGCTTGATGATCAGAACATCGGCCACTTCGTTCGCATGCTCAATCGGTTCAAGACCAAGACCCAGTTCATCGTCATCACACACAACCCGCGTACCACGACCGAGGCGGCGGACGCCGTCTACGGCGTGACCATGCAGGAGCCCGGCGTTTCCTCGCTGGTTAGTGTCCGCATGCGCGGCAAGACCGTCGATGAAACGATCACGCCCGCGCATCCCGCGCACACACCACAGCTGCACGACGAGCCCGAGGCCGCCGAAACAGCGCCACTGAACGCGTAAAATGCTAGTCGTCATGCAGCACGACGCGACGGCGAAGGACGTCGATCGCGTGGTAAGCATAATCCAGGACATGGGCTACGAGGCGCGGCCGATGCCAGGTGCGCAACGCACCACCGTAGGCCTCGTCGGAAACGATGGTCGTGTCGATTCCTCCCGCCTCGAGGCGCTTCCCGGCGTCGCCCAGATAATTCATGTCACCCAGCCGTACAAGCAGGTGTCGCGTGAATGGCGAGCGGAAAACACGCTCGTCGACCTCGGCCACGGTGTCACCGTCGGAGGGGACAGCGTCGTCGTAATCGGCGGTCCCTGCTCAGTGGAGTCCGAGGAGCAGATCATTGCCGCCGCGCGAATCGTGAAAGCAGCCGGTGGAACTGCGCTCCGCGGCGGCGCATTCAAGCCTCGCAGCTCACCATATTCTTTTCAGGGACTCGGCAAGAAAGGTCTCGAGTTACTCGCTCGCGCTGGCAAGGCGAGTGGATTACCGGTCGTCACCGAGGCGATGGATGCCGAGGGCGCGCAAATGGTCGCCGAGCTGGCAGACTGCATCCAGATCGGCGCGCGCAACATGCAGAACTACTCGCTGCTGAAGACCGTTGGGAAAATGAAGAAGCCGGTGCTGCTCAAGCGTGGAATGGCAGCCACGATAACCGATTTGCTCCTCAGCGCCGAGTACATACTCGCCGAGGGAAACCAGAACGTCATTCTCTGCGAGCGTGGCGTGCGGAGCTTCGACCCGGCGGCACGCAACATGTTCGATCTCACTGCCATTCCGATCGTGCACCGTCTCTCGCATCTACCGATCATTGCCGATCCGAGTCACGGCACCGGCTTGCGCGACAAAGTAATCCCAATGGCGCGCGCTGCTGTCGCTGCCGGCGCCGACGGCGTGATGATCGAGGTCCACCCCGAACCCGATCGTGCGCTCTCCGACGGCGCGCAATCGCTCTTTCCCGATCAGTTCACTCAGCTAGTGAGCGAGCTGCGCGCCGTGGCCGCGGCGATCGGCCGCAATGTCCCGGCAGCGAAAACAGGAACGGCATAAGCCCTGCCGGGTACGTCCAGTTATGAAAACACTCCTCCTCTCCACGGCGCTTGTCACCGCTGCGTTGCCCATTGCGGCGAAAGCGCAAAACGCTGATGCGATAATCGATCGAGCCGTCGCCGCGTATGCGAGTCTCAATAGCATGCGCGCGGAATTTCGGCAGACACTCACCAATCCGCTGACAGGCAGCACCCAGACGACGAGCGGCGTCATCCTCAGAAAGAAGCCGAATCTGCTCAGCATCGACTTCGAGAGCGGAGACCGCGTCGCCGCCGATGGATCTACCCTGTGGGTCTATCTTCCCAGCAGTACTCCCGGCCAGGTGATGAGAATCCCCTACACCGGACGAAACGCGCTGGCCGTAGATCCCGCCCAGCAGTTTCTGGATTCTCCGCAGTCACGCTTCACAGTCAGCGCCTCGGGGACAGCCACCGTCGGAGGGCGCCTAACACACGCAGTCACGCTCACGCCAAAACGCTCGAACTCCGGTTTCACCAGCGCGAAAGTCTGGATCGACGACAACGACTCCAGCATCAGGCAGTTCGACGTCGAGACCTCGAACGGGCTGAAGCGCCACGTCGTGATTACGAGCTTCACCCCCAATCCGACGCTCAGTCGCTCGAGTTTCAGGTTCTCCGTTCCCAAAGGCGCCAAGATCGTCGACCAGAGGACGGCGACCCAGTTCTAGGGCTTGCTCGACCTCAATAACCCGGCGACGGCGGCGAGTTTTTTCTGATCGACGCCACGGCGCTGCGCGATCTCCGCCGCTGCGGCCGACAGCGAACGGTAGACCTCGAAAGGAACTTCGTGCCCCTGCAGTGCGCGAAGATGCTTGCTGACAGTTTCCAGGTCGCCACGCACGACCGGTCCCGTCAACGCATCGTCGGGAAGTGCCTGCTTCATATTGGCCAGTGCTCCACTCATCAGGCTCTCCACTGCCTGGTATGCGCTGGCGTCAGGAATACCGATGTCGTGAAGGAGATGGCCGGCAACCGACGCTAACACCACCGGGAAATTGGAAGCCATGACGGCGGCAGCGTGGTACGCCGGTTTTTTCCCCGGAGGAATTTCCAGCGTCCGTGCTCCGAGGTGACCCGCCAGTCGCCGCGACGCGTTCTTGGCCGCGTTCTCGCCGTCAATTCCGATCCATCCCTTGCGCAGCAGCTCGGCGGAAACTTCGGGATCACTGAAGGGCACCAGCGGATGGAATGTCCCTCCGGGAAAGCCCTTCGCACTCAATGTGCGCAAGCCCGCAGGCTCGGCAATCGCCGAGGTATGAAGCACCACCGCCCCTCGCGCGATTCGTCCATCGGCGGCGGCGGCCGTCACTTCGGCGAGCGCGTCGTCTAGCTGCGGATCCCGCACGCAGACCATCACCACATTGGCGCGGGCCGCATCTGCGGGAATGTTGCCGGTGGACGTCGCCACACCAGACGGTCGCTTGCCATGCAGACCGACAACTTCGACTCCTGATGCGCGAAAGGCGCGGACCAGTCCGCGCCCAACGTGTCCGGGTCCGACGATGAAGACCCGTTCGCTCACTCCGTGCCCCCGCCTCCCTCGTCACCGAGGGTGTCGGGCCCTGCGGACGGGGCGTGTGCCATGGCGCGCCGCAGCAGATCGTGCTCGGATTTGGCGCCGTGGGCCAGCTCCAACGCCTTTTGCAGCGGTTTGTCCGCTGAAGCGCGGCGCCGAAACTCCGCGTCTGCACCAAATATGTAACGAGCAATGTCGAAGGCGATGACACGCGAGACCAGCGGCTCGGCCTCGTCGTATACGCTGCGCGGAATGTCGATCCCGCGCGCTTTCATTCTGGTCCAGACCTCGTCGCGCATCGCGGCAGTTACGGCGAAATCCGGTGTCGCCACGCCGTGCGTTCCCTTGAGGAAAAGTGCGTAATCCGTGACCGCATCTCTGAAATGCGACGCGCTGGCGCCAAGCGCGCGCATGAAATTGGATTCAGCGAGTGGTGTCACGGTGTCACCGGCGACGACGTCTGGCGTAATGCCGCCTCCGCCGTAGACGATTCGGCCGCCGTCCGTATGGAACCGCTCGCGCTTGGTTGGGACCGCGTCTTCGGAATCGTCATCGCTCGGCTGCCGTCGCGTTATCGAGCGGCCCACCGGCGTGAACCAGCGCGCCGTGGTGATCTTCAGCCCACCTTGATCGCCGAATGGTATGACTGACTGTGCGCTGCCCTTGCCATATGTCGGCGTGCCGACGATCACCGCGCGATCGTGATCCTGTAGCGCGCCAGCGACAATCTCCGCGGCGCTGGCGCTGCGTCCGTCTACCAGAACCAGCAGCGGAAGATCGGGCCAGCGCTGTTGCGCAGTATCGGCGTAATCGCGATTTGCCTCGGGAAGGCGTCCGCGCATGCTGACGATCTTCTGACCTTTGTTCAGGAACAAGTCAGAAACTCTCACTCCCTGGGTCAGCAGGCCGCCGGGATTCGTCCGCAAGTCGAGGAGGAGCGTTTTCATCCCGCGGGCAAGCAAGCCGGTGACGGCACCCGTCAACTCGTTCGCCGTCGAGTCGCTGAAGGCTTTGAGATCGATATAGCCAACGCCGTCGCCGAGCAGCGAGGCCCGGCGTACAGCACTCTGATGAATCGTCATCCGCTGCACCTTGAATTCGAGGGGCGACGAGATTCCCGGCCGCTCGATCTTCAGCGTGACAAGAGTGCCCGGCTTTCCTCGCAGCAGCTTCGCTGCTTCCTCATTCGTCCACCCTTTGGTGGGCTTTCCCGAGATCTCGACGATGCGGTCACCGGGTTGCAGGCCGGCGCGCTCGGCAGGGCCGCCCGGCAATGGCGCTACGACGATGAGATAGCCATCGCGCAGATCGACCTCGACTCCGAGTCCGGCGTAATTGCCGCTCGTGCTCTCGTTGAGCCTGGCGAAGCGGTCGGGCGGCAGGAATGTCGAGTAAGGATCGCGGAGCTCGTACAACATCCCGTCGACCGATTTGGCGTACAGCGCGGAGTCGCCGACCGCGTCGACATAGTCGTTCTGCACCCGGCGGAACACGCTCTCGTACAGCTGCGCACCTTCGTAAGTAGTGAAAGTTCCGGTGCGCGCACCACGCTGGAGCAGCCAGCCACCGGTGACCAGCGCGCCGACCAGCGTTCCGGCAACGATTGCAGTGCGCGCTCGGGCGGAAGCGCCAGGGAGTTTCAGCTTCATCTGTGTTTAACTCTTCAAGCTGCCGAAAGGTTGCGGAAAAGCTGCAGTGAGCGCCGCGACTACCCGCTGATGAACTGTTTTCTCGTCACCGGTGCCGTCTATCAACTTGATTGGTCCACACTCCGGATGGGAGTGCTGCCATTTCGGGTCCGTGAACTGCCGAAACGCTTTCCCGACCCGATCGTGGAACTCGTCGTCGGCGCGCTCCATCCTGTCCCGCGCGCCTCGCGCGTCGGCGCGGCTCAAGCCTTCCGCAGCCGGTAAGTCGATCAACAGGGTGATGTCAGGGACAAGACCGGCCGTTGCCAGGCGGTTTGCGGCGCGCACTTCCTCTTCAGGAAGTCCCCGGCCGTAGATCTGGTAGGCGTAAGTAGAGAGGAAAAACCTGTCTACCAGGATGATCATGCCCTCGACGAAGTCCGGCAGGATCTCCCTTGCTACCAGCTCAGCGCGGGAGGCCATGAACAACAACGCTTCAGTCGCGGCACTGATTTCCTGCTCCGGATGGAGGAGGATGTCACGGATGTCGTCTCCGACCGGAGTCCCACCAGGCTCCCGCACTGCAA
>JBKPDS010000228.1:0-5235 GCA_046727995.1 Gemmatimonadota bacterium
AGCGGCGAGCTTGGGCGCCTCGACTTCCTGGATTTTCTGCAGCGTGTCGTTGGTGTTGGCGCCGATGACGCCGCTGAAAGTCTTCGACACGCGCGTCAGCAGCGCGCCCGCCTTCTCCATCGCGACGATGGTGTTCTCGAAAGTCGGCGGCGCCGTCTGCTTGGCGATCGAATCGATCTCGGCCAGCTGCTGCCGCATTCCCTCTTCCAGCGCGACTTGATAGTCCTCGTTGTGAATGAGATCGAAGCGCGGGGCGTGGTACGGAAGCGTACTCTCGACGAAAAACGGATTCGCGCCGGCCGTCGCCGGTGCGATCGCGGTTGCTGCCGTTCTCGCCGTAGTTGGCGCGCACGCGCTGGCAAGTGCTGCCGCGACGAGAGTTGAAAGAGCGAGACGATACCGATAGGTCTGTTTCATTTTGAGGGACGAGGGGCGAGGGACGAGGGGCGAGGGGAAGCAAGAATGATCAAACAACGAAACTATTATGATTTACACCGTGAAGTTACGTGCGTGCCTGATTCTGTTTCCGTTTCTCGCCACCACGGCCAATTTCGGTCCGCTGGCGGCGCAATCGACAACTGATTCGACAGCGCGAGACCCGCACGCGGTTCAACCAGAGCGTCCGACGGTTGCCACCCACGCCGGTACCGTAGCGCGGGGCTGGATCGAGCTCGAGGAAGGCGCCGAGTGGGACAAGTTCGACGATGGAACGAGAGGCTTTGTCGCGCCGACGAACCTGAAGATCGGTCTGGCGTCGAGAGCCCAGGTTAATCTGCTGGTGAACATCGCCAGGGACCGCCGTAGCGCACCGTTGCTGCTGGGCGATCTCACCATCGGCATCAAGTATCGGATCGTGGACGACGATCGCATACTCGGCGACTTCGCCGTGCTGCCCGCAGTGAAATTGCAGACGGGAGCGCGGGGCGCGGGGACGGGCACCACCGATTTTTCGCTGCTGTTAATTTCGAGTCGCCAGGTCGGACCAGTGGCGGTGGATCTTAATGTCGGTCAAACGAAACGCAGCGGCGACGGAACGCAGGCGCCCAAAAACGCCAGCATCTGGACCGCGTCATTCGGATTCCCGGTAGCGGGAGCAGTCGGCGGCGTGTTTGAGGTTTTCGGTTACCCGCACACGTCCGGACCGATCGGCAACAAGTCAATCGCCGCGCTCCTTGCCGGACCGACGTTGCTGGCTCGCGAGTGGCTGGCGTTCGACGCGGGAGTGATCGTGCCGATCACCGGTCCACAGCCGCGCGCCTTTTACACCGGGTTCGTGTGGAACTTTGGCACTCTGTAGTACTCGTCGATCGCCGCCCTAACCATCATGTCCGAGATCTGCTTCGACTGGGTGCCGTCGGCGGCTGCATCGGTGTCAGCGGCAAACGTGATCATTGGTAGCCCGCATATCTGCTTGACGGTGACGATGACCTTCTCCGGGGGACTTCCCTCCCGCTTCAGGTCGCGCACGAGAATGCGAACTGCCGAGAGCAGCTCATCAGGCGAGCCAGTTCCGTCGTTGGCGCGTTCGAACGCGTCCCGCACTACGTCTTCGAGTCTATTGGGCATTACGGTCAAGCCGAGGAGTTGCCTGTCAGGTGCATGCGCACCCACACAACAAGTACCGCCAAGTGTTTCCGGTGTTCCATAGGCTCGAAGCAGGCTCGAAGCTCCCAGCCGCTCCACCCACTGCCCCTAGCTGGTAGTCGTCAGTTGACCTTGGCTTTAGCGGGACGAAGGCGAAGTGGGAAACAGAGTCCGGAGCTTACGGACTCGACGGATCGTCCGGAGAGTCGATGGATGCTGCATCCGAGTCCTACGAGCACACGCGACTATCAATCTTCCCAACCGCTTCACGGTGCTATGGTAAAGAGTGGAATCCCGTCGTTGATCGAACGCGGCACTCGTAGGAGCTCGGACCAGCCCTCCCCTCGGCATGCAGTGTAGCAGCAGGGCGCGACGGTGCGAAGAAGTTGCGGGGCATCTTAGCGGTTTCTTAACGCTGGCACGCTGAAGCGCATCTCTAGCTTTCGCTCGTACGATCGGCTTTCGCGAGCGACTGTCGGCACAAAATCATCCGCCGCGCCGACGATCCCGTGAATCGATTCCGCCTCGCACTCGCATGCATCTGGTTGTTCCCACTGGCGATCGCCGGCGCGCAGAACGTTCGAAACTGTCCGCTGTCGGAGCGGCGATCAGCGTTCGCGGGTCCGGCGGTCGCCGCCTTCGTCGCCGGTATCGGTGAGTGAGACGGATTTTCGGCGACCTGCGCCTGGTGATGATTGCTGCCGCATTGTCGCTGTACGGAATCGCGATGGTCTACTCGGCCGGCGTCACCGACACTCCGACGTTCGTCCACAATCTCTGGCGAACTCAGTTCGTGTGGCTGCTGATTGGTGTAGCCGGTGCCTACGGAATCAGTCGATCGAGCGTTCGTTTCGTCGAATGGGCGACGTTCCCGGCCTACTTGTTCACGCTGTTCGTGCTGTTGCTGACGCTCGTCATCGGAAAAGGTGGAGGCACCGCCGCCAGCACCAAGAGCTGGATTGCCATCGGTGGACATCGGCTTGGCCAGCCTTCCGAGCTGATGAAGCTCACCGTTGTCCTGATGCTGGCCAAGGTGCTGGCGTCGCGCTCCGAATCGCCGACCTCGATCGTGGATCTGTGGAAGCCGATCCTGACCGTGGGAATTCCATGGGTCGTCATCATGCTCCAGCCGGATCTCGGCACCGGGATCGTGTTCGTCGGAATTTTTTTCGTGATGCTGTACTGGGCGGGGACGCCATGGCCGCTCCTGATTCTGCTGGCGAGCCCCGTGATCAGTCTCGTCTTCAGCTTCAGCACGGCTCTCTGGGGCACCTGGTTCTTCATCCTGCTCGCGCTGGTGCTGCACTATCGCCCGTATCTGATCGAAGGCATCGCGCTGCTGGTGATCAACATCGTCGTCGGCGTCGTCGCCCCAGTCGTATGGGAGCGGCTCGCTCCCTATCAGCGCAACCGACTGCTGGTTTTTCTCGATCCGTCGGTTGATCCACGTAACGCCGGCTATCACGTGATCCAGTCGAAGGTCGCCATCGGCTCCGGAGGGCTGCTCGGCAGCGGATTCCTGATGGGACCGCAGAAGCGTCTGGCATTCCTGCCCGAGCAACACACCGATTTCATTTTTGCCGTTGTCGGCGAGGAGTTGGGATTCATCGGCGTCACCGCGGCGCTGGCGCTTTTCCTGATGCTCTTCCTGCGCATTACCAACATTGCCGAACGCGCGAACGAGTCCTACAGTTCACTAGTCGCCTTCGGACTGATGGGATGCTGGCTGGTTCACATCATCGTGAACGTCGGGATGACGCTAAACCTGATGCCGATCACGGGAATTCCACTCCCGTTCTTCAGCTACGGCGGGAGCTTCATGCTGGCGAGCTGGCTGGCGATCGGAATTCTAATGCGCATCTCGTACGAAGGCCGCGGGGTGCCGGTATGACGAGCGTGGCCGTAGAACACTATCGGTTGCTCATCATCGAGGATGAGGTCGATATCAGACGTGCCGTTGGCGCGGCGCTGCGCGACCAGCATCCGGCGATCATCGAAGCTTCCACCGGGCAGGCCGGTGTCGAAGCGGTCGACACCTCGAATCCCGATCTCGTCATTCTCGACCTCGGCCTTCCCGATCTCGACGGACTCGCAGTTTGCGAGCGCATCCGCGGCATGACTGCGGCTCCGATAATCGTGCTGACGGCGCGTCACACCGAGTCAGATACCGTCGCGCTCCTCAACGCGGGCGCGGACGACTACATCACCAAGCCGTTCTCCACGCAGGAGCTGGCGGCGCGCGTGTCGGCACAGCTGCGTCGGGCGCGGGTGCCGCACGCCGAGCACGAAGTGATTGTTGCCGATGGCTTGTCGATCGATGTCCACCGCCGCCAGGCGAGCCGCGACGGAAACGTCATCCGGCTGACGCCGATCGAGTGGGAGCTGCTGTCGGTCCTTGTCTCCGATCCGGGGCGGGTGTTCA
Organism: Gemmatimonadota bacterium; assembly: GCA_046727995.1. Classification (GTDB taxonomy): domain Bacteria; phylum Gemmatimonadota; class Gemmatimonadetes; order Gemmatimonadales; family Gemmatimonadaceae; genus UBA4720. Next base: position 4,007 of record JBKPDS010000228.1, read on the forward strand.
CGCACCAGCAGCTGTTCGCGGCGGTGTGGAAGCGCGCGTTCGGCGACGCGCGACTCTATCTCCGCGTGCACGTGACCAACTTGCGTCGCAAGATCGAGCGGAATCCCGCCGATCCGCGGCTGATCATCACCGAACCGGGAGTAGGATATCGCTTCATTTCTGCGCCGTGACCTGCTGACAACGACAACGAAGACGGCCAGGTACGTCGACTGGGCCCTCTGGCTGGGGATCTTTCTCGTTTCATCGCTGGTCATGCGACAGGCCAGGCCAAACATCGAGCAGGCGCACGCCTCATTCGTGTACATCCTTCTCGTGCTCGGCGCCGCGGCGAGCGGTGAGCAGTGGCTCGGAATCCTGGTGGCGGTGCTTGGCTTTCTGGCGATCAACTATTTCTTTCAGCCGCCGTTCGACACACTCACGGTTGGAGAGCCGAGCGATCTCCTCGCCCTCGTAGCGTTCCTGTCGACGGCGCTCGTCGCCAACACCTTGCTGGCGAGAGCGAGGTCGGAAGCCGAGCGAGCGCGCAAGCACGCCGAGGAAATCGAGGCGCTGTCGGAGGAGGTGAAGCACGCCGAGGCGCTGAGGGAAGCAAGCCGGCTGAAGGACATCCTGATGGCGTCGGTGTCCCACGATCTCCGCACGCCACTCACCGCGATCCGCGCCATCGCCCAGGACATCGCGGCTGACGGCTCGGGGGCGACGGCGCGCGCCGAGATCATCGTCGGTCAGGCGGATCGACTGGGCAAAATGGTAGCGGACGTGCTCGATCTGTCGCGGCTCAAGGGCGGCGCGTTCACGATGAATGCCGAAGTCAACACCGCCGAGGATCTACTCGGCGCGACGGTGCGCCAGTTCTCTGGAGTTCCCGACGCCAGCCGCATCGAGACGATCATCGACTACTCCCAGCCGGCGCTGGTGGGAACCTTCGATTTCGTGCAATCGCTGAGAGTGATGACAAACCTGGTCGACAACGCGCTCCGCTGCTCGCACGACACGGTCACGATATCAGTGACGCAGATGAACGGCTCGCTCTCATTCCAGGTCGCCGATCGCGGGCCGGGAGTGTTGGTAAACGAGCGTGACCGAATCTTCGATGCGTTCTATCGGCCGGTCGGCGCCGCCGCAGACGCCGGAGCCGCCGGGCTCGGATTGTCGATTGCGCGGCAGCTCGCCGAGGCTCAGGGAGGAAGCGTGCACTACTCGGCGAGGCCGGGCGGAGGGAGCATTTT
>JBKPDS010000229.1:0-29715 GCA_046727995.1 Gemmatimonadota bacterium
TTTCACCTGTCCGGGATCACGCTTGCGGATGACGCGAACGATGTTGTTCTCGACTGCCACGTCGTACGTCGGCAGATCGTTCAGCGCCGGCGCGCACGACGCCGCGCCGTTATGGAGCTCGAAGCAGGCGTGGTGCCACGGGCAGCGCAGGGTCTCGCTGACGAGAATGCCTTGATCGAGCGGCGCACCGTAGTGCGTGCATTTGCCGCCTACGGCGAACCAGTTCGGCTCGACGTGGGCCAGCAGAACCTGCTCGCCGAAGGCATGGCCGCCGATGAGCTGACCAGGCAGGACGCTGCTGATCTCGATTCCCTTGGTGAGATCGGGCCCCGTAAGTTCCTCGGAATTTTCGCTCATTTCAGATAATCAAGCAGGATCTGCGCAGCGATGCCGGTGGGCAGCAAAGCAGGCGCAACTTTCGTGACAGGGTCCTTCATCTGCACATTCTGGATGGCTGACAGGAGAGATTGCCACTGCATCGATGACAGCGTTGTGAAACCTGTAACCAACGATTACAACGCGTGGATGAGAACATGCGTATCTCTGGTAGATTCAGGTGTGGCTACAGTGAGGTTAGATGCTGGATCAGTATAAGTCAAGGTTTGCTTTGACTTATTCCAGTGAGAGGCGTTAAACTTCAGGCAAATGACCGATTTCAGAAGTCGAGCCGAGAAGGACCAGACCAAGGGGACGCGCGGACGAATCCTGGCGCTGCTCCGCGAAGGCAACTGGACGGTCGACGATCTCGCCGATCGGCTGGACCTGACCGACAACGCGGTGCGATTCCACCTTGATGCGCTCGAGCGATCCGGCACGGTGCAAAAGACCGGTCTTCGTCGCGGCGGGGGCGTTGGTCAGCCCGCCGTGCTCTATACTCTCAGCCCGGGCGGCGAAGAGGAATTCTCGCGCGCTTACGCGCCGGTGCTGATCGCCTTCCTCGAGGAGTTGCGCGAGCGCATGACTACGGCGCAACTCACGGCGCTGCTGAAGCGCGTTGGAAAGCGTCTGGCGCCACAGTCTCCCTCGCCTTCGGTCTCGCTGTCGTCGCGGGTCAATAACGCCGCGAATCTTCTGAATGAGCTGGGCGGCCTGACGAGCGTAGAGAAGCGCGGAACAACCTATCAGATCGTGGGACGTGCGTGTCCGCTATCGCGCGCGGTAGAAGCAGATCATTGTGTCTGCACTGCTGTCACATCGCTGGTGGCCGAAGTGGTCGGCGCCACCGTGACGGAGAGGTGCGATCGTTCGGGACGTCCGAAGTGCTGCTTTGAAATCTCCTCAGACCACCGCGCCCGAACGACCGCTCACGGATAACAGTCGGCGATTACTGTACCGTGATTGTCCCCGTCATCTGTGTTGGGTGCTGGGTACAGTGATAGTTGTAAGTCCCGGGGGTATTGAAGGTTCTCTGATACGTTCCCTGATCCTGCGTCGGCGAAGACGTTCCGTCGTCGAACGTGACGCTGTGCGAAGTACACGTCTGTCCGCCGTATGGATCACCGCTACACGAGTTCCATGACCACTGCACGGTCGTACCTGCTGCGACTGTCTTGGCCGTGGGATTGAAGTAGTTATTGCTGACCGAAATGCCACCCGCCGGCGGGGGCGTATTTCCAGGCGGGTTGTTGTTGGCCGGCGGAGCCGAGCTATAACCGCCTCCGCAGGCGGCGAGTGAGGCAGCCACGAGCCCGACGAGAACAGCCTTCATTATTTAACCGCCTCCTAAGCATATCCGTTATAAGGGGACGGTACCGAACCGATCGGAGTGCTACAAGGTTCTAGCCTGCGGGGCGCGGTGGACGACCGCTATTTGACGGTGAATAGCGGATGGGCGTCGCCGAAATAACCTATGCGGCGTCGTGTATCGTCTTGAGCTCGACGATCTTGAGACGGCGCGTCATCGCCGGAAGTTTGAGCACGACCGTCTCGCCAACGCTGCGGCCCACCAGCGTTTTTCCGATCGGGGACGACATGCTGACGTGGCCTTCCTCGAATTCGACGGAATCCCCGAACACGAGACTGTACCTCTCGCGCTCTCCGGTTTTCTCGTCCTGCACCACTACCAGCGAGCCGAGTCCGACTTTGTCCGCTGGAATCTGGGAGACGTCGATCTGCGACAGCTTGCTGAGGCGCTGACGCAACTGGCCGAGACGCGCCTGCACGAATTGCTGGCGCTCGAGCGCTGCCTTGTACTCGCTGTTCTCGCGCAGATCGCCCAGCTCAACGGCTTTGCGAATCTCCTGCGGTAGAGTGACGTTCAGCTCGTGCTGCAGCCGCTCCGCCTCTTCTCCGAGTTTCTTTTTTAGTTGGTCAATCACGATCAGCCCTTCTCCCAGGTCTTTGGCTCTTACCGAAAAACGAGCGCCCGACCGCGATGAAAGGCCGGGCGCCCGCTACTCCAAGCTATGGAGTCCGGGTCTGCGAGGCAATTGTTTAGCGATGCTGCGGCAGTTTGGAGTCGGTGTGATCGATCTCCGCCGGCTGATCCGTCGATTTCTCGTACTCCTCGCGCAACCTGGTCATCATCGCCTCCCGCCTGTCGAACAGCCGCTTCAGCGGCCGCGGCTCGTGCCGGGCAAAGGCATATGACGTGAGCAGCGGCAGCGCCACCGTCGAATCGAGATAGCAAACCACTGCGTCCGGCAATCGGTCCGGATCGATCTTGCCCCAGCTGACCGCCTCTGCCGGCGTAGCCCCCGATAGCCCGCCCGTGTCGGGGCGCGCATCGGTGATCTGCAGGAAATAGTCGTGGCCCTTCTCGTCGATGCCGAGTACTTCCTGGATCTGGGGCTCGGTCTGGAGCATGAAATTCTTGGGGCTGCCGCCGCCCAGAATCATCACACCGCTTCTGCCACCACCGCGCTTGGCATCGAGCACGATCGACGCTGTCTCGTTGACGTCCTGGTTGGGATCCAGCACCAGCTTGTTACCGTCGAGCGCGAGCGCGGCGATGTTCATCCCGATCGAGCTGTCGCCCGGCGACGACGTATAGATCGGAACGCCCGACGAATACGCCGCAGAAAGCAGCGATTTCTGTCCGATTCCAACCGCCTTCTCGCGCTCGCGCACGTATTTACCGGCGAGATTGTGGAATTCCGCGCTCGACATCGATCTCTGGAATTCCTTCCCGGTGATGATTTTCCGGAAAAACGCGTCGGTCGACAGCAGCACGTCGTAGTCGAAGAAGATGTCGTAGATGCGCACCACGCCTTCTTCACGCAGGACGACGTCCGATTCCTGAGCGTTGCCGCGGTGCATCGTCAATCCGAGACCGAAATGGGTGTCGTGATAGAGGTTGGCACCGGTGGAGATTATCCAGTCGACGAATCCACCTTCGATCAGCGGAATCAACGCCGACATTCCAAGTCCGGCCGGTGTTAGCGCGCCGGTGATCGACAATCCGACGGTGACGTTCGGCTCCAGCATCTTTTCGGTGAACAGCTGGCACGCTTCGCGTAGCCGCGCGGCGTTGTAGGCGAGGTAGGTGCCTTCGATCAGATCTGCGACAGTTTCTTTTCCGTCAATGCGACGCGGGTCGATGCGCTGGCCTTTCAGAAAACGACTGGTCTCGTGCGCGGTGTGCTGAACCCCACGCTTCTCGCGCTCCTCAGCGGCCAGTTTCTGCTGCGCCTTCGGCCCGGCTGCGGAGGCTTTCCCGTGTCGCGACGCCTTGAAGCCGCCGCGATCTCGTCCCGCCTCGCGCCTCCCCCCTCCCGCCTCCCTCTTTCCGTCGTCCCTATTTCGCTTGGCCATCGTCCTTGTGAGATCTTCCTTCGGTTTCCTCGTACTGATCGCCGCCAGTCTTTCCGAGCGAATTGTACGCGGTGATGATGGCCTGCACGGCCTCGGACGGGTTGTCCGTCACCAGCATCAAATCGAGATCGCCATCGGAGATTTTCCCCTCACTCAGCACCCGCGCCTGCAACCAGCGCAGCAGACCCGCCCAGTAATAGCGGCCGAAAAGAATGACGGGAAACTTGTAGATCTTTCCCGTCTGAATGAGGGTCAGCGCCTCGAACAGCTCGTCGAGCGTTCCGAATCCGCCGGGGAAGATGATGAATGCAACCGAGTACTTGATGAACATCGTCTTGCGGACGAAGAAGTACCGGAAGTCGATCAGCGTATCGACGTACGGATTCGCACCCTGCTCGAACGGGAGCTCGATGTTGCAGCCAATCGATCGACCGCCGCCGAGACGAGCGCCCTTGTTCCCCGCTTCCATGATGCCGGGTCCGGCGCCGGTAATGATCGCGAAGCCTGCTTCCGCCAACAGCCGCGCTGTCTCCACCGCCAGATCGTACGTCGGATCGTCGGGTCCGATCCTGGCGGAGCCGAAGATGGTGACGGCTTTGTCGACGGACGCCAGAGTGTCGAAGCCTTCGATGAACTCTCCCATGATGCGCATCACGCGCCACGGATCGGTGCGTGTGAAGTCGGTGCGGGGTCCCGGTTGCTGAAGGAGCTTTTCGTCCTCGGTGACTGGTACGGGGCGGATAGAGTCATCGATGACAACGGCGTCGCCCGCTCGTCTCCCCGTAACCCGCTGCGAGGGGGGCGTACGTCCGGCTTTGAGATGGCCTTCTTCGGTGCGCTGCTTCAGTCCCTCCAGCGCTTTTTGCTCCGCGGACGCCATAACCTCGGGATTGAGCTTCTTTCCGCCGGCGGTGCGAGCGCGCGTTGATCTTGCGCGGCCTGTTCCCCGCGCCGAGCTCGTCGATAGCGCGTCAGGTTTATCCGCGCCAGGTTTATCCGCGTCAGCTTTATCTTTGTTGTTCTTCATCGTTGCCGCTGTCGCGGGCTTGGCTGCTTTCTTCATCGGGAAAAACTAAAGTTGCGTGCGGCTGCACAAAGCCCGCCAGGTGACGGTGCGCAGGTCGTAATGATCATAGCGGATGGAGCGCGGCCGGATGTTCTCGCTCGCTCCATCGATAAAGGACGATTACCTGCCCTCGCCGCATTGTGTGCCGAAGGAAGCTTGTCGACCATTACGTCTGCTTTTCCTTCGGTGACCGGACCGGCATACGCTCCGTTTCTGATGGGAAGATATCCGGGCAGCGTCGGGCTCCCGGGACTGCGCTGGTACGACCGATCACGCCGGATCGCGCGGCTCGCCGGACACTCGAGAAGCTACGTCGGCGCTGAAATGCGTTTCGTGGATCGCGACATTGATCCCGCTTCGCCAACGATCTTCGAGCTCGCGAAGCCCAGCTTCGGCGCCCTCAGCGTGATCGGGCGAGGCCTGCGCCGTCGCAACCGCATCGGGCAAAATCCGGTCTTCGTCGCGCGCGCCGCCGCCACGCACTTTCGCGGCAACGTGCGTGGCTGGCTCGCCATCGACCGCCGCGTTGGTGAAGAAGCCGCGTACCGGTTGCGCACCAGACGCAATCGATACGCGTTCATCGCTCTCACAGGAATCGACAAGACCTCGCACGCGCAAGGTCAGGATGCGCCAATCGTGGACGATGCACTGAAAATCGTAGACGACACCGTCGCGCAGATTCGCTCCGACGCCGAGCGGGACGGGAGATGGCGGAAGATGCACATCTGGGTGGGAAGCGATCACGGTCATTCATCGGTGCTCGAGCACGAAGATCTCGTTGCACTGCTCACTGACTGGGGATACACCACTCTTGCGCACCCGTGGGCGTTCAAGACGTCCGCTGATATCGCGGTAATGGTCAGCGGAAATGCCATGACTCACCTCTACCTCGAGCTCGAGCGGAAGACACGACCCTTCTGGCCTGCGCTGAAGGACAGATGGAGCGTGCTGGTAGAGAAGCTTCTCGCGCGCCCATCAGTGGACCTGATGATTCTCCCAACCGGTGCATCATCATGCGAGATCCACGCGGCGCAGCGCGGATCGGCAACCCTGAGCTGGAAGGAATGGCAGTACAGCTATGTTCCGAACAGTGGCGATCCACTCGGCGTCGGGGAGCTGAAATCACTCGATGACGCAGAGGCGTACGATGCGACTCTTGCCAGTGATTATCCGGATTCCCTCGTCCAGATAGCGAATCTGGTCGGATCACCGCGCAGCGGAGACATTATTCTTTCGGCAGCGAGAGACTGGGATTATCGGGCGCGGTACGAGCCAATTCCGCACGTCTCATCGCATGGTGCGCTGCACCGCGAACACATGCTGGTGCCCTTGCTGCTCAATCGCTTGCCATCGCGTGCACCGCGACGCACAGTCGACGTAATGCCGAGCGCGTTGACGGCGCTCGGCATCGCGGTGCCAAAAAATCTGGAGGGAGTCTCCTTTTTCTAGCCGGCTCTACTGAACTGTGAGCGTGCCCTTCATTCCAGCGTGGATGGTGCAGTGGAAACCGTAGGTTCCCGGAGTAGTGAATTTGCGCGTGTGACTGCCGCTGGGGAGATCGAAGGTACCGGTACCGTCACCAGCCAGCGCGGCATTGCTTCCCGCAGCATCGTCCCATGTGACGTTGTGACCAATGCCAGGGGAATCATTTTCCCAGGTCACCGTAGTTCCTGCGGTTACAGTGAGCGAGGTCGGGGTAAAGGTGCTGGCAGTCGTGCAGAAAGTATTAGTCGGACAATTCCCGCCCCCACCGCCTCCTCCGCCGCCACCGCCACCACCGCCACCACCGCCGGTGCCGGTCGCGTCGCCACCGCCGCCGCAGGAAACCAGCGTCAGTCCAATCGTCAGGACGGCTATCAAACCAGATATTCTTCGCATCCTACCTCCTCGTCGAGCGAAATTCAGGTTCGGAGCTGGCGGTCGTTCGAGAGCCCCGGACCGCGGCCCTCAAATAAGGGACCGGGACACGACGAACGCAAAGCTAGGCCCGGTAACAGTATAAGGCCCGGGCGCGGGGAACAGGAGATTCGGGGCGAGCGTACGCATCACTCAGTCCTTCATGGCGCAGGTGTAGAGGCGCCAGTCGGACTCGGGGGCAGCTACGGCCGCGATATAATTCGGACGGGGCGCGAACAGCTTATGCGTCAGCTTCCTCTCCGAAGTGTCGTTGCCGGTTCCGTCCCAGACGCCCTTTCCTTCCGCTTTTAGGCGTGCCTCGCGCACGACCCAGGATCTGAGAAACGCCGAATTCCGCTCTTCAGGCGGGGCTGCCGCCAGGGAGCGAAGCTCCTCTTCGGACATGAAGCGCTGGGCGACGTCGAGCAGACGTCTCACCGGCCGTTCGTTTTCGACATCCACCCCCACCGGCCGATCCGGCGCAAATGCGAAGAGGCCGAGATCGGCGGAGTGTGAGACGTTGAAGTGAATGCCGTCGTGGTCGACGAGCACCGGCTTGCCGGAACGTCCGTAGCTGAATTGCAGTTTTTCGGCGGCAGTGCCGGTAAACCCAGCCAGCAGATTGCGCAAAATTCCGCGCGCGACGACGAATCGGCGGGCCGCGACAGGACTGAGAGAGGCGGCGCGCTTCTTTTCATCGGTCGGCAGCACGCGCGCCAGCGCGTCGTAGCGCGAATCTTTGACGTCGAGCGACGCCACCCAGACCTGGACTTCTTCCGTCATCAGCTCAAGCGAGGTCAACGATCTCTACCTCCGCTTTCCCATCCTCGATCACCATCCGCGCGACGCTCGGCAATAGGTTGAACCGCCTTGGCCCAGCCGCGCCAGGGTTCACGAATAGCTGCTCACCAAGCATGGTAACAAGCTGCTTGTGGGTGTGGCCGTAGACGACGACATCGGCGTCGTACCGCTGCGCCAGCTTTATGGGAGTGGGACTTCCGACCTCGTGTCCGTGACTGACGTGGATGCGCGCGCCACCGATCTCCAGAGCGATCTGATCAGCAAGCGCCGGATCGCCGGGCGGGTCAGTGTTGCCGAACACAGCTCTCACCGGCGCAATCAAACGCAGCTCGTCGAGGATCTGAGATCCTCCCACATCACCCGCGTGAAGTATCAGCTCAACCCCCTTCAGCGCTTCGTGCACGCCGGGCCGCAACAGCCCGTGTGTGTCCGCGATCAGCCCCACCACGTGCACGCCGGAGTCTGGCATAACGCCTTCTATATATTAGGAGTGACATGCCGTGGCTACGACTCGCGCTCCGCTTAGCGCTGCGGGCGGTACGACACCCCCGACTTGCACTCGATCTGATGCGGATCACCTGGCGTTTCAGATCGAATGCCTGGTACCGACAGTTTCCATTCCTGCCCTTGCCTGATCCGACGTATCTGCGGTGGCGAATGTACACCGCTTATGGTGACTACAACGCCGTGCCTTCGGTCACCGACGTCGAACGTTACGCGCGCTGGGCAGGGACCAGCTGGAACAGAAACGAGTGAGTACCGCTCTCGCTGCATCGACCAGCCTCGAGAATCTGATCAAGGCGCAGGCTTATGGGCTCGGCTTCGATCTCGTAGGCATCACTGCGCTGGGTCTGATGCAGACCGCGCCGGAGTTCGAGGCCTGGGTCGCACGCGGCTACGCCGGCGACATGGAGTACCTGCCACGCTGGGCGGAGAAACGTCGGGATTCGAAACTGCCGTTCCCGGGCGCCAGTCACGCCGTCGTCGTCGGAATGAATTACGGCGGACGCGAGCCGTCGGGACCGGTCGCTCGCTATGCGCGGGGGGATGATTATCACGACGTGATGACGGCGCGCTTGAAGGATCTCCATCGCTGGCTCGAGAGAGAGGTCGGACGGTCGATCAGCGGCAAGCCATATGTCGATACCGGACCGATTCTCGAGCGTGAGCTGGCGCGTCGCGCTGGACTCGGCTGGTTCGGCAAGAACACAATGCTGATCAACCCACGACTCGGATCGTTCTTCTTCATTGGTGCTCTCTTCGTGGATCTCGAGCTCGAAGTCGACGCGCCATTCCAGAGCGACCGCTGCGGGACCTGTACGCGCTGTCTCGACGCGTGTCCCACCAACGCCTTCGTCGAGCCGCGGATGCTCGACGCGACGCGATGCATCTCCTATCTCACAATCGAGAACAAAGGAGCTGTTGCCGAGGAGCTGCGACCCGCTATCGGGGAGCTGGTCTACGGCTGTGACATTTGCCAGGAGGTTTGTCCCTGGAATATCAGCTTTGCGCGTGAGCTGACCGAGGAAGCGTTCAGTCCGCGCGAGACATTCGATGGTCGAAGCGCGCGCGAGCTGTCACTGGAGCTGCTGGAAATGGACGACGCAACCTATAGCGCAAACTTCAGCGGCTCACCGATGAAGCGCGCCAAGCGACGCGGCCTGGCGAGAAACGCGGCGGTAGTGCTCGGCAATATCGGAGAGGAAAGCGATGCAACTGCGCTCGAGGCCTGCCGGAATAAGCAGGACCCACTGACCCGCGAGCACATCGACTGGGCGCTACAGAGAATTTCCTCGAAGCACTCGCGGTTACTGGTTTAGCTGACGCGTCCGGGAGCGGCGATCAGAACCGATTCGGGAACTGCTTTACGATTCCGTCGGAAAGGGCGTCCGCCATGCCGAGAATCTGGTTGAAGATGCTGTCGAAGGCGGATGCATCGTCTGCCCAGCGTCCCTGGATTCGCGCAGTCGCCTCCTGAGTAGTCAGCGCCAGATGCTGATTGAGCATCGCCAAAACCGTCGCTTTCGGCCAGTTGGGATTGGCGCCGCTCAGGAACGTCGCAATGTCATTGGCGTTGGCGTGCCAGCGGCGATCGGCGTCCGCCACTTTTGCCTGATCTCCTGCCTTTGCTGCGGTGACCAGATCCACCGCGATCAGGATGTGCTGCTTGAGAAGATTCGTCAGCTGTGTTCCGGCGGCGGCTCCATAGTAGGGGACGATGGCGTTCCCGATGTCCTCCTGATTCCTCAGCAGCCGAGCCGCGGCTGTCGGTGCGCTGGCATCGCCGGCTACAGCGGAGATGATGTAAAGGCGCGTCCAGACAACGTGGTCGGACCACAATTTCCGCATCGCGTCGTGCAGCGTTGCCGACGCCGGGGACGGTGATGTTGCGGTTGACATGGCCGCCGTGGCGCATGCAGCAGCCGCAACGAAAGCGAGGGCGATGACGCCCCGGGAGGAACGGATCATGGCAGTGCTCTCTCTCAAAAAGCGGGTGGGCCGTTGGAATAAACGCAGACAAAATTGCGTTTTTGCATAGTCCGTTCCGGTATTTCGCCGTCACCACGACTGGTTGTAGGCGATTCCCGCGGCTGATTCTCGGCATTTCCCCTGATCCCACTTGAGCATGACACCCGGATTACAGCCTGCCAGCGAGCTTGCAACTAAATGCCCGCGGCATACGTTCAATTCATCGAGTCCATGAAAAGATTGATCAGACAAATGGTGGTGTGCGGTCTCTCGTGCATCACCGCCAGCGCGGCATCCGCCCAGCAAACCCCGCACTACACCGCGGCCGACGTGCGTTTCATGCAGGGGATGATCGGGCACCACGCCCAAGCGCTGGTGATGTCGGCGCTTATTCCGGAGCGCACCACCCGCACTGACATTCGTGCCCTCGGTCAGCGAATCGAAGTTTCGCAGAAGGACGAGATCAAGCTGATGCAACAGTGGCTGCGCGACCGCGGGCAGTCCGTCCCCACCCCGGACGCGCACGCGCACCAGATGATGAACATGCCCGGGATGGCGATGTCCGACACGCTGATGCCCGGAATGCTTACCGCCGATCAGCTAGCGGAGCTCACTAAGGCGCGTGGTAGCGACTTCGACAAGCTTTTTCTGAAGGACATGATCCAGCACCACGAGGGCGCGCTGGAAATGGTCGCAACCCTCCTTGGCACCACCGGCTCGGGGCAGGAGCCTGAGGTTTTCCGCTTCGCGGCGGAGGTCGACGCCGATCAGCGCGCCGAGATCGCGCGCATGAGCGCATTGCTGGACCGACTGGGAAACACCAGCGGTCCGCCGCAACCCTGAAACATTTTTCACCTACACACTTCACACTCTGCGAGAAGATAATGAAATCGAGATCAGGCCTTCGCCGGTTAACCCCACCGAGAATCGCGCTGCGACTGAGCTTTTCGATGTTGGTCGCACTGTCGGGTCTCCTGACGAGAACGGCGAGCGCTCAAGGCGACAGCGCAATCACCAGCAATGATCCGCGCATTGGATTGCGCGCCGGGTTGGAAAACGCCGGGGAGGCGGCTCGGAATCTCGAGCTGATTGGTCACGTCGACCGTCCCCAGAACTTTGGCAATCCGCAAAACCCCGCTGACTTCGCATTCCTGAACGCCGACCTCGCCTTCATGGGGAACTACGTGTACCAGGGTGGATTCAACGGCTTTCAGATCTGGGATGTCTCCAACCCACGTGCGCCACAGATGCGCACGTTCATGGTTTGTCCCGGCGGTCAGGGCGATCTGTCGGTCTACAAGAACCTGATGTTCATGTCGGTCGAAGAGACGCGCGGGCGACTCGATTGCGGCGGCCAGGGAGTGCCTGACACCGTGAGCGCGGAGAGATTCCGCGGCATTCGCATCTTCGACATGACCGATATCGATCATCCGAAACAGGTCGCGGACGTTCAGACCTGCCGCGGCTCCCATACTCACACGCTCGTAACCGATCCCAACGATCCGGCGAACGTTTACATCTACGTCTCCGGCACCGGTCCGGTCCGCTCCGGTTCCGAGCTCGCTGGTTGTGCACGGGGCGCGTCGCTGTCCGATACGACCACGTCGCTGTTCCGCATCGACATCATCAAGGTCCCCGTAGCGGCGCCACAGAACGCCAGGATCGTCAATTCACCGCGCATCTTCGCTGATTCCGCCGGTGCAATCGCTGGTCTCTGGAAGGGCGGCCCACATGGTCCCGGAACGCAGACGACCTCGCAGACCAACATGTGCCACGACATCACGGTCTACTCGGCGATGGGACTGGCGGCGGGCGCCTGCTCCGGGAACGGCATCCTGCTCGACATCAAAGACCCGGCGAATCCGAAGCGAATCGCCGCCGTCATCGATCCAAATTTCGCGTACTGGCATTCCGCGACGTTCAACAACGAAGGCACCAAGGTTCTGTTCACCGACGAATGGGGTGGCGGCATGGCGCCTCGCTGTCGGGCGACCGACAAGATGACGTGGGGCGCTGACGCGATCTTCTACCGCGCCGGCAACAACCTGAATCTCGCCGGCTACTACAAACTTCCCGTTGCACAGACCGAACAGGAGAACTGCGTCGCCCACAACGGCTCGCTGATTCCCGTTCCCGGTCGCGACATCATGGCGCAGGGGTGGTACCAGGGCGGTGTGTCGGTGTTCGACTTCACGGACCCCGCGCATCCCAAGGAAATTGCGTTCTTCGATCGCGGCCCGATGGATTCGACGAAGCTGATGCTCGGCGGCGACTGGGCGGCTTACTGGTACAACGGTCACCTGTACGCGTCCGAGATAGATCGCGGGCTCGATGTCTTCGATCTCAAGCCGAGCGATCAGCTCTCACAGAACGAGATCGACGCCGCCAAGCTGATTCACTTCGATGTTTTCAATCCGCAGAATCAGCCGAAGCTGGTGTGGCCCGCCAGCTTCGTGGTCGCTCGCGCATATCTCGACCAGCTGGTGAGAGGCAACGGCATTTCCAGCGCGCGCTCCACGGCGATCGCCCGCGATCTCAATCGAGCGGAGAAGTTGAAGGGAGCGAGCCAGCGAGCCGCACTGAATCAGCTCGCATCCCGGCTCGATCAGGATTCTCGCACCGCCGCCGATCCGTCACGAGTGGAAGCGCTGGCTGCGAGTGTACGCGATCTCGCGAAGCGGTAACAGCGGGAAGCGGGAGGCGGGAGGCGGGTTACTGGAAGCGGGTACGGGAAGCGCGCTTTCCGCTATCCGTACCCGTTGCCCGTTTCCACCTCCCACCTCCCGCCTCCGGCGATGCCCGAGAGCCGCGCTAAACTCTTGCCGGTGCGGGCCGACGCAGCGCGAGATTGCCCAGAGCTCCGACGACTCCGATGGCAAGGATGATCCAGGTTATCATCGGCGTTTCAAGGCCGGTTTTGCCGAGCGCTGCATCGAGCGAATACCGACCGGGTCCGGTGAGTGCGAGTCCGACGGCAGCCGTCGCGAACACGAGCGGATGCTCGATCCCGTTGGTCGCAACGAAGAACTTGTTCTTCCGATGAACTGTGATCATGGCGACGATCATGCCGGCGACTATCAGCGCGGGCCCAACCGCACCGAGGAACCCAAACGCGAGAAGCAGTCCGCCGAGAAACTCACCGAGTCCGGCAGCGGTCGCGAATGTCTTGCCGGGACGGAATCCTAACGTCTCCAGGAAGCCGCCGGTTCCAGCGATTCCATAACCGCCAAACCAGCCGAATAGCTTCTGCGCACCGTGAGCGGCGTAGACGAGTCCGAAGACCACGCGCATCACGAGCAGACCCAGATCCAGCAGTTGCGTATCGATCGCTTCAGTCGAGGGCATTGAAATCTCCGCAAAGGTCGACGCATTGAATCCTAATCGCGCAGTTGCCCGCGGACCCAACGGTCGCTCGACTGTCGGTCGGCTAGTCGGGCCTCTCGGTGCCGAGAATTTTCAGCGCCAGGCAGGCGGCACCGAAACCGTTATCGATGTTTACTACCGCGACACCGGGACTGCAGCTCGCCAGCATCGTGTTCAGCGCAACGACCCCACCCTGGGCCACGCCCGTACCGACGGATGTCGGAACGCCGATTACAGGGGCACGCAGCAATCCGGCGACGACCGCGGGTAACGCTCCATCCATTCCGGCGGCCACGATGCACACGCGTGCTGCCGTCAACTCCGGCAATATCGATTGCAGGCGGTGGATGCCGGCGACTCCGACGTCGAAGTGTGTCGCGGTCGGCACTCCCATCGCATCGAGAGTAATCGACGCCTCAAGAGCGACCGGAATGTCGGCGGTGCCGGCGGTGATTACCGGAACGACCGGCATCTCCCGCTTCGGACGCGGGTTGCGCACGGCCATTCTCGCTTCGGGATAAATCGTCGCCAGATCCTTGAGCACTTCCATCTGCTCCGCGCTCAGTCTCGAAGCCATGCGCAACTCGCGCGTGTTCTCGAAAACCTGGCGCAGATGCGCGGCAGTCTTGCCCGGCCCGTAGATCACTTCGGGAACTCCGGTGCGAGACTCACGGTCGTGATCCCAGCGAACCTGAGTCATGACGTCACCAGAGGGAGTGAGACGCTGCCAGTCTGCAACCCGCCGAGATCGAGCGCCACGAACCTGAAGCCGACCTTTCTGCACGCGCGACGCAGCTCGTCACGCAACGGCTCGCTCGTTACCCGCTCGAACATTTCCGGCGCGACTTCGATCCGCACGACCGAGTCGTGCCACCGAGCACGCGCCGGCCAGATGTCGTGCTGGCGCAGGAATTCCTCGACCGCTTCGATCTGGCCGAGTCGCTGCGGTGTCACCTCAGCCCCTACGGGAATTCTGCTCGCCAGACACGGCGCGGCGGGCTTCTCGGCGTTCGACAAGTTCCAGCTGCGAGCAAGCGACCGGACGTCTGCCTTGTTGAGGCCTGCATCGACTAGAGGTGCGACGACGCCACGCTCCATCGCCGCCTGCAGACCGGGACGATGCTCACCGAGGTCATCGACCTGCGTCCCGACGAAGATCACGTCCTCGGATTTCCGCCGGGCGGCGAGCGCGAGCACTGTGTCATACAATGCGCTCTTGCAGTAGTAGCAGCGATCACCGGCATTGGCGCGGTAGCCGGCGAGCTCCAGCTCGTTGGTCTCGACTTCTTCCACTCGGGCGCCGATCTCGGCGGCGATGCGGTGGGCCTCGGCGCGCTCTGACGCGGCGAGCGATGGACTGACTCCGAGGAGCGCAGTCGTCTCCAGACCCGCGCGCACCGACGCGGCGAGAACGACTGTGGAGTCAACCCCACCCGAGTAGCAGACGTAGGCGACGCGATTTGCTGCCGCTGATCGAACGGCAACGATCAGCCGATGTTCGAGGTCCACTTAATTTCCCCGCGCTTCCGCGGCGCTGAGGCGGTTCTCACTGATCGCGTTCATCACTTCCGACCGAATCTCTGCCAACGGACGCGCCGTCTCTTCTGCGACACGCCGGAGATCGTCGAACTCGGGTTTCGCCCGCTGGGTGCCGTCAGGAAGTGTGGCGACCTTCACGCGGATGTCGCGCCCGTCGAAGCGAACGAGACGCGACTCGCGCACGAGCGCGTTTCGCACCACGTCGAACGTCTTCACTCCGAGCGTTGTGAATTGAAGGAAGATTTTCTCCTCCAGCCGGGCGAGATCCGAGGTCTGCACCAACGCTTCGACGCGCGTCCCCAGCCTTCCCTTCTTCATCGTGGTGTGGAGCAGCACAACATCGAGCGCACCTTCAGCGCGGAGAACATCGGCGGCACCCGCCAGCTCCTCGGGCGACATGTCATCGATGTCAGCGCTGAGCACGTGCAGATGCTCGGTGTGGACGTGCTCGTGATGACGGTGATGATCGTGCTGCTCGACCGCGGCTTCACCGATGATGATGCGCAACGCGTTCAGCTGACCGCGGATGTCACGCGTCCCGGCGCCATAACCGCTCCGCCGGGGTGTGTATTCCTGCGGCGGTGCGCCCTTCGACAAGACGCGCAGTAGTGCAGCTCCCGTCGGAGTAGTGAGCTCGCCGGAGCCTGGGGGCCCGTGCCGGACGTTGAATCCTTCGAGCAGTCTGATAGTCGCCGGCGCCGGTACCGGCAGCACGCCGTGAGCCGTTTTCACCGTGCCGTCGCCGAGCGCCACCTTCGTATTGTAGATCCGTTCGATGCCGAGTAGCTCCACTCCCCAGATCGAGCCCACGACATCGAGAATCGCGTCGACCGCTCCGACTTCGTGGAGATGCAGCTGGTCGGGCGGCACACCGTGGATGGCGCCTTCGATCGTGGCAATCGCTTCGAATGCGGCGTGCGCTGCGCGCGCAACTTTCTCCGGAATCCTGACCGCATCGATCAGACGATGGATCTCGGAGACAGCTCGGCCGTGCGGTTGCTCGGGGATATCGAAGTCGACTTTGACGCAGCGAACACCAGACCGCTGGACGTCGGCGATTCGAACTCCTACGCCATCAAGCCCGAGCGCAGAAGGCAACCGCTCGAGCCACGCTTTGTCGAGCCCGTTGTCGACCAACGCGCCAATGAACATGTCGCCGGCGATACCGCTGGCTGGATCTAGGACCGCGATCTTCATTGTCGGGTCTACGCTAAATGGAATGGGCAGCATCGACGGTGACGCTCCCCTACGCCAAGTAACCTAGCGATTGCACAGCCGGTCGTGAATCGAGCGACTGAGGGGAACACTCCATGCAGTCAGGAAAAAACACAGCAAAACCTTGACAAATCTCGCCGGGTCGGCGAGATCACGCGGATGGCGAGGGGGTTGGTATGTCGATGCGATCGGGACGATTCGTCAGCGGTGGGCTGGATCTTCCAACGCTTTTAAGCCTGGGTGCAGCGCTTCTTTTAGCAACCGCGTGCACAACCCAGACACCGACCAATCAGGCTTCTCCGCAGACGCCGACCGGCGCCGGTGCAGCCACCGACGATTTCTCACCGGCGACTCTCGCTGCCGGCCAAAATGTTTTTCGTTTCGATACGTTCGGCGACGAGCAGTTCTGGACCGACACCGCCCGCATGCACGAAGTGGTTCAGAAGTCGGTCAGCCCGACGACAGCGCTCTCGGTTGGGTTGAAAGTCGATGCCGATGCGATTCCCACCGACGTAGCAGCGGCGATCAAAGCAGGCAAGGTCGACCTCAACGATCCGGCAACGACGGTCACCTTGCTCAAGCTCAACGCTGTTGTCGGGCTCAAGGGCACCGTGACTACCGTCAACGGCAAGGACAACCTTATCCGACTCGGCATCACCTGCGCCCTTTGTCATTCAACAGTCGACGATTCATTCTCGAAAGGAATCGGTCACCGCAAGGACGGCTGGCCAAACCGCGACCTGAACGTCGGGGCGATTATCGCTCTGTCTCCTGCCATTACGCCGGCACAGAAAGCAATCTACGGCTCGTGGGGCCCAGGGAAGTATGATCCTCGATTCAACATCGACGGCAAGAGCAATCCGCTGGTGCTGCCTCCCGCTTACGGATTGGCTCAGGTGAGAAACGAGACCTATACCGCTGAAGGTCCCATCTCATACTGGAATGCGTACGTGGCGGTCACACAGATGCATGGGCACGGAAACTTTTCTGATCCGCGGCTCGGCATCAACATCCGGCAGACGCCGGACATGGTTGGTCCTAAGCTGGCTTCACTGCGGGCCTACCAACACAGTATCGCGGCGCCACCACCGCCCGCCGGTAGCTTCGACGCCGATGCGGCAGGACGCGGCAGAGCAATCTTCAATCAGAACTGCGTGACCTGTCATGTGGGGGTGAACAACACCGACAACAACTCCGGCGTTCTGCACTCCCCGGGCGAGGTCGGACAGGATGGTGGGTACGCGCAGCGCACCGCGAACAAGTCGTATCGGACGACTCCGCTTCGCGCGTTGTGGCAACACCCGCCTTATTTCCATGACGGAAGCGCTGCCACACTCGAAGATGTTGTGACCCACTACAACAATTTCAGGCGGCTCAACCTCTCCGCGGCGCAGCAGCGCGACCTGGCGCAATACCTGAAATCGCTCTGACCTGCCACTGATCCATCGCCAGACTGGCGATTCTCCCTCGGGTTTACAGAATCCCGAGTAGACTTGTCTGGATTGATTGGCACCACTAGGTTGCCGGTGTCCAATCCAAAATTTCCATCAGGGCCAATGTCGACCAGAGCGATAATCGGGATTACGGCTTTGCTAGTGGGTGCAACCCAGGTCCAGGCACAGCAAGGCTACGAGTTCGAAGTTTACAACACGGAAATCTCCAAACCGGGAACTGGAGAGTTGGAGCTGCACACCAACTTTGTCCCTTCCGGCTCACAGCTTTTCGATGATGCCGAAGGCCGCGCCACCCATCGGGCGTTCCGCTCCAGTTTCGAGCTGAGCATCGGGCTCACCAGTTGGCTCGAGGGCAGTCTTTACGCAGTTGGATATGCTCGCTCCGGCGCCGGCATCCAATACGTCGGACACCGGGCACGTATCACCACCATAGTTCCTCGCGCCTGGAATCTTCCCCTTGATCTCGGCCTCTCCCAGGAAGTCGGCTACGCCCGGCCCGGCTTCGCCGAGAATCGTTGGGCCTACGAGATCACGCCAATTCTTGGGAAGGAAGTCGGAAAGATGCAGCTGGTCATCAATCCGGCATTTGAGCGTGGCATCGGCGCCAATAGTGAGCACGAGTGGGAGTTCGAGCCGCGCGCTGCGTTGGGTTACGCCATGGGCGAGGAAGAGTCGCTTGGCCTCGAGTACTACTCGGTTTTCGGCCCGGTCGATCGATTCGATCCGCGAAGCCATCAGCGTCATCAGCTGTTTGCGGTCGGAACGACCGAGCTTCTCTCTGGAGTCGAAGGGTCGTTCGGCATCGGCCGGGGACTAACCAGCAACTCCGATCGCTGGGTGATCACAAGCAGACTCGAGCTGAAATTCTAGTGGTCGTTATGTAACACCCGTGCGGCG
Source organism: Gemmatimonadota bacterium (assembly GCA_046727995.1). Taxonomy (GTDB): domain Bacteria; phylum Gemmatimonadota; class Gemmatimonadetes; order Gemmatimonadales; family Gemmatimonadaceae; genus UBA4720. The sequence goes on from JBKPDS010000229.1 coordinate 18,454, forward strand.
TGCGGCAATTGTTGCAGGGAATCGAAATTGCACCCGCGCCTCCGCATGCCCGCACAACGATACGATGTTGCAATAGTAGGTGGTGGACCCGCCGGACTTTGTGCCGCCCTCTGGCTGGCGAGGTATCTCCATAAAGTCGTGGTGGTCGATTCCGGCGATCCGCGCAACTGGGAGACGCGCGGGATCAATGGTTATCTGGGTCATCAAGGCATTCTGTCGCCGGAGCTGCGCAAAATCGGACGCGCCGAATGCGCGCGATACGACGTGGAGTTCGTGGACGGAATCGTCGATGAAGCGATCAACGAAACCGGCGAGCTCTTCGCCATCTGCCTGCGCGGTGGCCGCACGATCGAAGCGCAACGATTACTGCTGGCGATCGGGATAAAGGACGTCTGGCCGGCGATTCCGGGGCTCGACCAGTGTTACGGCGAGACCGTGCATGTCTGTCCGGACTGCGACGGCTACGAGACGCGCGACAAGAAAACCGTAGTCGTGGGAAAGGGACGCAAAGCAGTGGGGATGGCGCTGGCGCTCACCACCTGGACGCGACAGATCGTCATTTGTACGAATGGCCAGCCGCCTGACATGAATCAGGATTTGCTCGATAAGCTCAAGGCGCTGAACATTCCGGTCCTCGATCCGCCGATCAAGTGCGTCGTGTCCAGAGATCGCGAGATCAGCGGGATAGAGCTGGAAGGCAGCATGTCGCTCGACTGCGAGAGACTTTATTTCGCGATCGCCCAGTTTCCCTCGGACGATCTGGGTGCGCAGCTCGGGTGCAAACGAGACGAAATCGGCCGCCTGGTCATCGATGACCACCAGCATACCTCGGTGAAGAATGTCTACGCGGCGGGCGACATCGCGCACGCACCACAGCTGGCAATCGTGGCGGCGGCGAGCGGCGCCATCGCCGCTGCGGCAATTCACGCTTCGTTGGTGCCCGAGGGAAGAGAGCTTCCCGATTAGTTGCCCAGCCGCGTCAGTGCTGGGCTCGCGGATCCCGGTTCAGTGCGGGTTCTTCAGGTGACTCATCCAGCTTGCGCACTGGTCCCTGGTCGGAGCGAACGATCTTGCGGGCGCGGTTCGGCGATTCTCCGATGGGTCCAGCTTCGTCTTCCGCGATCTCGCGCGGAGTTCGATGACCGCTCACCGGATGTGGCTCAGCCTGGTGGAGTTGGCCGGGATCGCTCATTCGATTGCCTCTGATGATCGGCGAGAAGATCAACATAGCAATCGAATTAGGCCGCATTACACGTGCCTTGGTTTTGCGGCTAAGCTACCGGATCAGTTGCCCCAGCGCAGCGTCAGCGCCTGCAGTCTGTGCTTCCTCATGATCTGCAGCACGATGGTGTGATCTCCATCATCGGCGATTTTGATCGCCCGCACGAGATCAGTTGGATCCATCACCTTGATGCTGTCGGCACGCAGGATGATGTCGCCCCCGCGCAACCCCGCGCTCCTGGCCGCCGATCCCTCGACCACATTCGTCACGAAGACGCCCTCTGGCTTCACGCCGAGCACGTCACAGAGATCCGTGTTGAGCGGCGTGAATTCCGCTCCGGCGAATGGGTAAACAGTGCCGCCATATCCCAGTGTTGGTGCCAACACGGTCGGCAACGGTTCAACCATCGGCATTCTCTGGCGCACCCGCATCGCTTGTATTCTCTCCATGGGTGCCCGGCTCACCGATCCACGTCGCTGCTCAAAACCCTCCGGGACCGAGAGCTCGACGACCATCCGCTGGTCCCAGTCGTCCGGGCGTTTGGCAAGCGTTCCCCGCAGGATGCGGGTCTGGTCGTTACGACGGATTTTCAGAACGAAGGGTGCGCCCACCCGCAGCCACTTCGCCAGCGCCATCGATCCACCGCGCATGTCGTGGGAGTTGAACGTGAGCAGCTCGTCGCCTGCTCTGACACCGGCTTTTGCTGCAGGTGATCCCGGCTCGACGGCGGTAACCTTTGGATAGGAGTCGAAGAAGGCATCACCCTGCTCGTTGACCATTGCCTGATCGGAGATCCGGACACCGAACCAGCCAGTCGGCTCCTTGATGACAATGGTTCGGCCTTGTTGGGCGGATGAAACCGAGGGTGCCGCCAGCAGCGCCATCACGCTGAGTGCCACCACTGTGAACCTGGATTCGAACATTTCCCTTCTGCCCAGCATCAGCCTAGAACCCCCTCAAGCCAACTGTCGAAACCATCTGGCGCGTTGCCACGCGCGCTCCCATTGTCGCGAGGTAGTACTGGTTGATAACCGGATCGTGTGGTGCGGTCTGCAACGCGCTCTCGGTGGCATTGGCGATCTTGTCGAGCGCAGCGGCGCGGGCACTGTAGAAAGCAGCGCTATCGCGGGTGCTGGTGGAGATGTTATTGGCGGCGAGATACTGCGAAGCGCTCTTGTATTCCTTGACTGCCCGATCCAGGGCGTCTGTCGCCTCGTCGACGGAAGTGAAGCTGAAAGTAGGGGCGGAGTTCGCCGGCGTCGATGCGCTGGCCGGGCTACTCGGGGGATTGGTCGCAACTGCAGTTGGCGCGACCGCGGCCTGCTGATTCGCGGTAGGCAAGCCGATGGTAGTGCGGCCGATCGCGATTCCTCCGATCAGCAAGAGCACCGCAGCCGCGGCTTGCAGCCACGGTTGCCCGGAGGACCATCGCGGTCCTGACTCTCCGCGAATGAGACCTTCCTCTCTCGCTCGAGCCGCGATCGTTCGCCATTCGTTGAGCGGCTCCTGCTCGCGAGCCTTTTCGGCGGCTATGAGCTGGTCGAGTTGCTGTTCAGATAGCTGCGACATGTCCCTTTCCCTTTCCTGCGATGTTTGGTGAGTCCTCTACCAAATGCGCGAGCAGCGTGCGCAACTTCGCCCGCGCCTTGAACAATTGCGATTTTGATCCACCCGGCGTGATTCCGAGCTCCTCCCCGATCTCGCCGTGGGTGTAGCCTTCTATGTCGTGAAGCACAAATACTGCCCTGGCCCCGGGCGACAGCTTGTTCATCGCCTGCTCGATCGATTCGGCCATGAAAGTCCGGTCCGTTTCCATCTCCGTCATCGCGGTATCGTCTTCAATTTCTATTTCCAATTTCGCGATGCGCCTTATTTTGCGTAGTGCGTTCAACGTGCGGTTCACCGCGATCCGGTGGGCCCACGTTCCGAACTGCGAGTCACCACGATAGCTCGGGAGAGCCCTGAAGATCTGCATCCAGACCTCCTGAGAGATGTCGGCGGCCAACTCGGGATCACCACAAAGTCTGCGAACAACCGCGTCGATATGAGGCGCATGCTGCGACCAAAGCCGCTGCATCGCCCTCTCATCGCCAGCGATTGCGCGCTTGAGATCGAGTTGATCGAATGGCATCTCGGACGTCTGATTAGTCACGCCATATGTAGCTAAAGTTTCCTCGAAAACCGGTGACTTTCCCTCGCGGGAATCGTTTGCAACTGTACGCCTTGTCACTCCGTAGAGTTGCAAAGCCGTCCTGGCTTCGTCGGGAACCTCTGCCGCATAGGTCAGTATAAATGAAGGTAGTTCATGGAGTTAGCGTTGCTTAGAGTCATTCTCACTGCCCTGACGGTGACCCGGGCAGGCGATGGCCTGCCCGTCAAGTCCCCGACAGACGTTGGCATGTCCAGCAGTCGGCTGGCCGCGATTGAGCGCGTCATCGAGCGCGGTATAAAGGCCGGTGGCTACCCCGGCGCTTCAGTCGTAGTCGGCAGAAAGGGCGCGGCGGTTTACGAGAAGGGATTCGGCAGGCTTTCCTGGAGCGAAACCAGCACCCCGGTCGATGCCCAGCGGACCATTTACGATGTCGCTTCGCTGACCAAGGTCGTCGGCACCACGACGGCCATCATGATCCTCTACGATGAGAAAAAGATCGGGCTGGACGACCCGGTCGTGAACTACATCCCCACCTTTGGCGGGGGCGACAAGGACAGGGTCACCATCCGCCAGCTGCTCACGCATACATCAGGGTTGCCGGCTGGACGCGACATATGGCGGATTGCCCAGACCCCTCTCGAGGCCCGTGCACTGGTCCTCAGCACCCCTCTCGAAGGACGTCCTGGCGCCCAATACATCTATTCCGATCTTGGCGCTGATGTCCTCGGTCTTTTGGTAGAAGTCGTCTCCGGTGAGCCGCTCGACAAGTTCCTCAACCGGCGAGTCTTCGAGCCGCTGGGGATGAACGAGACGATGTTCCGGCCCGCGGATTCCCTCAAATACCGTATCGCCCCGACCGAAGTCACCCCGCCCCGCGGCTATCCGCTGAGAGGCGAGGTCCACGACGAGAACGCCTACGCCCTTGGTGGCGTTGCCGGCCACGCCGGGCTCTTCAGCACCGCCGCCGACCTTTCCGTCTTTGCCCAGATGATGCTCAATGGCGGCGAGTACAACGGCGTCCAGATCATCAGCAAGCCGACCGTCGAGCTCTTCACCTCCAGAGCGTTCGGCCACCGCGCACTCGGCTGGGACACCGCCGAGGGCGATTACGGATCCGGGCGGTTCCTCGGCCCTACCGCCTACGGCCACACCGGTTTCACCGGCACCTCGATGTGGATCGACCCCGAGCGCGAGATGTTCGTAATCCTCCTCACCAACCGCGTTCACGCCGCGCGTGCACTTCGACCGGCGAAAGTAATCTCCGACGTTCGCGCCGACCTGTCCGACGCCGCCGTTTTGTCGGTGATCGACGGACCCAAGGTTGCGGGATCGCGGACTTTCCGCGCCGACCGCGAAGTGGGTTGGAACCCGCCGCCGCGTGCCTCGAGACGCCGTCACAGGTCATCGCGCCACCACACCATCGCCAGCGCCAGCTCGAGAAGCCGCTCCGCGGCCAAAAAGAGTAGCTCCGGCAAGAAGAAGAGCGCGAAGAGGCGTTAGATTTCCGGGATGAGCGATACTCCAGCTCCTCCCTCTTCCCCAACCGCTCCAACACCCACTGACGCAAGCTCCGCGGGCGTCGCCGGCGTCGTTTCCGAAGACCAGGTCAAGCTTGCGCTGCGGCGGGTCAAGGATCCGGATCTCCAGCTGAACGTCATCGATCTCGGGCTCGTCTACAACATCGTTGTGGAAGGGACCACGGTTAAGATCGACATGACCCTCACCTCTCCCGCGTGTCCTTCGGGTCCCGAGCTGATGACGAACGCCGAGAAGGAAGTGAGTTCACTGCCGGGGGTCGAAAAAGTCGAAGTGAATCTCGTCTGGATGCCGTTCTGGACGCCGGAGAAAATGGAGCCGCGCGTGAGGGCGTACCTCGGCTTCTAGCTTGGGAGAAAGAGCGGGCACGGTGAATCCCCGCGTGCGTTTAAGGACCGGAGCGCTAGCTCTCGCCGTTCTCCTTTCAGCCGCCTGCGCGACCAATCCTCAACCGAGATCCTCTGCAGCCAGGTCGTTGGCGACCGTCGGCTGTCTCCATACTCTTCGCGCCTCCGACTCGGTCTCGACCACGATAACGATGTCGGTCAGATCCCTGGATTCCACCGCAAAACTGCCGCGTGACTTCGAGGGGATGTTCGTCGAGGAGTTTCGTTCCCACTTCAGAGCTCCGACACACCTTCCGCTGAGCGTCGTAACCGGGAGTGCCCCGTGCGATTCTCTGGGAGCGCGTTGTGCGGGCGGATACCTGAATGTCGCCGCCGTCGCTTACGCGACAGCGCACAACGATGGGAAGCTCTCCGATATCCAGATAGTAGATCCCGCGCTCACTCCTTCGCTCGCGGACAGCCTGGCGGCCGCCTTGGTGGCAATGTCCCGGACAGCGAGCGTTCCGTTCACTGGCGACGCCGAGTCAGTGCCGCTGGTGATGGACCTTAGCTCCGAGGAGAATCCGGACAGTGTCCCACCGGAGCGCCGCGTTTTCAAGGCGAGGGTACCTCGCTACGATGTTCCGTTCAGATACGCGGCGATGCCAGCTGCCGGCGTCGACGCGAGGTTTCCTTTTGCGGCGCGGATCGCCGGTGTCGGCGACAGCGTCACGATTGCTTTCACGGTGGATGCAAACGGAACGATCGTGCCCGAGTCACTGGAGCTCGTTCGTGCTACCTATCGCGACTTCGTTTCCAGTGTGCTCGATGCCCTCGGCAAGACGCGTTATCATCCGGCTTATCTGGGCGACTGCCCCGTCGCTACAAGGATGAAGCAGCGATTTCTGTTCAAGGTGCCCGACTAGACCTTCGGTTTACGAAGGCGCGGAGAGCGCCCGCAGAAAACCGTCTCCCATCTCCTCGATCTGCCAGCGTCGAAGATCCTGCACATTGGCCAAATCCTCGATTGTCTTCGAGCCGCTTCTCGCCACGTTTTCCAACCTCTCGCGCGAGCATAGCACGCCCGGATCCAGCTCGAGTCTCGTCGCCGCAGCATCGCGCACGGTCTTCAGCCGGCTGACTCGATCGTCGAAGTCTCGATCCTTGTTCCAGCGCTGACCACGCGGAAACTTCGGTAGCTCGGCTTCCGGCGCCTCCATCCCGCGCCGTATCGCGGCCGCGATGTCGTTGCCGGCGCGTTCCACCATTCCCTTGGGCATACCCTTGATCGCGCCCAGCTCCGACACGCTTCGCGGCTGGCGGCGCGCCAGCTCCAGCAGCACTTCGTTTCCCATCACCCGAAACGTGGCGCGATCGAGCTGCGCGGCGACGGTGTCGCGCCAGTTCGCGACCTCGCGCAGCACCGCGAGCTCCCGGCGCGTCAGATCGCGAGCTCCCTTCATGCGGAGGAATCCCTCCATCTCCTCTTCCGCTTCCCAGCGCGTTCCCTCGAGGCGAGCGAACTCCTCCTCGGCCCAGCGCCAGCGACCGCGACGCTCCAGTTCGCTCTTCATGTGATCGCGCAGCTGCAACAGGTAGCGAGTGTCTTGCGCGGCGTATTCCAGCATGTCCGGTGTCAACGGACGCATCGACCAATCAGCTCGTTGATGCTTCTTGTCCAGCTTGACGTCGAAGTACTGCTCCAGCAGTGCGGCCAACCCGAATGACTTGATGCCGAGGAGCTGCGCTGCGATGCGTGTGTCGAAGATCCTGGTGACGTGCCAGCCGTAGTCCTGATGGAGCAGGCGGAGGTCGTAGTCGGCGTCATGAAAAACGACTTCGACGTCGTTGCTCTGGAGCAGCTCGCCCAGTTTTGGCGGCGATCCGATGGGCAGAGGATCGATGATGGCGCTCCGCTCTCGCGTGGAGATCTGCAGCAGATAGATGCGATCGAGAAAGCGATGGAAGCTGGCGCCCTCGGTGTCGAGAGCGAGCTCAGTGACGTCGGCTATCTGATCCAGGAAGCGATTTACCTCGCCGGGCTGGTCGAGGTATTCCGCGCTCTCCGTGTTCGCGGGACGCATCATCCAAATGTAGTGCTTTAATGGTGTCGCGCCCCGGTCGCGTTAACTTTCGTCGCTGAAATCACCACTCTCGAATGACCGAAGACTTCAAGGTTCATATCTATCCGAGCGACTGCGATTCCGTGGGCCACGTGAATCACGCTCATTTGCTGACGCTGCTCGAGCGCGCGCGGTGGTCCGCCCTCGAGCAACACATGTCATACGAAGAGTACATGAAGACGAGCCTGTGGGCGGTCGTGCGCAAAGTAGAAGCGTCGTACCAGGCGCAGACTTTCCCCGGTGACGATCTCAGCATCCGCACCGGGCTGACGTCCGTCGGCAATACGAGCTTCATCGTGCGACAGGTAGTGCGAAATCAAAGGGATGCGGTGGTGGCGGACGTCTCGATCGTCTACGTGACCGTGTCACCCGACGGAAAGCCGATCCCGGTCCCGGATCAGTGGCGTATGCTGTTCTCACCGTGGCAAGATGACAGCTGACCCGAATCGGGTCAGCGCGACCGAGCAATCGCTATCGGCGCAGATCGGCGCGGTGCTATTCCGGCATCGCGGCTGGCTGCCTCTGCTTTTCCTCGGCATCCCGCTGGTGTTTCCCGGCTCGACATCTCCTTTCCGCTGGGAGGTCGGGCTGGCGCTCATCATCATCGGAGAAGCTGTGCGACTCGCCGGCGTCGCCGCTGCCGGCAGCGTGACGCGGCGTCGATCCCGCAACGTGCAGCGCCTCGTCATCTACGGAATTTTCGCCTGGGTCAGAAACCCGCTTTACATCGGGAATTTTCTGATCTGGATTGGATTCGTGACCATCTCCGGCGTGCTGTGGTTTCTTCCTGCCGCGGTGCTGCTATTCGCCGTCGAGTACGAGCTGATCGTTCGCTACGAGGAGGGAGTGCTCGAGACGATTTTCGGACGCGATTACCTCGATTACAAACACAATACGTCGCGCTGGATCCCCAAACGGCCAAAGGGAGAAAGGCCGCCCGGAGAATACCATTGGGGCGAGGCGTTCCGGAGCGAGATCAGCACGTTTCTGCAGTACGCGGTGCTGATATTGGCGTTCTGGATCAAGGGGCACGTACTCGCCGCTGGTGCAACCGGCTTTATCAAAACGTTCTAGTACAGCTAAGAGCACGCGCCGGTACCCCGCAACCCGTCCTTTATAAGTGATCTAGTTGCTTACGCAGTTCAGAGTTTCGCGCGGCACTCCATGCAGATCGGCCGCTCACTCGAGAACCTAGCCTTCAGTTTCTCAATGAAAGACCCGTGCAAATGCTGATCGCACAACGCCCGCTTGCACGACCGGCACACTCCTCCACTTCCCGCTGTGAAAAACAATCCGCACTTGTCGCACTGCCAGGTGAACTGCGATTTGCGGAAGAACGGCGGCACTTACACGATCGCCAGGGTTTGCGAGCCGCTCCACGACGTGCCGGGCTTCAGCTCCACCGGTGACCCGATCTGGGCGGCCTCGACGCACACCATCCTCATGTAATCGTCGGTGTCGAGACCGATGAAACCCGTCACTTTCTCCGCCCACGGATTCCAGACCACCGCATCCTTGAATCCGGCGGCTCTGATCTCGATCCTGCGATCGTTGCCGCGATCTTCGACTTCCACTTTCTTGGGCGCCTTGAGATAGACGCGATCGGTTTCGTCCGAGATCACCAGCTTCTTGGCTTCGTCCTTCGTTTCATTCCCGCCCTGCGTCTTATCGAGATACCACTTGCCGGTGAATCCTCGAATCGCCGACTCGCGAATGTCGGCGACGGCGATATAGGTGTGCAGTGCGGCGGTGAAACTGAATAGCTCATCACCGATGTTGAAGGCGTCCAGTTTCACCGTCAGCGATTTGTCATCGATCGTGACGGTCAGCTCGGTGCGGAAATGGTACGGCCACAGCTCGCGGGTCTTATGATCGTCCGTGAGAATCAGCTTGACCGACGACTGATCGTCCGAGGTGTCGGCGTTCTCCGCCAGCTGCCATTCGGTTTTGCGCGCAAAGCCGTGCTGTGGAAGCGCACCGAGGTTGGCGAACTGCGGCCACACCACGGGAATTCCGCCGCGAATGGGATCGCCCGGCGCGAACGTAGCCGTCTTGCCCATGAACAGCACTTCCTTGCCGCCGGCAGGAATCCACGACGTGACGTGTGCGCCGTTCAAGTAGACATCGGCCGAGCTGCCCGACGGATGCGAAAGCAGCACCGTCGACATTCCGTTCTTTCCGGGAACGATGGTAGGACTCATGGGATCAGATATTGAGGCCCAAGCACCGGAGTGCGCCAGTCGCTTGGCAAAAGAGGATCGTTACCGGTTGGGCCGTCCCGGAGGATTGGGACTCTTGAACACTTCCCGATTGATCTGCACGTATTCCTTGAGATTGGCCGGCACGTCTTCTTCCGGAAAGATCGCCGTCACCGGACATTCCGGCTCGCAGGCGCCGCAATCGATACACTCGTCGGGATGGATGTAAAGCTGATCGGCTCCTTCATAGATGCAGTCGACCGGGCAGACATCGACGCAAGCGCGGTCTTTGGTGTTCTTGCAGGCTTCGGTTATAACGTAGGGCATGTAATCCCCAATGGTTCGATGACACCAGAGACAACGGCATCATCGGGCACACAGTTCCTTTTGCGAAAAATAGACCTGCGCAATTGAATAGCAACCATGAGCGTTACTACTTGATGATTCCGAACAGGACGCCGACAAGGAGAGCCAACAGCACCGACATCAGCACCACCGCCAGACGCCGGCGCGTATTGCGCACCGCTGTCCAGACCTCTTCATCCAGATAATAGGAGCCGGGCGCCGCCTCCCGAATTACAGCCCGGTTGTGCAGCCGCCTGATTGCGAATTCGTCACCAACTCCGACCACTGCGAAAGACTTCGCCGTCGATGGAGAGGTGGCACCGACGGCGCGGAACGCGTCGATCAGCCGCTGCTCACGCATCCTCACTGCTGCTGCGATTACTGCTGCGCCCATGTCACCTGTCGTGTAAGAGAGATTACTTGCGCCAGGGCGGGAGATCCCCGCGTTTCCTGGCGATGTCCGGGTTCTCGCGAAAGAGTGTCGCCGTGCGGCCGATTACCTGAACGACAGCGGCATTGGTGGCAAGGGCGAGCGAGTTGGCCACGTCCTTCGGCTTCAAATCGTCCTTCTTCCCGAGCTTCACCTTTACCAGCTCGCGTGTGCGCAGCGCATCGTCGAGTGAGCTTATCACGGAAGGTGTGAGTCCCTGCTGGCCGACGTGCACTGTCGGATCGAGGCGGTGCGCTTCAGCGCGCAGCTCCGCACGTTCGCGGCCCGTCAATTCCTCATCCTTCCCGGCTTGATCATGAAGCCGCGAACATCTATCGGCGTCCCGTTCCAGTAATTGGCGTCGCTTCGCATCACCTGAAAATGCAGGTGTGGAGCGTCCGGCGTTGCATTGCCGGTCGTGCCGACGAATCCGATCACATCGCCTTCCTGGACCGCGAGTCCTTCTTTCACATTCGGCGCATATCCCATGAGATGCGCGTAGTACTCGACGTAGCGGCCGCTGGCATCGGCGACGTAGATCGTGATCCCGCCGGCGCCGCTGTTCGCCAGCTTGATGATGCGTCCGCTGGAGGCGGCCAGCACCGGAGTGCCACGCAACGCCATGATGTCCGTCGCCATGTGGATGCGTCCGCCGCTGCGCGTCTCATGAAAAGTGTCCCTGAGCTCGCGCGGCTCGACACCTTCGACGGGCACCATCAACGGGTGCGCGCGGAAATACGCCGAGTCGGATGCCAGCATCGGCCGCATGTCGAGGGGCACAGCGTCTTCAGGCCTGTTCACCACCACCGGGGGCATTCGCTTGGCCGAAGTCCCGTCGGATGCATGGAGGTTGACGCAGGTCGTGGCGCCAGTCACCGCGCAGAATAGCGTCGCGCAAAGTCGTGCTGCCCGCGCTATGCCCGCCCCTCG
>JBKPDS010000230.1:0-3039 GCA_046727995.1 Gemmatimonadota bacterium
GCTTCGATCATCACAACACGAATTTCCTTTTTGCTTTCTTCGTTCATTTTTTCTACCGGGCGTGAAGACGGGAACCGCGATTATACGCTTTTCGATGTTGATTCGGCAGTCCTATTGTCTATCTGCTACTGAGGGATTTCCCTTATCCTTATCCCTGTTCGCAGTTTGAGTCCGAGGCTGGCCGCAGTTCGCGCGCAACCTTTCGACTGGGTCTGCGATGTCGAGATGCTTGTCGCTCAACATCCAGCCGTACTTTCGGGCGCATGACTGGAGCACGGCAAACGATGGGCGTGAAGGGCGAGCGGGTTGCGGCGCGCTGGCTCCAGGTACACGGCTGGAGCATCGCCGAGCGGCGATTCCGGAATGGTCATCGCGATGTCGATCTGATTGCAACCCGCGAGGAGCCTGCCGTTGGCCGGACCGTCGCCTTCGTGGAGGTGAAGACGCGAAAGGCTGATGCTTTCGGCGGTCCGGTTGGAGCGGTGAACTGGCGGAAGCAACGCGAGCTGAGCCGATCGGCGAAGGTCTGGATCTCTCGCTTTCAGAGGCCTGGCGACACCTTTCGCTTCGACGTGATCGGGGTCATTCTTGGAGCAGAGAATGTTCGCGTGCAGCACGTCGAAAACGCGTTCGTGCTGCCGAGTCAAGCGTGATGGCTGGACAGGAATTCTCGGCGCAGAAGGCTTGCTTTTATCGACGTATCTTCGCAATTTGTTCGGGTTGGAAATGGAGCCCCATTTTGGTGGTTCCGGTAGCGGGACCGCCAACTTTTCCCTGGATCTCCCAGGTCCTCAACGTCTAACGACAGGGTGAATGAGATGGCTGTATCGACGGTTAACGACGACAAGAAAAAGGCGTTGAACCTGGCAATCGCGCAGATCGAAAAGAACTGCGGGAAGGGCGCCATTATGAAGATGGGCTCGAGCGATGCGCGCGTGCGCGTCGAGTCGATCTCAACCGGCGCCATCAACCTCGACGCCGCGATCGGTGTCGGCGGAATTCCCCGCGGACGAGTGACCGAGATCTACGGTCCTGAGTCGAGCGGCAAGACCACGCTCTGCCTCCATGTCGTCGCCAACGCTCAGAAAGCCGGCGGAGTCGCCGCCTACATCGATGCCGAGCACGCGCTCGACACCGACTATGCTGTCAAGCTCGGCGTTGATGTCGAGAGCCTTCTCGTCTCCCAGCCCGACACCGGCGAGCAAGCGCTGGAGATCTGCGAGATTCTTGTCCGGTCGGGTGCCGTCGATGTGATCGTGATCGACTCTGTCGCCGCGCTGGTACCCAAGGCGGAAATCGAGGGCGACATGGGCGACTCGCACATGGGTCTGCAGGCGCGTCTCATGAGCCAGGCGCTGCGCAAGCTTACCGGCGCGATCGCTCGCTCCAAGACTTCGGTGATCTTCATCAATCAGCTGCGCGAGAAGATCGGCGTCATGTTCGGCAATCCCGAGACGACGACCGGCGGCAAGGCCCTCAAATTCTACGCGTCGGTGCGTCTCGATATTCGCCGTATTGCGCCGGTGAAGGAGAAGGAAGAAGTCATCGGCTCGCACGTGCGCGTCAAAGTCGTGAAGAACAAGGTCGCGCCGCCGTTCAAGCAGGCCGAATTCGACATCATGTACGCCGAGGGCATCAGCCACGCCTCGCTCGTGCTCGACATCGCGTCGGAGTCGGGCATCATCGACAAGTCAGGTGCGTGGTACAGCTACGGCTCGCAGAGAATTGGTCAGGGTCGCGAGAACGCGAAGATGTATCTCAAGGACAACCCGGCGTTGCTCGCCGAGGTCGAGGAGAAGGTCAAGACCGTCCTCGGCATCAGGCCTCCGGTTTCAGGCGAGACCGAGGTCGAGCTGGCTGATTGACTCGCCCGACCGCGTACAACTACGCGCTGAATCTTCTGTCAGCGCGTCCGTACGCGACGAAGGCGATGCACCGAAAACTGATCCAGAAAGAGTACCCGGCGGCGGACGCGGATGACGCGGTCCGCCGCCTTGTCGCTAACGGGCTGCTCGACGACGAGAAATTCGCCGAACAGTACGCGCGCTCGAAGATATTGAGCACGGGTGCTTCCAAGCGGCGGCTGACCCAGGATCTTTATCGCAAGGGAATCAAGGGGGACGTCGCCACCACCGCCATCGCCAACGTCATTGAGGACGAAGAGATCGACCCCGCCGCCGTCATCGAGCGTGTCGCGCGAAAGAAGCTCGCGCAGCTCGGCGACCTCGAGGCCCTGGTCCTGCGGCGGCGGTTGTTCGCCTTTCTTGCGCGCCGCGGCTATGACGTTGACGAAATCAAGCGGATTGTATCGAGCTTGACCTGACGGCGCACGTGCAGTTGCGACCCCTTCACCGAGCCAAACAGCGATGCAAGTCGAAGCGTAACAAAGGGCTCGCGTATATTTAGAGAATGAAAGCCGCCGAAATCCGGAAGAAGTTCATCGAGTACTTCGAAGAGAACGGCCACATCGTCCACCCGAGCTCACCAGTCGTGCCGGGCGACGACCCGACGTTGATGTTCACCAACGCTGGGATGGTCCAGTTCAAGAAAGTCTTCCTCGGCCAGCAGCAGCCACCGGGCGGGCGCCGGGCGACGACGGTGCAGAAGTGCGTGCGGGCTGGCGGTAAGCACAACGATCTCGAGCAGGTCGGCCACACCGCGCGGCACCACACTTTCTTCGAGATGCTCGGCAATTTCTCCTTCGGTGACTACTTCAAGCGTGACGCCATCCGCTTCGCCTGGGAGTTCGTGACCAAAGAGCTGAAGCTCCCACCCGAGCACATTCGCGTCAGCGTCTACGAGGAGGACGACGAGGCGCGGGCGCTATGGCGCGAGGTCGCAGGTCTGTCGGACTCCAGGATTTATGGGCTAAGCGCCCACGACAATTTCTGGCAAATGGCGGACACCGGCCCATGCGGCCCGTGCAGTGAGATCTTCATCGACCTCGCCTACGTCGCCAAAGACTTCAAGATTCCCGCGGGCGCGAAAGGCGAATGGACTGAGATCGGCCGCAAGGAGTTCTCGAAGGATGCTTTTGTC
>JBKPDS010000231.1:0-14685 GCA_046727995.1 Gemmatimonadota bacterium
GGTGGTGACGACCAGCCATCCGGCTCCTTACACGCGAACGGTCGGCGTCTACATCCCCGCACAATACGTCCCCGGTACAATCGCACCATTCATCGTCGGGGCGGATGGGCCGGATCAGTCGTTGTTCACCGCGCTCGACAATCTTATCGCCGAGAGGCGGGTGCCCCCGATGATCGCCATATCGATCGGCAACGGTGGCGGGGACGCGCAAGGGAGCGAGCGAGCTTGGGAATACGACACGATGTCGGGGCGCTACGCGGACTTTGTTGAGACCGAAGTTCTACCGTTGGTCGAACGGCAGTACAACGTCAAGCTGACCAAGGATCCTGAAGGGCGGGCGACGATGGGCGGCAGCTCGGGGGGTGCGGCGGCATTCATCATGGCGTGGTATCACCCCGAGCTCTATCATCGCGTACTCGCGTATTCGATCACCGCGATCAATCAGCAGTGGCCGCACAGCGACCAGACTCCGCACGGCGCGTGGGAATTTCACGAGCGTCTGATCCCGAACAGTCCGGTCAAGCCCATCCGAGTCTGGCTGGAAGTCGGAGACAGGGATTTCCTGAATCCAAACGTCATGCGCGACGGCATGCACGACTGGGTGGCGGCCAGCGAGAACATGGCCAGAGTGCTCGCTGCCAAGGGCTATCACTACCAATTCGTGTTTGCCCGCAATGCCGTGCACGTCGATCGCAATGTGAAACAGCAGACACTCCCCGAAGCGCTTGAGTGGCTGTGGAGGGGATATGCCATGGATTAGAAACGCTGCCGCCATCGCGCTCGCCTTCCCCGCTGCTGTCACACTTGCACAACAGGGCCCCGCTGAGCGACTGCAGCTCGGGCAGCGCGATCTCAGCAAGCCTGTTCCAGCGAAATCCGAGGTCATCGCGGCGTGGCAGAAACGGCAGGGCGCAATCAACACCTTCCGCTTTGCTTGGACCGAACAACAAACGCATCCAAAGGGGTGGCTCTCAAATCCGAGATATCCGGAGCGTGAACGGTCCGCGATACCAGGACTACTCATCGACCGGCAATACGTCGTCACCAAAACTCTGGCGGTCGCCGGCAGCAAGATGCGCTACAGCTTCGAGATCGACCGCAAAGAAGAACCGGACGGCGTCGACGTCATTGCGCGCCAAGGCGGGAATCGCGGGCTGGGCGTCAGGCGCCACTATTCGTACGTCAGCGTCTTTGACGGTCAGACTGGAACGGTCCGCCTCAACTCGCTCCTGGACCACCCTCCGGCAACTATTCTTCAAACGACGGCGAACGTCGACGCGCAAAACCTGGATGTCCGACCGATCCTGATGGCGTTTCGTCCGCTTGATGCGGTGATGGGCCACCGCCTCATCGATCGCGCGATCACCAACGAGTCGCGAACCTTCTTCAGAGGGAAGTCCACCTTCCTCCTCGAGGAACGACACGACCCTTCGGGCTGGAAGACCATCCTCTGGATCGAGCCGGAGCGGAATTTCCTCGTCAGCCGTTACATGGTGTCCTTCGAGCAGAACCAAATCGTGGCCATCGACATCGACTACGTGCAGGATGCGCGATGGGGTTGGATCCCCAGCGGCTGGCGCGTCACCGAGCTGCTCTCTGACGGATCGAAACGGCTGGTAGCCGTGGCGAAAGTAAATAGCTATAGCATAAATGTTCCGATAGGAACGGAAACCTTCCACTGATGCCCATGCGAGACCACGCCCTCAAAACCATCCTGACGTCGCTCACGCTTCTCGCGTTACCGAAGCTGGATGCCCAGCGACCCACGCTGGCCACGGCCGTCCATGCTTATGTCGCCGTCGATTCTCCCATCGTCGCGCTCACGCATGCACGCGTGATCGATGGCACCGGTGCGCCGGCGCGCGATGATCAGACTCTCGTCATCCGCGATGGCCGCATTGCCGCGCTCGGCAATTCACGGTCGATCACGATACCGAGCGGCGCGCAGGTCATCGACCTCACCGGCAAATCGGTGATCCCCGGACTGGTGATGGTGCACGAACACCTCTTTTACCCAACGGGCCCCGGCGTCTACGCGAACCTGGAGGAGAGCTTCACGCGACTCTATCTCGCGGGTGGCGTGACATCGATGCGCACCGGCGGCAACCTCAACGGCTTCGGTGATATCGGCATCAAGCACGACATCGACGCCGGAAAAAAGCCCGGTCCGTGGATCGACGCCACCGCCCCGTATCTCGAAGGTACCGGGCTTGGTCTCGATCAGGTGCACGAGCTCACCGGTCCCGACGACGCTCGGCGGATGGTGAATTTTTGGGCCGATGCCGGCGCGACGTCGTTCAAGGCATACATGCACATCACCCGCGCCGAGCTCGGCGCGGCGATCGATGAAGCGCACAAGCGCGGGTTGAGGGTGACGGGTCACCTCTGCTCGGTGACCTACCGCGAAGCGGCCGGACTCGGCATCGATGACCTCGAGCACGGATTCTTCGTGTCCACCGATTTCGTCGCTGACAAAAAGCCGGATGAATGCCCAGGTCAAAACACGGGACAGGCAGCGCTCGGCGCCGTCGATCAGAAAGGTGACGCAGTGCGATCGTTGATTGCGGAGCTGGTGCGGCGGCATGTCGCCCTCACATCGACGCTCACGATTTTCGAGACGTACGTGCCTGGGCGACCGCTACCGCCGGGTGTGGACGTTCTCGACCCGCAGCTCCGCGCGCAATTCGAGCAGCGTCATACGACGATCGCGGCTAATGCCAGTTCGCCTTACACCTCGCTGTTCCCCAAGGCGGAATCAATGGAGCTGGCGTTTGCGCGTGCCGGTGGACTTCTGGTGGCCGGGACCGATCCCACCGGGTACGGCGGTGTCATCCCCGGCTACTCGAATCAGCACGAGCTGGAGCTATTGGTGGAGAGTGGGTTCACAGCGCTGGAGGCAATCCGCATCGGCACGTTGAACGGCGCGACGTTCCTTCGCCGCGCCGATCGTGTTGGCTCGATCGTCGTCGGCAAGGACGCCGATCTCGTCGTGATCGCCGGCGATCCTTCCACGCGGATCTCCGACGTGAGAAACGTGCAGATGGTTTTCAAGCAGGGGATCGGCTACGACCCCGCCAAGCTGATCGAATCGGTGCGGGGCAAAGTCGGTCTCTTCTAGAATCAGTGCATGACCTTGATGTAGCCCCAGTGATCCTGCTGCTTTGAGACGAGCTCGTAGATCCCATCTGGCACGGTCTGCACACCCGCCAGCAACTGGCTCTGGTTGATGTTGTTGTTCCGCAGCGCGATCGCGCAGACCTTGAACGAGACGTTCGGATTCTTCATCGCCTCTTTCACGTCGGCGAGATAGCCAGATCGCTCCGGCATCACCAGCTCGAATCCCTTTCCGTACATGACGACTTCCATTTGCGCATCGGGGCTCGAGGTGCCCACCTCTCGCAGCCAACGCAGCACCGCCTTCTGCTCGAGAGTGTCTCGACTGGTGAGATCGAATACGACGCGGTACGGCTGACGCTGAGCGTGGACCAAACCAGGTGTCAGCAGCGCGAACAGTCCAGCGAGCAAGATGCGTCTCATGGTCGTTCCTCCCCCTCCCCTTCCCGTTGACGTTTTCCCAACCACAATAAGGCGTCGATGATCAGTCGATCCTGAATCGGATTGTGGAGCGTGTATGACAAAGTCCTGTTGGTGGAATCGTACTTGTGCTCGTAGTCGATGTCGTTGTGACCCATGTTGAAGTAGATCATTCTGTAATTCTTGTTGGTCCAGACGACGGGATAGTATCCGCTGTGCCAGATCTCCTGCGGCTTGGGCCCGGTGCCCAGCGGAAAGCTGGTTGAATCGATGGAGATCAGAATGTCGATGTCCGGGTTCTGCCTCAAGTCTTTTTCCCAGCGGTACCATTCGCTTGGCGACGACTTGAAGGTCTCCGGCAGATCGCGAGTCGCAGGATGATGACGGTCTTCGACCCGCAGGATCGCCGACGTCGGCCGCCAGGTGTTGCTGACATAAGATCCGGAGCCGAGGAATTTGTTGTGGTACCAGTCCCAGTTCGCAGGATATTTCGAGGGCGTCAGCGCAAAGCCGGAGAAGTGAAATCCCATCCACGCTCCTCCATGCTCCATGTAGTTCTCAAACGCAGCTCGCTGGGCCGGATCCTCGGGACGCGTGTCCAGAAAAACGACGACCTGATACCGCGAGAGAAAACCTGAGTTCAGGTTGTTCCAGTTGGACGTCGTGTCGAAGCTGAAATTGTACTTGGCCGCCATCTCCGGAAACCATCGCTCGGCTTCGTGCACGAAACTGATATGCGCCGGATCCTCCTTCCCTGTAAAGAATGCGATGACACGAAAATTGGGCTCCGTGCTATTGGAGCCGGGGGCCAGGCAGCAAAAGATGAGCGCGGCGCTGCACAATACCTTCAGGGCGGACATAGCCGTACGAATTTGTGCTAAACCTTCTCGCCGCGACACCATAACGGTGCGAATTTATCCTGGCGAGAGACGCGTTCTGGGGAGCGTTCAATGAATTTGCAGGGTAATCTGGCTTCGCTTGATTCGCAGTTTCGCGAAGCGGTCATAGCGATCGACAACGGCGACGTCGCAAAGCTGGAGCAGCTAATCACAGCCAACCCGGCGCTGGTCCGCGAGCGCCTCGCGTCTCCGGGATCCTGGTTGCGCGACAAAGTTGGTCGCGCGCTCGATGGATTCTTCCAGCGGCCCTACTTGCTCTGGTTCGTGGCTGAGGACCCGGTGCGCAATGGCAAGTTGCCGGCGAACATTGCGGCGGTGGCTCGCGCGATCATCGACACTGCTCGTCGCCAGGGCGTATCGAATCTCCAGGAGCAACTCGATTACGCGCTGACGCTGGTGTCGTGGTCCTGGATCGCCCGCCAGTGCGGCGTACAAATCGAACTGATCGACGTGCTGGTCGACGCGGGCGCGGCCACCGACGGCAATCCGCAGAGCGCGCTGGTGAACGGGAACTTTGCTGCCGCCGAGCATCTTGTGAAGCGCGGGGCGAAACTCACGCTTGCCACAGCGCTGTGCCTGGGACGCTGGGACGACGTCGATCGCCTTTTGACATCAGCAAACGAGAAGCAGAAGCGGTTCTCATTCGTGCTCTCCGCACTGAACGGGCAGCCAGACGCACTGCGCCGAATGATACGCGCCGGCGTCGACCTGAATGCGCCGAGTGCAGATCTCTATTCTCATGGCACGCCACTGCACCACGCCGTGGCCTCTGGTTCTCTGGAAGCGGTCGAAGTAATGGTGCAGGCCGGCGCTGAGTTGCACACGAAAGACAGCGCCTGGGGCGGCACGCCGCTGGGCTGGGCGGAACACTACCTCAGTGAAGGCCAGGGAGATCGCAGCAGCAAACAGTACGCTGAAATCGCGGACTACCTTCGTGCGCATGACGGCAGTTGATCTCGCTGACGCCGTCGTCGCCACCTGGAAGACGAGCAATCGGGTGACGGCCTTTTTCTTCGAGAATCTTCCCGCCGAATTGTGGCCCATGCCGATTGGTGGCACGTCGCGCCGCAGCGTGCGCACCGTCGCCGGCCACATTCACAATGCCCGCTGCATGTGGATCAAGATGCTCGGCCAACGGCACGGCGTCCGAGTGCCGAAGCGAGTCAACCTGCACACAGTCACTCGCGAACAGCTGTTGCCGGCGCTGGAGCAAAGCAGTCGCGGCGTCGTTGACTTGATCGAGCTCGGAATCAAGAGTGGCGGCAGAATTCCGGCGTCGGGAGTGGCGTGGGTGAATCTGCCCGTCGATGTCGTTCATGTTTGCGCATACCTCGTCGCACACGAAGCGCATCACCGCGGGCAAATCGTGTTGCTGGCGCGACAGACGGGGCATCGCCTGCCCGCCGAGATCACCACCGGCTTGTGGCAGTGGACGAAGCGGGCAAAAGAAGCCGCGACTAACGCAAGAATCTGAGCGATGCTGAAAAGAATCGGTGTCGCACTCGGAGCGCTCCTTCTCTGCGCCGCTTCGATTCTCCGTGTTGCCCGGCCCCCGCGTCCTGTTCCTGCGACGGCGCCCGATACGGTCTTCTCCGCCGAGCGCGCGCTGAGGCACGTCGTGCAAATCGCGCAGCGGCCGCATCCGATGGGCACCGCGGATCACGATCGCGTGCGCGATTACATCGTCGATCAGCTATCCAGGCTCGGACTGCGCCCGCAAATCCAACAAGCGACCGCCATCGGGACGCGGTATCGCCAGGCGGGACGCGTTCAGAACATTCTGGCCCGCCTTCCGGGCAGCGATCAGAACGGCAAGGCGGTGCTGATAATGGTGCATTACGACGGCGTTGAGGCTGGACCGGCTGCGTCCGACGACGGCGCCGCGGCAGGCGCGCTGCTGGAGACTCTGCGCGCCTTACGAGCGCGAAAACAACCATTGGCGCACGACATCGTCGCGCTGTTCACCGACGGCGAGGAATCGGGCCTCCTCGGCGCCGCCGCCTTCGTGCGAGAACATCCGTGGGCGAAGGACGTCGCCGTCGTACTCAACTTCGAGGCGCGGGGCACCAGCGGCCGGTCGTTCATGTTCGAGACCGGCACCGGCAATCTCGACGCCGCTCGAGCGCTGCGCACCGCCGGCAACGCCACGGCCGGATCGGTGTTCGCCACGATCTATCGGCTACTGCCGAATGACACGGACTTCTCCGAGACCGCGGTACTCGGCCTTCCGGGTCTCAACTTCGCGTTTGCCGACGGAGTCGAGCGGTACCACACGAGTCGCGACGATCTCGCGCACCTGAATCCGGGGAGTCTCCAGCATCACGGGTCGCAGATGCTCGCCATGGCCAAAACCTTCGCCAGCGAGTCGCTGCCACGCCCGCGCACGGGGGATGGTGTGTTCTTCGACCTGCCGATCATCGGCCTCGTCGTTTATCCCCAGGGACTCGAGCTTCCTCTCGCGATTATCGCGCTTGCTCTGGTGATTGCTCTCCTGGTGCGGGACCGCAAGGGAGTTGTCACTGGTTGGCTGGCGGCGATGGTCGCAATCGCGCTCTCCGGCGGCATCGCCTGGGCCGTCGGGAGAATGCTCTCCGGTCCGGCAGTCTGGAGTGGGTTATTCGCGACTGGCATCGTGTTGCTCGCCCTCTCGGTGACCGCCGCGTGTTATGCGGTCGGCAAGCGACGGTCCACTCCTCGCGGGCTCCACGTTGGCGCACTCATCGTTTGGTTGGCCATCGCGCTGGAGCTCGCCATTCGAATCCCGGGCATCAGCTATCTCTTCACCTGGCCACTCCTGTTCGCTGCGGGCGCGGCGCTCGTGAGGCGCAGGCACGAGATCGGCGAGTGGGCGACCGCCGTCGTCGCCCTTCTCATGCTTGTCGGCTTCTTCTACGGTGTTTCGGTAGTGATGCTCGGCGTCGCCGGTGGCGGTGCGATCGCGCTCGGTGTGGCGGCGTCTCTGCTCATGCTTCTACTCGCGCCGCTGCTCGAGCTCATCGCCGGAAACACGCGCTGGTCAGGCGCGCCATGGCTCGCCGGTGGTGCAGTCGTGTTTCTTGCGATCGCCGCGCTCACAGTGCATCCGAGCGCGGACCATCCGCTACGCACTGCGCTGGTGTATGCAGAGAACGCTGATTCGACCGACGCCTGGCTCGGTACGTTGGGAAGTGCGAGAGATTCCTGGACGCGCGACGCCATCGCAGCGGGGAGGCACGAGCCAAGTCCCGAGTGGACGGCCTACCTGTCGGACAACTCGAGCCGATTCACAGGCCGAAAGGTCGCGCGCCTTCCACTCGCGGCGCCCAAAGCATCGTTAGTCGGCGACACTCTGCTCGACGGAATCAGGCGCGTCGTGCTCCACGTCAGCGCGCCGGCAGGAACCACCGGGCTAGTGATGCACGCGCGCGGCGCCAAGGTGCTGACGTCGTCGATCGACGGACGCGTCGTTGACACTACGCGATACCGTCTTCGAGCGCGCGACTGGGTCATGGAATACTGGGCCGTTCCCGACACCGGCGCGACAGTAGCGTTGTCGATTCGCGCGGGTGAGAATCTTGACTTCGATCTTGCGGCGCGAATGCCGACCATTCCAGTAATTCCTGGCGTCAGGATTCCGCCGCGCCCTCCATACGTTGTGCCGAGTCAGACGGGCGATGTGAGTATTGTATATCGCCAGCTGCGCTTTTGACGGCGCGGAACAGAATGTCGTCGCAGCGTGTGATCGTACGCCGAATCGGACTGGTGTTGGTCGGTACCGTTGTCGCCGCGCTGCTTTTGCCCCTCCTCGTGCCCATGTGGCAACGGGAGGATGGACGCACCTTCTGTTACCCAGTCCTGGGACCAGTTCAGCGCTTCAATCCCGATCTGTCTCCTTCTCCGCTCGCACGCACCCGCGCCCACGAAGACGCTCACGCGACTCAGTGTCGGCGGGAGGGCGCCGTCGTGCACTTCATCCGCGGCCTTGCTCCCCGCCAGCGGCTGGCGGCTGAAGCCGAGGCCTACTGCGCCGAAGCAAGCTTCGCCATTGCAAACGGAGGCCAGGCGCGCCTCGAGTATGCACGCGTGCAAGACGAGCTTCGCGAGGCCGCGTGGTTTCGTCGAATCTCGAGCGACGCACTCACTGCCTCGCTCGCAGCCCAATGTCCTACGATTGCGGCTGCTGCGGCTCGCGAAGAAGCTGAGTGGCAGGCACGACATGGCTCACATTGACGTGCCCGTCAGATCCCGAACTGTCTCAAATGATGATCCATGTGGCGGTAGCCGAATACGCACCACGCCTTCGCGTCCATCCTTCCAAACACCGGATGCTCGGGCCACGATTTCAAATCGATATTCTCGAACGACTGCACGTGTTCCCGCACCGCAGCGCGCTCGACGGCCCACGCGGATGGGTTCCGGACTTTTAACTCCGGAGCAGTCGACACGTTTCGCGGGAATGGTAGCCAGTACATCGCCAGCTGCTTGAGCGGAGGATAGCGCAGCACACTTCTTATACGAGCCGTCTCCAGCTCGCCCTTCGCCATCGACATCCAGTCCGCCAGATGAGCGAGCATCTGATGCGCGGTCATCGTTCCCCAAACCCGCGCGGACTCGGGCGACAGCCGCTCCAATCTCGCGAGCAGCTCCTGACGGTCGATCGCATTCGATAGCGATTTTTGCATTGGTCCTCGCCCAAAGATAACTTGCTTTCCCCGACACAAACCCGTGACAGCTAGCGCGCGCAATACCGCCACCGGCAGCCTGTCCATCGAACCCGGTACCGTCCTCGGCCGCTATCGACTCATCGAGCGTATCGGCGAAGGTGGAATGGGCGAAGTGTGGAAAGCACACGACGACAACCTCGACCGGGATGTCGCCATCAAGATGCTGCGCGGAACGGTCGGCAACACCACCAGTCGCGAGCGCTTCCGGCGAGAAGCACTGGTGCTGTCGCGACTCTCGCACCCCGGTGTCGCCACCATCTTCGACTTCGATACCCGCAGCGGCTGCGAGTTCCTGGTGATGGAATACGTCGCTGGCGGCACGCTCGAATCGCGGCTCGCCTCTGGTCCGATGCCGATGCACGATGTGCTCACACTCGGCATCGCCATCGCCGACGCCCTCGACAACGCGCATCGAAACGGGTTTCTCCACCGAGACCTCAAGCCCGGCAACATCGCCCTCACTGCCGACGGTCATCCCAAAATTCTGGATTTTGGAATCGCGCTGCTTCTTTCCGCCGACCGGGTCGCGGGGAGAATGACTGAGACAGGCACCATTGTCGGATCGCTTCCCTACATGGCGCCCGAGCAGCTGATGGGCGACGCCGGTGATGCGCGTGCCGATGTCTACGCACTCGGCGCGATGCTGTTCGAGATGGCGACCGGACAGCGCCCGTTCGTGAGAGACCGCAGCGAGGCGCTGATGTTCGCCATCATCAGCAGCGCACCGCCATCGGTGGTGTGGCTGCGCCCGGACGCGCCCGAGGCATTCGACCGGCTGGTCGCGCAATGTCTGCGCAAGGATCCGGAACAGCGTCCCGCGTCGGCGGCGCAGGTGAGCGAGACGCTGCGCGGTATCCGCGACGGAGTGCCGACCGCTGCCCTTCCCCTGCCGGCGCGCAATATCATCCGCTCGATCGCGGTGCTGCCGCTGCGCAACGTCTCCAGAGATCCGGCGCAGGAATACTTCGCCGATGGGATGACGGAGTCGCTCATCTCCGACCTGGCGCGAGTCAAGGCGCTGCGCGTGATCTCGCGGACTTCGGTGATGCAGTACAAGGGAGTCGAGAAATCACTCCCCGAGATTGCGCGCGAGCTCAACGTCGACGCGGTGCTCGAAGGCTCGGCGCTGCTCGTCGGCGATCGGGTGCGCGTGAACGTTCAGCTCATCTCCGCGCGCACCGATGAAACTCTCTGGGCCGAACGTTATGACCGCGATCTCGAGGACGTGCTCGGACTGCAGAGCGAGCTTGCTGAGACGGTCGCGAAAGAGATCGCAATTCAGGTCACTCCGACGGAGGCGAGGGAGCTAGCGAGTCGCGAGCCGGTAAACCCGGAAGCGCACCTAGAGTATCTGAAGAGCCGACACTCCTTCTCGGCAGGATCCCCGAGCGCTCTGGAAATGGCGCTGCGTCACGCGCGGCGGGCACTCGACCTCGATCCGACATCGGCGCTGGCGTGGACGGTGCTCGCCGACTGCCACATCTTCCGGGCGATTCGCGGGATGGCGCCGCCTGCCGAAGCCGCCGCCGAAGCGCTCGCCGCTGCGAAAAAAGCACTCGAGCTGGATCCTTCGCTCGCCGATGCACACGTATCGATGGGAATGATTCTGTCGCACACCGGCGACATTGCCGGTGGACTTCGCGCGCTGCAGCAAGCGATCAAGCTCAACCCCGGTCACTCCGGTGCGCACAACCTGCTCGCACGCGCGCTGTATGCATTCGAGCGATACGACGAGGCACTCGTCGAGATGAGCAAGTCGGTGAGTCTCGACCCGTTATCGATGTTGAATTATACCGGCGCGGGTGACGCCTACTATTTCGCTCGCCAGTATGAGAAATCGGTGTTCCACTTCCGTATGGGGATCGAGCTCGACCCGCGCTTCGACGGTGCGCACACGGGTCTCGCCCGCTCCCTTGAAGCGCTGGGTCGCTTCGACGAAGCACGCGCGCAACTGGACGAGGCGAATCGGGTGTCGGGCGGCGTTGCTGGCCCATCGTTTGGATTGGCGCATCTCGAGGCGGCCGCCGGGAACGAGGCGGAAGCGCGGCGGATTCTCGCCGAGCTCACTGAGGCGCGGGCGACACGCGTCGTCTCGGCGTGGGGGATCGCGGTGGTGCACGCCAGTCTTGGTGACATTGACGAGGCGTTCCGCTGGCTCGAGATCGCCGTCGAGGAACGTTCATCTGGATTGATCATGTTGCGGGCACATCCGCGACTCGATCCGATCAGGAAGGACCCGCGATATCGCGAAATGGTGCGGCGCGTGGGTCTCGAGGGTTAGTCGATCACCGGCCGCGTCGAAGCTATCTGGATCAAGCGCGCGCATCGCGGGCCAATGGACAGCGTGGCGGAGGCGACGCTGGTCACAGGTCAGGGTGTGGCGGGCAGTGTTGATCGAAGCCGACGCCGGCAGGTGACGCTGCTCGAATCCGAGGCGTGGGTTGCGTGCATGAACGAGCTTGGCGTCGACAAGGATCCAGCGCTGCGCCGGGCGAATATCCTTCTCAGCGGAATCAGGCTCGCCCACACACGAGGTCGCGTCCTGGCAATTGGAGATGCGCGACTTGCGATCGGAGGCGAGCTGACGCCGTGCGAGCGCATGGATGAAGCGACACCAGGGCTGAAGGCAGCGCTGCGCCCGGATTGGAGGGGTGGTGTTTTCGCCCAGGTGCTCGTCGGCGGTGTCATTCATGTTGGCGATGCTGTCGAATGGGACAGCTATGCCGCGGAGTCCGCTCAACAGGCGTAGCGAGCGGGCGCTACGACAGTAGACGCAGCCAAAGACTACGTCATTTGTCGTATACCTCTGACGCTCGCGCGCAGACAACATCTCCCGTGAACCTCGCGGGAGAACAGCATGACATGGTCACGCATTGGAATCACGCTCACTCTGGGTATGATGGTCGCATTAGCGCGGCCGATCGGCTGTCAGCAGCTGCGCTTAATCGAAGCCGGCGTTCAGACCTCCGGATACACGCAACTCGCTGATACTCGCCCATCTGACTTCTCTTTGGCCGCAAAAAGTGTCGGTTGGTCAGTTCTCGGCGCGCTCTTAGGCGGCTCCGCCGGATTGCTGGTGGACCAGGCATACTGCCAAAGTCATTACGGAGATGAGCCGGGGTTTATATTCGGCCCTTGTTTCCTGTACGCGAACGAAGGCTTCGCCATCGGCTGGTTCGGCGGCACTATTGTGGGTTCTACTTTTGGAGCTGTCGAAGTCGCCGAGAAGCGAGGCTGTGCTCGGACTCCGGCGATTTTGCGGGCGGCAATCGGTGCAGCCATAGGATCAGTGCCGGGGATAAGCATTGTTGCGCGTCGGACAGGCAAGTATCCGCCTTCGCGTTCGATATTTATTGCGGGTGCTCCGCTTCTCTCAGGCATTGGCGCTGCAGTTGCAGTCGTCGGCTGTCATGCTCCGTGAGTGTATCGTATGTCGGCTGGTCTCTTGCTGGACCGCTTAGTCATGCGTTCCCTGGTGTGTGCCGGACTCGCGCTGACGGTTTTCACACCAGCCGGTCTCTTTGCGCAAAAGGGCGCTGACACTGCCAGCGCGGCCCATCCCCGCATTGGCGTTCTCGCGCTTCGACCACTGCCGGAACTCGGTCCGAGTCTCTCCGCCTTCAAGGACGGCATGCGCGAGCTCGGCCGAGTCGATGGTAAGGATTACGTCCTCGAGATTCGAACGGCAAACGATACAGCGAGTCACTATCCAGCCCTGATCGCCGAGTTATCGCGTCTCAAGGTGGCGCTGATCGTAGCCGGTTCTACTCCAGCTGCCATCGCAATTCATAACGCCAATCCTGCGATGCCAATCGTCGTCGCACGCGGGCCGGATTTGGTTGGCGCAATGCACATGCAGGGCCAGGACCACCCCGGGGGTATCGCGACAGGCATCGAGGAGCTCGCTCCGGGATCGATAGACAGGAGGCTGCGTTTTCTCAAACGGGCTGTGCCTACCATCGCGCGGGTCGCGATCTTGTCTCCGGCACCCACGCCAGGCGCTCACGCGCTCCAATACGATGAGGCCGAGCAGACGGGGAAGGACGTCGGGGTAAGGGTGCGGAGCTACCCGGTTAGCGCGACGAGCGATTTCGCACGCGTCTTTGACGAGATTGCGAGTGACGGAGCCGATGGACTTGTCTGCTTCAATGGTGTGCTACCTCGTGCCGCACAGGTCCGCATCATCGATCTCGCTGCGCGACACCATCTGCCGGCGATTTACCCAGGACGTGACTTCGTTGACCTCGGGGGACTAATGTCTTACGGGCCGCGGGGGGCGGAAATGTTTCATCTCGCTGCGACCTACGTCGACAAGATTCTCAACGGAGTGCGCCCCGGTGATTTGCCCGTCACGTCGACACGGTCTTATCTCTCGGTGAATATGAAGACAGCGCGGACACTCGGCGTGGCGTTACCGGCATCGTTTCTCGCGGCCGTCGACGAGGTAGTGAAATAACGTCCCGCTTAACCTCGACCGTACTCCACTGGCCCGCAGCGCATCTTCGAAATTTCCATAGGTGACGATCCCGGAATGGCTTTTGCGGCCCACATCAATGGATACTTGCTGGAGTTACAGATGTGCGGGCGAAAGACAATCCTCTTCCTTGCGCTGGTCCTCGGAACTGGTGCGTGCAGTAATGAACCCACTTCGCCCGCGCGCCCAGCGCTGCCAGCCGACCCGTCATTTCAGTTCGACCGAGGTACTGGATTAACGCTGAACAACATCACCAGCACGCCGATCCCACTCCTCGGCGACGCGGTATTCAACGGGCAAGTCGTAATCACCCAGTTGGCGCTGAACGCGGTGGGCGGGTTGGAGGCGACCGGAACAATCACGGGCACCATCACCGCGCTCGGCATACCGGTCAACCAGAGTTTCACCACCGACCTGGGTATCAGCAAGACGGGCTCGGGCGGTCAGTGTGGCGTGCTCTCGCTTGACCTGGCGCCGATAAACATCGACGCGGCCGGACAGATCGTCTCAGTCGACCTCACCGCAGCCAACGTCGACGCGAAGGCGGAAGGCCCCATCGGCACGTTGCTCTGCACCCTTACCAGCCTGCTGAATCGTGGGGTCGGCGCCGCAGTAAACGGAATTCTGAACGCCCTGAATGGTCTCCTCGGAGGGTGACGCCAGGCAAGCGTCATTCCCGAATGTAGGGACGAAGTGCGCCCCGCTGCGTCGAGGCGAAGCGCGTAGCGCGCGATCCGTTCGCGCGCGTTTCATCGCACTGTCCTGCTCGTTGGTTCCGGGTATTATCTCCACCGCTTGTCACCGGCACGCGCGGGTTCAGAGTGATGGTGACGTCAGTCGAGTGATCAAAGACACGGCGGTAGTCGTTTCCTCTGTCACTGATAAGAGCGTCATTTCGTTCTTCAAGGACACCACCACCGCCAACGTTTTCAATGCGGAGGGCGAAATCTTCCATCCACAATCGTCCCGTGAGCGCGAAACACTCCACACGACGCTGAGAAGGGAACGCGCGCTATGGCAAGCTCGTAAGCCGCGGGACTATCGATTTCTCCTCCGAGTCGGTTGTTTCTGTCCC
>JBKPDS010000232.1:0-18904 GCA_046727995.1 Gemmatimonadota bacterium
TCTCAGTACCGACTTGGATAGCAGCCTCATATGTGCTCGCACGTGTCGCCTGAACCGTGTCTGTACTGGCAGCGTTCAGATAGACGAGCCATGCCAGATTCAGCAGCTGCGGATCGCCCGGATTGTTCTGCAGCAAATCGCGCATTAGCGGAACAGCCAATTCGGGATGACCCAACCGCGCCATGTCGGCAACGACGTCCTGAATGAGGCGGATGTTCGTCGGATCGGCTGCAGCGAGACCGCTGAGTACCTGCAACCGCTTTCTAACGTCCTGCTTGGTCCCGTACGCCTCGGCGAGCATCTTCAGCGCCGGGATGTTGCGCGGATCGTTGGCGCGGATGCGCTCGGCGACCGCGATCACGGAATCCGGCATCTTGAGCCCGTTATACGCCTCGGCCAGGCACGCGCCAAGGATGTTGGCGTTTGGATAACCGGCGAGGCCCTTCCGGGCTGCTGCCACTGCTTCCTGATACTTGCCCTGCGATACGTCGTTGTGGCAGGTCTCTTCATCTGCCAGCTGGCGACGCGCGTCCCTGATTGACTTGGCGACCTGACTCGCCGCGTCGTCCAATTTGCCTGCCTGCGCCGTCGGCAGCACCTGGCCCTTGGTCATGTCGCGCGAGATGATGAGGCGCGAATCGATTTTGTAGCCGGTCGGAGTCCGGGTGACGGACCCCTCGAGATACTGTGGTGCGCGGACCAGCGTCGCCAACGCTTTGGCGTCGCCCGGTGCAAGCGCTTCCGTAGTCGAGTAACCCGATGACTGAAGACTGTTGTTGATGTCGGCCTTCGGGACGACTACGAGGTCGCGAATATTGGTCTGCTTTGTCAGCTGACCTCTGATGGCTTCAGCGGCCTGGACGCCGAGATCCTTGTCCGAGCTCTGAAGCGTCGGGATCATGACTCGGTCGCCAGTTTTGGTACTCTGCGCCACCAACGGGGCAGATCCCATCGTTGCGACGGCAGCGAGGATGAGACCTGAATGACGTAGACTTACCTGCAATGGTTTAACCTCCAAAACGGTAAACATTCTTACCCCACCTCCCAATCCGTGGGTCCCTTGATTCCTAATGGGCGAGGAGGGACTCGAACCCCCGACATCCTGCGTGTAAGGCAGGCGCTCTAACCAACTGAGCTACTCGCCCGGTGCAGAAACCGAGCCCGTCTTCTCATCGGAGAATGGCCAGCGGGACCAGCACGCAATACCCGATAACCAGGAGAATCGGAGCCAGCGTTTCACCGCCTCGCGCCAGGTCAGCGAAGCCGGCGAGCAACACTATTGTTGCGATAGTCCAATAAAGCCAGGAGCGACGCGAACCGGTGCGCGGCCCACTGGCGAGATCAGTTTTGGCCATAAGCGAGGGAGTCTAGGGCGCTCCCAAATGGCTGTCAACCCAAGAGGCTGCGCGGTGAGGACTCAGGACTAAGTGCGGAGGGGTCCGGACTAACACAGTAGTCCGGAGTTCGGACTGATTGAAGAGTTCGGATCGAGGACACGCCTGCGAAAAGCTTTGCAGTGAAATCGCCCATGGTCCGCACTCCGAAATGGGTCCGGACCCCTCAATTAGTCCGGAGTCCGGACTGGGCAGTTGGTCCGGACCCCTCGATCCTACTTCGATCGCTTGGGACTCGCGTAATTCAGTTCGACCCAATCCCGGTAAGATCCGTCCATCACCGCCCGCCACCAGCCCTCATTCGCGATATACCACTTGACCGTTTTCAGGAGGCCGGTCTCGAATGATTCCGACGGCCCGTAACCGGTCTCCAGGGTGGCCTTCATCGCATCGATCGCGTAGCGGCGGTCGTGGCCCGGCCGATCCTTCACGAATTGGATGAGCTCCGCGGTGTCGCCGCCGAGGGCAGCTGGACATTTCGGAAACCGCTCGCGAGTCTTCTCGTCCGCTGCAAAGATCTTGTTGATGTGAGCACAGATCGCCTTGACGACGTCGAGGTTTTTCCGCTCCGCATTTCCGCCCAGATTGTACGTCTCTCCGAGGCGCCCCTTTTCCAGCACCCTCTCGATGCCGCGACAATGGTCGCGCACGTACAGCCAGTCGCGAATCTGAAGCCCGTCGCCGTAGACCGGCAACTGCTTGCCGTCGAGCGCGTTCACAATTGTCAGAGGTATCAGCTTTTCCGGAAAGTGAAACGGACCGTAGTTGTTGGAGCAGTTCGTCGTCGTGACGGGCAGCCCGTAGGTGTGATGGTATGCGCGCACCAGGTGGTCTGACCCCGCCTTGCTCGCCGCGTACGGTGAATTTGGGGCGTATGCATTCTCCTCCGTGAACGCCGGCGCGGTCGGGCTGAGCGTTCCGTAGACCTCGTCCGTCGAGATGTGATGGAATCGCCGAGCTCCGCCGGACCAATCTTCCGTCCACACCGCGCGCGCCGCCTTCAGCAGCTCGTGAGTCCCCCTGACATTGGTGTCGATGAACGGATCGGGACCGTGGATCGATCTGTCGACGTGCGATTCCGCGGCGAAGTGCACGATTGTGTCGACACCCTCACGCTTGAGGATGTCACGCACGGCGTCGCCGTCACGGATGTCACCTTTGACGAAGGTGAATCGCTCGTGCTTCGCGACCGGCTCCAGACTGGCCAGATTCCCGGCGTAGGTCAGCGCATCCAGTCCGATGATCTTGTCGGCTGGGTGATGCTCCGCCCAGAACTGGACGAAATTGCTGCCGATGAAACCGGCGGCGCCTGTCACTAGGATCCTACGCATCGTGGGTGCATCCCTCGTTCGCTGATTTCATAATCACACGCCAATACCTCGCGTCTTGTCGACGCACAGCTCTTTGATGAGCGGAGCGATCTCGTTCACAGTCGCCACGCGGTCCGCTCCGGCCGCCGCCAGCGCTGCCTGCGGCATTCCGTAGATGATCGAGCTCTCGCGGTCCTGCACGATCCCTGCGCCGCCGGCCTGCCTGATCCTGCGCAGCCCTTCTGCGCCGTCCCTTCCCATCCCTGTCAGCACCACACCGATTGCAGCACGACCGAATGTGTCCGCCACCGAGAAAAAAAGCGGGTCGGCCGCCGGCCTCACGCCCCACATCGGCGCCGCGGTGTCGAGGTGGATGGACGCGTTTCCCGCACCCCCACCCAGCGTCATGTGATAGCCACCCGGGGCCACATAAACCCGATTCTCGCGCAGGAGCTTGCCGTCGATCGCTTCCGCCACCCACAGCTCGCTCATCGCGTCGAGACGTTGTGCCAACAACCTGGTGAATTCGCGCGGCATGTGCTGGACGATCACCACCGCCGCCCCCAATTCCTCGGGCAGGTGAGGAATGATTTCCGCCAGGGCGCGCGGACCGCCCGTTGACGCCGCGATGGCCACCACTCTCGTTGCCGCGTCGGCCGATTTCCGCGGCGGAGCCTCCGCATGCGGTGCCTGGCGAGCCGGGGCGGGCGCGCGAATCCCTTTCATGTTCACCGCCCGCGCCGCATCGAGCGCCGACATCAGCTGCTCGCGCACCGACGAGAGGTCGATGCTCACCGGTCCCGATGGCTTGCGCACGAACTCGAGCGCGCCGCGCTCGAGAGCGCGCAGCGTCATTTCGTTGCCCAGCTCGGAGCCCGCCGCACTCAGCATCACCACCGGCCGCGGCATCTCCGCCATGATCTGCTCCAACGCCTGCAGCCCGTTGAGACGAGGCATCTCGATGTCGAGAGTGACGACGTCCGGCTTGAGCTCGCGGATTTTCTGCAACGCCTCGATCCCATCACCCGCGGTGCCGACCACGTGAAATTTTCCGTTCGATTCCACGAGCTCGGCAATTAGGCGGCGCATGAAAGCGCTATCGTCAACCACGAGAACGGTGGTGTTTTTGTCGGTCGGTTCAGCCATCGCCACTTTACGCCTTTCGGAAGACGCGCTCGCGCGCATTGACAGGCGCGAACAAGCTCCGCGCATCGCCGAGGAGCGACTCGACCTTTCCGAGCACGAGGAATCCACCGGGCGCCAGCACGCGATGGAACTCTTCGAACAGCGCGTCCTGGGCTTCACGCTCGAAGTAAATGATGACGTTTCGGCACACCAGCAGGTGAACATCCTCCATTGGTGGCCGGTGGTTGAGCAGATCGTTGCATTCGAACGTCACCAGGCGTCGGACTTCCGGCAGCATCGTGTGCAGCCCCGCCATTTCGGGGAAATAGTCCTTGCGCAATGAAGCCGGTGTATCGCCCAGCGCCGATTCCGCGTAGAAGGCGCGTTGTGCTTCGCCGAGACATTCGCCGTCGATGTCCGTTCCCAGAATAGAGACGCTGTCGAGACGGGAATTCGATCGGGTCTCCTTTGCATGCTTGTGCATGAGGATGCCGAGTGAATACGGCTCCTCTCCCGACGCGCACCCCGCGCTCCAGACCCGGAGCTGTTCGTCGCTGCGCTCCCACAACGCGGGAATCACCTTCTTCTCGATGACCGAGTACGTCTCCCAATTGCGGAAGAACTTGGTGACGTTGACGGTGAGCGACCGAATCAGCCGATCGTACTCTCGCGGATCGTGGTCGAGAATGCTCGCATACTCGACAGGACTCGTCGTCGCCTTTGCCCGCATCCGCACCGCGATGCGTCGCCGCAGGCATTTGTCCTTGTAACTGGAGCAACGGAAACCACGATCGCGTGTGATCTTCTCCGTCAGCATGCGGAAACCCGCTTCGTCGCCGTAAACCATACCCGCGCTCAGGAACGAGCTGATGGTTCGCCACCCTTCCGCTCGACCTGCGCTATTCCCTCCAGCGCGGCGGAAAGGTTGCGGCGCAGCTGCGGCAGCTCAGGGGCCAACGCCAGGCCTTTCTCTGCGGCGTCGCGCGCATTGGCGAAATCCTCACGCTTCAGATACGCAGCGGCCAGGTTGTTGAGGAGCACCGGCGATTCTGGATGGGTTTCGGTAGCTGCGGCGAGCAACAGCATCTCGCGATCGGGATCATCCGTCACCGCAGCCACCTGCGCTGCGTAGTGAAACCAGACCGCGGGCGGAGGATTCGATGTCCAGAGACTGCGCGCCTCGCTCAAACGAACCTTGGCCGTCTGATAATCGGCCAGGCGCAGCGCGATGACGGCGGCCTCGAGCTGGATGAGCGGATCCCCGCTGCCGCCGGAGCCGAGCGCGCGTTCGATCACCAATCGCGCCTTCTCCAGCTGTCCGAGTTGCTCGTACGCCACTGCGAGGTTGTGGAGCAGAGCCGTCTTGTTGGCAGCGTTTGGCGCCGCAGTCATGAATGCGTTCACAGCGCCGGTCCATTCCCTCTGCCGCAGCGCGATCAATCCGACGTGAAAGGACGCCACCGGATCGGTTGCCTCTTCGACCAGCGCCCGGAACTCGCGCAGCGCTTCGTCGTGCATGCCAGCCCTGTATAACGCGCTGGCCAGCTCGCGCCGCTCCAGAGGACTGGCATTTCTGGGCAGCGTCGGGGTCGTGCGCTTGCGACCGACGGGTAGCAGAAAGTTGGCGTTCAGGAGTCCGTACAATGCTTTACCAACCTCGAACTCGCCGAGCCCGGAATCCCTAATCAAGCCGTTGATGTCGCGGTGGCCATCGATCAGGGGCAGCAGCGCTTCCTGCTCCGGAGACAGCGGATCGCGATTCATCATCAGGCGCGGCCGATCGAGGCTGAACACGACGTCGAAGCTGGGAATCTTCTTCTCGATCAACGACCACTCGTCGACGCGACGCGCGCCCTCGAGCAGGAGCGATTGTGGATCCACGGAAACTCGCTCGGCGCCGTCTTCCGGCTCGACGCCCTGCTCGAAGTTGAAGGTGCCGCTCGTCCACGTGAACAGCGTGTAAACCGAGTTCTCGGTGTCGAGAGGGCGATTTACGATCGCTGCGTGACAGATGCGTCCGTTGTCGAAGTAGATGGAGCCGAAGCTGTCGTGAAAGGAGAGGCCGAGGCAGCCGGTTTTCTTTCCCATCGACAGCAGCTGAAGGACGTCCGGGAGGCTCGCTTCCTTCAGGCTACCTTTGATAGCCATTTAGCGCATCTCCTCGATCATCCGATCGGCGACGTTCGGCCACTCGACGATGACACCAGCGCCAGCAACGACCGGAGTGCGAAGCTTCTTTTTCTCCGTCGCCGCCGGCGTGACGCGCTTGTCGAGCGACTCGACGCGCTGCGCGATCTCCTTGCTGACATCGGCAAGGAAATCGGCAAACTCGCCGCCATCTTCTTCCGCTTCCTTCTCGGCTTCCTTGGCCACGCTCAGGAGCCTTTGGTCGCCGGCGCGCTCAGGCGCGCGAGCACCAGGGTGGAGATGCTGCGGAGGGTCTCGAACACGCCGCCCCCGGTGATCGCCGTCGCGGAGAAATGCGGGACACCGCGAAAATTGAGCGTCCCATCGAGGTCTGCGATGGCGCTGATTTCGCCTGCCGGCAAATCGCGCTTGTTGTACTGCATCACCAGCGGGATGGTCCGCGGATCCAGGCCTTCGTCGGCGAGATTGGCGTGCAGGTCCTGCAGACTCTCGATGTTCTCCGCCAGCTGTCTCGACTGGCTGTCGGCGACGAAAACGACTCCGTCGACTCCCTGCAGCACCAGCTTTCGCGTGGCGGCGTAGTAGACCTGGCCCGGCACGGTGTACAGCTGGAAGCGCGTCGCAAAACCGGAGATCGTGCCGAGATCGAGGGGAAGAAAATCAAAAAACAGAGTGCGATCGGTCTCCGTCGCCAGCGAGACCATCTTCCCCTTGCGCTCCTCCGGCAATTTCGAGTAGACGTGCTGCAGATTCGTCGTCTTCCCCGATCTGCCGGGGCCATAGTAAACGATTTTGCACGTGATCTCGCGCGTGCCGTAATTGACGACCGACATCTTAGCGCTTTCCTATCGGACCAAAGAGCGCGTCGAGAC
The DNA here is from genome assembly GCA_046727995.1 of Gemmatimonadota bacterium. Lineage (GTDB taxonomy): Bacteria > Gemmatimonadota > Gemmatimonadetes > Gemmatimonadales > Gemmatimonadaceae > UBA4720. Next base: position 6,850 of record JBKPDS010000232.1, read on the forward strand.
TCCGATTCAGCTCGCCCTCGAAATCGCCTGCTGGCGCGGGCGTCGCCACCTGCTTTTCCGGACGCAATTTGTCGAGAGCCTTCTGGAATTCGGCGAAATAGATCTCCACGACGCCGAGCGAGCTCTCGCGGTCGAAGACGCCGACGAAGAGAAACTCCTGGCCCCCTGAAGTGGCGCGTGCCATGAATACCTGGCGATCGGCACCGGCGTGATGCAGCTCGTAGAACGGCTTGCCATCGAGTTGACGTCCCAGCTCTCGTGACGATGCATTGATCGCGGAAGTGAGGGCGCAAATCGACATCACGTCGGCGGCATTCGAAAAGCCGAACTGGCCGACGGCGCGGCCCGTTGGATAGAGCAGGACGCCGGAGATCAGACGCGCGTCCTCCTTGAGGCGTCTGAGCGGCGCTGCAACCCAGTCTTCAGCTACTGTTGGATCGGTCACTGGTCTCCCTTGGCTGCCGTCATCATGTCGAGTCTCACTCGTCCGAGATTGGCATCAGGAGTGACGATCGTCACGAGTACCACGTCGCGCGCTCCCACGACGCAGATGTGCCCCTTCTCCGCTTCCAGGCGCATGAAGGCGGGCGTGCCCAGACGCGCCGCGTCGGAAGCGCGGGTCACTTTCGCATAAAGATAGGCCGCCAGCGCTGCGGTGTGCTTCCTCGGATCGCCGGCCCCGTCGGTGGCGCTGAGCATCGCGCTCGTCTCGACAATCAGTCCATCGGCCGCGCCGACAACCATCGCCGCCACGACGCCAGGAACGTGCGACAGAGTCGCGACCACCTGACTCACTCTCATACGCGGCCCCGCATCCAATTGATCGCCAGCGCCACCGACCGCGTCAGCACCCGGCGAACGAGGCCGAGCGGCACGGTCGATGACGATGCCAGCAATACGACCGCGTCCTCTGCCGCGGGAGCGAGCGCGATCGTTGCCGCGTCCGTCTCGACGACGACGGCGGTCCAGCCACCGATGGAAAGGAGCCGCATCGACCGCGAGACTTCCGTGCTCACGCCGCTCAGCGCGGCGCCGATCTCGCCCGAGATGTCACGACCGCCGCTGTCGATGTAGCTGCCGGCCAATGGCACGCCCGAGGTGTCGAGCAGCAACGCAGTCTGCTCGGCCTCGCCAATCGCGGTGGCGAAGAGCGTCCGCGCGGACTCAGACATTGGCGGCGTCATGTTCCTGCGGCGCGATCTCGATCAGCCCGGTGCTCAACATTCCGTAGATGATCTTCGCGACCTCGAATTCGGGTAAGACAAGCCGTTTCGCTATCTCATGCAGATTCCTCTCGCCATCGATAACCGACAGCACCTCCCACTCGCGGGGCAGCAGGTCTATGAATGACTCTGGTCCGTCATCGAGCGGGGCGAGCCGAGGCGTGACGCGCGCGTCCGGGATCTTGTCCGCCATGCGCGACCATTCGTCAATCCGTCGCGCTCCTTCCATCAGCAACGACTCGGTGCTGACCCTGACGGCGATGTCCTTGCGGATTGGTCGCGGCGGCTCCTCGGTAAACGAGAAGAATCCTTCCGACCACGACATCAGATCGAACACCACCGTCTCGATCTGCTGTCGCATGAAGCGGTCGATGTCGCGCGGGGTGACGATTCCGTGGGCGACGAGTATCTCGCCGACCCTTCTCTTGTCGCCCGCTCGTTGCATGGCGGTAGCGCGCGCGAGGTCGGCCGCCGTCGCCTTTCCGGACCGCTCGAGAATCGTCCCCAGCAGGTGAGGATTGCTCTTCATCGTCGCGGCGACGATGGTGCCGGCATCGAAGTAGACACTCCCCTCGTTGTTTCTCTCCGGCGAATGGACGCGCAAGACGCCCGTCTTCCGGCTCAGGTCGAGCAGCTGGAAGACGTCGTGGATGCCGAGCTCGCGCAGCGGACCTTCGATTGCCATCAGATGCGCCCTCGCAGAAGCAGCCGGCGGTAGCGGAGCGCCTCGGAATGATTCGGGTCGAAGCGCAGCACTCGCTCGAACGCCCTTAGCGCGTCGCTCTCCCGCGCCAGGTCGATCAGGATCTCGCCCAATGCGATCAGTGCCGCGAAGTGGTAGACGTCGCGGCGAATGAGTGCGACGATGCGCGGCAGCGCGCTGCGCGACCGACCGGTGCGGCGATAGGGCCCGACCAACTCCACCACTGCCACATCGTGATTGGGCGCCGTGACGAGAACGCTTTCGAGCTCCCTGATTGCGGCGGTGTCATCGCCGGCTTTGGCAAGCAGCCGCCCCAGTGCGATTCTGGTGTCGGTCTGTCGCTCGTCGATGCCAAGGCTGCCGCGGTAAGCGCCGACTGCTTCGTTCGTGTCGCCGAGCGCCGCGTACAGATCACCGACGCGCTTGAGGACGATCGCGTTGCGCGCCTCGCTTTTCTGGAGGATAATCAGAATCTCTCGCGCGCCTGGTTTGTCGAGCGATGCGACGCGCGCCTCCGCGGCAAGCAGCTGGAGATTGATATCGGTGCTTCCAGCTTCGACCAGCGCTTCTGCGTGTGGACGCGCCTCCTCGGCGCGGCCGAGAGCCAGCAGCGAGCGAGCCATGCCCTGGCGCGCGTACGGATTCGACTGCTCCATGTCCAGCGCGCGACGATACCGATCCAGCGCTTCGCCGTGCAGACCCTGTGCGGCGAAGCCATCACCGGCCAGCACCAGTCCCAGAACCTTGTCGCCGCCCCGGGCGAGCACGCGCGCGATCTCACCCTGCGCCCGATCGTACAGCCCCTTGGTGATCAGATCGCGAGCGAGAGTGTAGCCCGTCATCGCGCTCTGCCCCGTCGGCGTCAGGCGGGCAGGCCTCTCGGCGAAAAGCTCCGCGATGATGGCCGGGTCGAAATGGAAATCCTCGACGTGATCGACGCTCGCGTCCTTCTCCGTGATTGGCGGAGCAACGGTCAGGCGGATCTCCTCGTGTGGCAGCTCGATCGCCAGCTCCAGCTTCTGCGGCGTGTACATCGGATCGAGTGCCAACGCCCTCTTGGTCTCGCGCAGAGCAGCGGCGAAGTCACCAAGATTCGAGAGTGTGAAGCTCATGTTGTAATGAGCCTCGGCAAAGTCCGGATTTGCCTGGATTGCCCGCGCGAAGGCGTTGCGTGCATCCGAGTACTTCTCGAGATCGACCAGGATCAGCCCGATGCCGTTCCACGCCACCGGATGCTCGGGCGCGGTGCTCAGAACCTGGCGATACGCTTCGAGCGCAAGCTCGGTGTGCTTACGGCGAAACAGTCCGAGCGCGAGGTTGAGCCGCGCTTCCACCGGCGGATTCGGAGTTTGCAATGCCCGCCGAAATGAGTTGATCGCGCCCTTGGTGTCGCTCTTGTGCCAGAGCAGGACGCCAAGATTGTTGTACGCGAACGGATAGCTCGAGTCGATCTCCAGCGCGCGAGCGTAGCTCTGCTCCGCTTCAGCGTGACGGCCCTCGAGCTGGAGCGCGACACCGCGCCCGTTCCACGTTTTTGCGGTGGCGGAGAATTCGCGGGCGAAGCGATCCGCGGTGGCGATGGCAGCGCCGGTGTTGCGTTGCAGCAGATACAATTCCAGCATCGCCATCAGCACTTCGGCGTTGCCTTCACCCCCCTCCATCGCCTTCTCGTACTCCCGAAGCGCCTCCTGGAAGTAGCCCTTCTGGCGCAGCGCGCGGCCAAGAGTGATGTGCGCGCTGGCGGAGGTCCTTCGCGGATGACTCGGAGTCGCCTCGTGCCGGTAGGTCTCCAGCGACAGATTCGCCTGCGCCCGTACGAGCGTGGGATTGAGCATCACCGCGCGCCGGTTCGCCTCCGCTGCCTCCTCACCGCGGCCGAGATCGCCGAGTATGAATCCAATCAGGTAAAGAGCATCAGGATTCTCTGGGTTCAGCTCGATCGACCGCTTTACGGAGCGCATTGCTTCTTCGTGCAGACCGCGATTGTAGAGCGTTTCAGCCAGCAGGAAGTGGAGGACGGAGCTGTCCGGCTCTTTTTCGATCGCCCGCTGGAACAGCGAGTGCGCGCGCTCGAGACGCCCGGCTGTCTTTTCGGCTATGCCGCTTTGAACCAGGGCTTCGAGATCGTCGGGATTGGTGCGCAGCCGCTCCTCGAGCTCCTGCAGCCGGCGCTCGAGAATCCCGCTTTCGCCATAAGCGATCTCCAGATTCCGGCGGGCCACACCCATGCGCTCGTCGAGCGCCAGTGCGCGCGAGAACGCGGCAATGGCTTCCTCGGTGAGTCCTTTTCTGAAATAGAAGACTCCGAGATTGTTGTAGGCGCCCGCATCCGATGGATCGATTCGACGAGCGAACGATCGGAGAATGTCGATCTCACCGCCGTGCGCGGCTGCCGATGGGCGGGCAGTTGCCGCTGGGCTCATGAGACTACTCTACTCGCACCGCGCGAAAGATGGCGTCGAATGCTTTCGGATCGGGGACGAGGAGGAAGAAACCATGCAGGCTCTCCGATGGCTCCTCGAGGAAAAACTCGGTCTCCACGCACAGAATCGGCGATTCTACTCGCGGCGCGTGATCGCCGAGTGTGCTGAGCGCGATTCCAGCTTCGCCGGTGGTGAGGCGCGGCGGCGAGAGCATCAACCGCATGTCGAGAAACTCACTGAGCGCCGTAAGATACGCGCCCGCCAGAATATTTCCGGCTTCGTTGAGTGCGGACTGCTCGAGCTTTCCAAGACTGGGTGATGTGCCGCGCTTGCGCCGCAGCATGCGCTCGGCGAGTCTGAGCCCGGCAGGGATCGCCAGCAGGAAGACAGTCTGGCCCCCGATGTCACCGTTCATTGCCATCTGCACAGCGACGATCTCCACACCCGGTTCGAGCTCGGGGACGAAATCGCCGGGTGGCACGACGTTCACCATCGGCACGCTGATCATAATGCGCGTGCCGGTGAGGGTCGAAAGCGCCGTGGCAGCATGGCCGGCGCCGATGTTCGCGACTTCGCGGAGCGCGTCGAGCCGCGCGGTGCTCAGGAGCGTGGTGCCGCTCTCGCCACTCGGTGTGTTGCGGGGATTGGTCATTTCAGAGGAGACTGGAAGCGTCCACGATGAGCGCGGGCGAGCCATCGCCAAGAATGGTCGCGCCGCTGAAGAGAGTTTTGCTGCCATTCACGCCGTCGAATTGCTTGACCACGATTTCCTGCTGTCCAACGAATTCATCCACGATCAGCGCTGCCTTGCGCTCGGCGAGCTCGATGAGCACGACCTGCCCTGTCGCAGCGCTCTCCGTCGGCGGCAGGCCGACACGCTCACGAAGCCAGATCGCCGGAAATAGATCGTCGCGGATAGCCACCACCAGCCGCCCCTTTGATTCCAGCAACATCGGCTTGGAAAGACTGAACGTCTCCAGTACGTGCGTGAGCGGAATGGCGTAGGTCTCCTTCTGGACCTTCGCCAGGAGCGCGCGCGAGATGGCGAGTGTCAGCGGCAGGCGCATGCTGACACTGGTGCCCAGGCCGGCATCGGTGTGTACCTCGAGCGATCCGCCGAGGGCTCGCACCCGGTTGGCGACGATGTCGAAACCGACGCCGCGCCCGGAGATCTCCGTCACCTTTTCGGCGGTCGAGAATCCGGGCCGGGCGATGATTGCCACCAGCTCCTGCTCGGAAAGCTTGGTGGTATCGCTGCCGATGAGGCCCATCTTCTTCGCGCGCGGCAATACCCGGCTTTGATCGATGCCGCGTCCGTCGTCGGTGACGCGAATCAACACCGTGGCGCGATCGCGTTCCGCCGTCAGGATCAATGTCGCAACGCGAGGTTTGCCATTTTTCTCTCGCTCGGCCGGAGTCTCGATGCCGTGGTCGAGTGAGTTGCGAAGGAGATGCAGCACCGGCTCACCCATCTCGTCGAGCATGGAGCGATCGAGCTCGATCTCGCGGCCTTCGATCTTGAACTCGACTTCCTTGCCAAGCGCTTTGGCAGTATCGCGGACGACGCGCGGGAATCGCTCGAAAACCTGCCAGACCGGAACCATCCGGCTGGTCATGATCTCGTTCTGCAGATTGGCCAGAATCTGCGAGGCACGAAGAATGGATTCCGACAGCTCGTCGTCGCCAAGTCGCTCGGCGACCTTGGCGATGCGATCGCGGGCGATCACCAGCTCTCCCACCATGTTCATCAGAGTGTCGAGCCGCTTGGACTCGATGCGGATATGACGAGGCGCCTTCTGGTTTGCCTGAGGAAGCGGCGCGTCCGAGCCGGGCGCCGGGGCTTTCTTCTCACCGCCAGCGATGGCGAACTCTGAAGTGAAAGTCTGGGGAACTTCCTCAGGGCTCGCCGTCTGGCGAATGCGATCAATGACTTTGGTGACATCCAGCTGCTGAGGAGTCGGGGCGGTAGCCAGATCCACAGCTTGCTCCAACGCGTCCACGCCCGCGAAGAGCGTGTCGATCACCGGCCGGCCGACGACGAGCTCTCCGTTTCTGACCTTGTCCAGCAAGGTCTCCAGCTCGTGGGAAAGATCGGCCACCGAAGCGTAGCCCATCGCCGCTCCCATTCCCTTCATCGTGTGGACGGCGCGAAAAAGTCTGGCAACGGCCGCTTCCCCGCCACCGCGCTCCAGCTCGAGCAGCGCGTTGTTGATCTCGGTGAGACTTTCGCGGCTCTCCGAGAGAAAGAGTTTGGCGTAGCGGCCGGTGTCCACTTACGCGAGCACCCGTTGCACGGCTTCGAGAACGCGGCTTGGCTGGAATGGCTTGACCACGAAGTCACGAGCCCCCGCCTGCAACGCTTCCTGTACCAGCGCCTGCTGGCCCATCGCGCTGCACATGAGAATCCGGGCAGCTGGATCGAGTTGCGTTATCTGCTTGACCGCTTCGATGCCGCCCATCTCCGGCATGATGATGTCCATCGTCACCAGATCCGGTTTCAGCTGCTGGTACTTCTCGACGGCCTGCTTGCCGTTCTCCGCCTCGCCGACGACCGTGAATCCGGCCTGGGACAAGATATCGCTGACCATTGTCCGCATGAACACGGCATCATCACAAACCAGCACAGTGCTGCTCACCCTACCTCCCTTGTCCGATTACTTGCTGAACCACCGTCTTGATGTCGAGAACGAGCACCCGCTCGCCATCGATCTCGACTGCTCCCGTTACCGCACCAGCCAGAGAAATCCCCGTCTCGCCTGGAGACGCGAAGAGATTTATCGGCACGTCCTGAATGTCACGCACATCATCGACTCCGATTCCAACCCATCGCTCCTGATAATCGGCGAGGAGGATCAAACCTTCCGCTCTCTTGAACGCCGGCTTGCCAAGTGCCGCGCCGCCGTCGATCACAGTCACAATCGTTCCACGCAGATTGATGAGCCCGCACACGGTTACCGGGGCGCCAGGCAGCCGAGTCATCTCACGCGTCGGGACTATCTCGCGAAAAGCATCCATGTCGCAGGCGTAGCCGTGGCCGCCCAGGTCGAAAACCAGCAGCCGCCTGGTGGGTACCTGCGGCTCCTCGGCTAATACCTCCTCTGGCGGCAGGGCGACGGCGTCACTCATAGAACCGAAGCACAACGAGTGGATCCACGCCGGCGGGAAGCGCGTGCTCCCCCGCAATCGTGGCGAGTGCGCTACGCAAATCCTCGGGCAGAGGCGAGCGAAAATCGAGTGGCTTGCCCGTCACTGGGTGATTGAACGCGAGCCAGGCCGCGTGGAGGAAGTGCCGCTTGGGAGGAAGTCCGGCCACACGACGTCCTCCGCCCCCTCCATACACGTCATCGCCCATGACAGGATGGCCGATAGACGCGAGATGAACGCGGATCTGGTGAGTCCGTCCGGAATGGAGATGGGCACGAAGAAGGTCCCCCGCATCGAACCGAGCAAGGCGTATGAGGTCGGTCTTGGCCGGCCGACCTTTATTGACGATTGCCATGCGCTTCCGGTCTCGTGGATCGCGGGCTATTGGCTTGTCGATCGTGAGGGAGTCCGACGAGAGGTGACCCCAAATCATGACCGCATAGCGCCTGACCACACGGCGGGCAGCAAGCGCCCCGCTCAATAACCGGTGCGCTCTATCTGTTTTGGCCACAATCAGGAGGCCGGAAGTCTCCTTGTCGAGCCGGTGAACCATCCCGGCCCGTTCAGCGTCCCCCTCCTTCGACAGCTCGCCCCCGCGTCCCAGCAAGGCGTTGACCAGGGTTCCGCTCCAGTTGCCGGGCGCCGGATGGACCACCATCCCGGCGGGCTTGTCGACCACGAGCAGTGAATCATCCTCGTAGACGATGCTGATCGGTATCGATTCGCCGGTGATGACTCGCTTTTCAACCCTGGGGATCTCGATCCTTATCAGCTCCCCTTCCTCAGGCCGGTAGCTCGCCTTCTCGCGGCGGCCGTCGACGAGGACATGACCCTGCGCGATAAGGGTCGCCGCTTGCGTCCTCGAGAGCTCAGCTCGCTGTGCAATAAAGAGATCGAGGCGGACATTGCTGTCCGCCTCGACGGAAAACTCCCTCGTGTAACTCAGAGGCTAACTCTCCGCCGGATTGTCCGATACGGGTGTGGCTGCCACGACCGGGGCCGACGACCTCTCCTCGCCCCACAGCACCCAGGCCAGCAGGAACGCCCCTACGCTAACCGCCATGTCGGCGACGTTGAACGTCGGCCAGCGCAGGTCTCGAATCCCGACATCGATGAAATCGACGACCCCGGCCGAAGAGCGCAGGCGATCGATGAGATTTCCGACGGCTCCGCCGCACACCAGTCCCAGTGCAATGGTGCGGAGGAAATCTCCCTGCCTCGTCGCCCTGTACAGACGGCCGAGGATGACCAGCGCGCCCGCTGTCAGCGCCATGAAAATCCAGCGGGAGTAGATGCCGAGATTGAGCCCAAACGCGGCTCCCGGGTTGTAGACCAGCGTCAGGCGCAGATGGTCGCCGATGATCTCGTGCGGGATGTGTTGCGGCGATAGAGTCGCGGCGGCGATGAGCTTCGTGACCAGATCGAGCGCAACGATTAGAACCAGCGTCCCCCAGAAAAGGGGAGGATTAGGCTTGCCGCTTTCCATCTTCTTCGCGCTGTTTGCATTCGATGCAATACCTGGCGTGCGGCAGCGCGTCGAGGCGCTCGAAGCTGATGTCCTTGCCGCAGTTGTGGCACTTGCCGAACTGTTCCGGGTTTCGATAAAGCCGGCGCAGCGCCTCATCGATGTGCCAGAGAAAGCGTCCTTCCTGGCTGGCAAAGAGAAATGCCTTCTCCCGCTCCATGGCGTCGGTGCCCTGATCTGCCATGTGGAACGAATACGCGCTTAGATCGCCGTCGGCGCCCTGAGGGGTCGACCCGAATGTCTCGTCGTAATGCCCAAGCTCCTTGAGGACACGTTTCCTTTCTTCCAGGAGACGTTTCTCAAAGTGCTGCAGGCTTTTTTTCGGCATCGCCTTCGCCTTCGTTTTCTTGCTGCTGGCTGCTGTTGCCATTGCTAAACAACCCTCTCCAAGGCGACTTCCACGTTCTGGCCATCAAGGTCGAACGTTTGCGTCGCGTGTGTTCCTTCGATTCGCTCGCCGATTATGACTTTCACGGCGAGTACTTCATCGGCGATCCATTTCTGGAACGCCTTCACTGCCTCCTGAATTTCTGCACCGCCGCCGACAAAAAGCGTAATGCGATCGCTGACGGCGAAACCCAATTCCTTCCTCAGCCTTTGAATCCGGCTCACGAGCTCGCGAGCAAGACCCTCGAGCCTCAGCTCCCGCGACACTGTCGGATCGAGCGCGGCAAAATAACCGGCTTCCTCCTTTACTACCATGTCGCCCGAAGCACTTCTGACAACGGTCAGATCTTCTGCGCTCAACTGATGCGAATCATTTCCGACCGAAACGTACAGAGGCTTTCCCGCCTCGAAATCTCTCAGCGCTTCACTCGTCAAAGCCTGGACGGCCTCGGCAGCGAGCGGCGTTTCCTTGCCGAACTTTTTACCCAGCGAACGGAAATTCGGCCGAGCCTTTAAAGTTACTAGGTCGGCGGCGCTTGTGATGAACTCGATTTTCTTAATGTTGAGCTCGGCTGCCAGCAGAGGGCTAAGCTCCTCCAGCACCCCCGCAGCCCTCGCTTCGGCCGCGCCCGGCACCACACCGTGTAACGGAACTACACAGACCATTCGCGATAGCGGCTGGCGTACTTTTACCCCGGCATCCTCGCGCGCCGCCCGCCCGAGGGTCGCCAGCGTCCGCACGTGCTGCATCGACCGTTCGAGATCGACGTCTACCTCCACCGGAGTTTCACGGATGTAGGCGGCCAGGTGCACCGACGTCCCGGTGACCTCTCGGTGCACCCAGTCAGTGATGAAGGGCGCGAATGGCGCCAGCAGCCGGCAGGTGACGGCGATGATCTCGTGCAGCGTCGCAAACGCGGCGCGGTTGTCCTCGCTATCGACGTCGTAGAACCGATGACGGCTCTGTCGTACGTACCACTTCGAGACGTCTTCGTCGAAGAACGTCATCACCGACTTTGCCGCATTTGTCGCTTCGTAGTGCTCCAGCAGCTTGTCAGCCTCGGCCTCGACGGTCGCCAGCCGCGACAGTATCCACCGGTCCAGCAGCGGACGCTTTGCCGGCGGCGGATCATCATCTGACGGAGCCCAGCCGAAGTTCGCGTACTCGGCGAAGATGCCGTTGTACACGTTCTTGAACGTGAGGAGGAATCTGCCGGCCGTATCGCGGATCCCTGCTTCGTCAAAACGACGCGGGGTCCAGACCTGGCTCGAGGTAATGAGAAACAGCCTGACCGCATCCGCGCCGTAACGCGGCATTACCGTGTTCGGATCGATGATGTTGCCGACCCGCTTCGACATCTTCTGGCCCTCGGCGTCGAGCACCAGATCGTTGACTACGACGGCTCGATAGGGCGCTGTATCGTCTTCAGCCGCGGAATGGCTCTCGTGCGCCAACAAATTGTTGGGCAGTGCATCGCCAAGTCCCGTCGCGATCGCCAGCAGCGAGTAGAACCAGCCGCGGGTCTGGTCGATCCCCTCTGCGATGAAATCGGCCGGATAATAACGCTCGAGCTTTTCGCGGTTCTCGAACGGGAAGTGCCACTGGGCGAAGGGCATCGATCCCGAATCGAACCAGGCGTCGATCACCTCCGGCGTGCGCTTCATGATGCCGCCGCACTTGCATTTGAGCTTGTAGCGGTCGATGAACGGCTTGTGCGGATCGAACTTGTCGCCCAGCTTGACGCCCGCACGCTCGGCCAGCTCGGCATACCCGCCAATTGCCTCGACGTGCGAGTCATCTTTCTCGCAAACCCAGATCGGCAGTGGCGTGCCCCAGTAGCGGTCACGCGAAACTGCCCAATCGATGTTGTTCGTGAGCCATTCGCCGAAGCGGCCAGCGCCGATTTCCGGTGGATGCCAGTCGACGCGGGCGTTCCGCACCAGCATCGCGTCCTTGAACTCGGTCGTCCGCACGAACCACGACGTCCGGGCGTAGTAGAGGAGTGGCGTCTCACACCGCCAGCAGTGCGGATACGCGTGCTCGAACTGGGCCGACTTCCAGAGAACACCGCGTCGTTTCAGCTCCTCGAGAATGACGGGATCGGCATCCTTGACGAACATTCCGCCGACAAGCGGCATCGTACTCGGAAACTCACCGCGTAGATTGACCGGCTGCAGAAAGGCGAGGCCGTGCTTCTGTCCGGCGGCGTAATCGTCGGCGCCAAATGCGGGAGCCATATGGACGACCCCAGTGCCTTCCTCTGCCGAGACGAAATCTTCGCCGATGATCAGCTCGTGCTTCCCGTCCTTGTACTGGACCCAGTCGAGCGGGCGCTTGTAGGTCTTGCCGACCAGCTCAGCCCCCCGGAACGTGCGCATGGTTTCCCATCGCGCGGCGTAGTCTTCGCCGAGTACCGCCGGTGCGCGGGTGAGCGCAAGGATGATCGTCGCATTGTCCTCGCCTTTCCTCTTACGCAGCTCGACGTACTCGAGGGCGGGACTGACGGCGAGCGCGACGTTCGAGACAAGCGTCCACGGTGTAGTCGTCCACACCAGAATGCGTCGCCTTGCCTTGGATGCGTTATCCTCGAAGAGATCCAGCGCTACGAAAGCGCTTGGATCTTTGACGTCCTTGTATCCTTGCGCGACC
>JBKPDS010000233.1:0-6851 GCA_046727995.1 Gemmatimonadota bacterium
ATGAGATTCTGCAACTCGGCTTCGATGCGCTCGCGGCCACGCAGCAGCTCGCTCAGTGAGGTCCTGCCGATGATGTCGCGGAGACCGGTCTGCGCAGCCCAGCTAACGGCCTGGGTGTAGTCCTGCACCTCGAGCGCGGCCTTCTCGGAGTCGTGCACCATCCAGAAGAGGACGGCATCAACGTTTACGGGCACCGTGTCGGAGGTCAGGGTCTCTTCCGCCGCAAAGCTGGTCGTTACCACACGTTGGTCGATATAGATCGAAACCGTCTCGACGAAAGGAGTAATCCAGAAGAGCCCGGGCCCCTTCATTCCGATGTACTTCCCAAGACGTAGTACGATCGCTCGTTCCCACTGCTTGGCGATTTTCGGGGACTGGGCGAAGATGATTCCGACGAGCGCCCAGATCACCAGCCAGCCTGGGTTCTGCGTGCCGGCAGTCATCGCGAGCCCGATGACTATCGAGGCGAGCAGAATGAAAACAGCTACGACATTGAGACGCCCTTGCGACCGCGAAGCCCGCGCGGCGCGGCGTGCTGCGAGAACTTCGTCCATGCCTGGCATTTATTTCTTCTCCTCGTTTCTGAGCTGAGTCAGTAGCTCGGGTAAAGTGAATCCCAACAACGCTGCGTCGCCAACGAAACGCTTAATGAGCTCGCGCAGCTCCCGCTCGCGGTGCGTCCGGGCTGCCTGCGGCGTCGGAACCTCGCGAACGAAAGTGCCTACTCCGCGTCTGGTTTCCAGAATCCCATCCCGCTCGAGCTGGGCGTAGACCCTGGCGACTGTGTTGGCATTGATCGACAGCTCGACGGCGAGCTGTCGCACCGTCGGCAACTGCATCCCCGCCTCTAGCGCGCCCGTAGCGATCGCCGCTCGAATTGACCGGTCGAGCTGAGCGTAGATCGGAGTCGGGCTCCTGGGATCCACCTCGAAAGTAGGCATTGTCTGCTTGTACTATCACATTGGTACAATACGATTGCAAGCGGAGGCCGGTTTCAGGGAGGCGGGAGGCGGGAGGCGGGAGGCGGGAGGCGAGAGGCGGGAAGCGGGCAACGGGAAGCGGGTAACGGACAGCGGGTTACGGGTTACTGGTAACGGGTACGGGTAGCGGAAAGCGCGCTCCCCGTTTCCCGTACTCGATGCCCGCTACGCGCCCCGCCTCCCCCTTCCCCTTCCCTATCTGTTGTGGGTGTACATGAGGTCGACCAGCTCATCGTACATCCGATCCGCCTCGTCTCCTCCGGATCGAATTGCGCCGGTCGCACAGTGCTTCAGGTGATTGCGCATCAGCTCTTTCCCGACTCCGCGCAACGCTTCCTGAACCGAGGAGATCTGCGTGAGGATGTCCGCACAGTAGCGATCCTCGTCGACCATCTTCTGCAGCCCGCGCAACTGACCTTCGATGCGACGCAGCCGGTTGATGTTTCGCGATTTGATTTCCGGATCGACGCCGAGTGCTTTGCGCGAGTTCACGCCGTCCCGGACCGCGCAGCCGCACTCCGCCGCCACTGGGCCGACGCGCTCGAGATTGACTTTCATCTTCGTCGTCATCTTCGTCCTCATTCGTTACGCTAGCTTCACGTGTCGCAATCTCAGGCTGTTGGTCACGACACTCACCGAGCTGAGCGCCATCGCCGCGCTGGCGATGATCGGGCTCAGCATCAATCCCGTCACCGGGTAGAGCACACCGGCGGCGATTGGAATTCCCACCACGTTGTACACGAAAGCCCAGAACAGATTCTGCCGCATCGTCGCCATGGTCTGTCGCGAGAGTGAGATCGCAGTGGGAACGCTGCGCAGATCGCTCCGCATCAGCGCGATGTCGCTGGCTTCGATGGCGATGTCGGTTCCCTTCGGCATCGAGATGCCGACATCAGCCTGGGCCAGCGCCGGCGCATCGTTTATCCCATCACCGACCATCGCCACCACTCGTCCCGCCTGCTGCAAGCCTCGAATTTCCTCGACCTTCTCCCCGGGCAGCACCTCGGCGACGACTCGGTCGATTCCGGCGGTCTCGGCGACCGCTGTCGCGGCCGATTGCCTGTCTCCAGTCAACAGCACGACGTCGACACCGAGACTCTTCAGTCTGTCGACGGCCTCGCGCGACGAAGATCTTATTGTGTCGGCGACGATTATGATCCCCGCGACGCGTCCATCCAACGCCACAAAAAGCTCGCTTGCCGGCGCGTCTGCCGGACCCCGATCAACGTCGTGATCGAGCTCGACGCCGAGCGTCTCCATCAACTGCGCGTTCCCGACGGCGACGCGTCGGTTTTCGATTTGCCCGGTGACACCGCTTCCGGTGTGCGACTTGAAACTCTCGACGGGCGCAAAGCTCAGATTCCGCGCGCCGGCGGCGCGAACGATCGCTGTGGCTACCGGATGCTCGGAATGTCTTTCCAGCGACGCCGCGACGCGCAGGATTTCGTTCGGACTCGTTGTGTCGCGGGAGATGACGCGTTCCACCGCCGGCGCGCCCTCGGTGACAGTCCCGGTCTTGTCGAGCACGACCGTGTTCACCTCGCCCGCCCGCTGCAGGATCTCACCGCCCTTGATCAGCAAGCCCAGCTCGGCGCCTCTCCCGGTCGCCACCATCACCGCCGTTGGAACGGCGAGACCCATTGCGCACGGACACGCGATGATGAGCACTGAAACGGCGGCGGCAATTGCCCGTGGCAGCGCGGCAACATCGGCGATGAACAACCAGGCGAGGAACGTCAGTATCGAGATGGCAAGAACGGTCGGAACGAACACCGCGCTGACTTTGTCGGCGAGCCGCTGGATTGGCGCTCGCGATGCCTGTGCGTCGCGCATCAACTTGAGGATTCGCGCCAGCACGCTCTCCGCGCCGACGCTGGTGGCGCGGTAACGGAGCGAGCCCGTGGTGTTGACGGTCCCGCCGACGATGGAATCGCCGGCTGCCTTGGCGACGGGAAGCGGCTCCCCAGTCAGCATCGATTCATCGATCTCGCTGGAGCCACTGATGACGACGCCATCGACCGGGATACGCTCTCCCGGTCGGACCAGAACGGTGTCGCCGGACTGGACCTGTGCCAGCGGTTTGTCGACCCAGGCGGCTCCTTCCTCGACACGAGCGACCGAGGGCAGCAAGGACGCAAGTTTTCTCAGCGCTTCCGACGTTTTGCTGCGGGCTCGAGCTTCTATAGCGCGTCCCGCCAACACCAGGCCGATGATGAAGATCACCGCTTCGTAATACACGTCGGGCGCGATCCCATTCCTGGCGAACAGGCTGGGGGCGATGGTCGCGACGACTGAGTAGATAAAGGCGGATCCGGTTCCGAGCGCGACCAGCGTGTTCATGTCGGCAGATCCGTGCCGCACTACTTTCCACGCACCGCGATAAATGTCACGGCCAGCCCAGACAAGAATCACAGAGGTTAGCCCGAGCAGCGAATAGTTGACGAGCGAGCTGCCCATGCCGGCCATCGACAGCGCCATCGCCACAACGCCGGCCAGAACGCTGACGGTTGCTCGGAGCGCGAGTGAGCGCGCTTCCCGAACCTCGGGCCTGTCGCCGGACGCGGCGAGCACGTCCTCGGTAGTTCCTGGCAGCTCGGCGTCGTAGCCCGTTGCCCTCACCGCTGCGATCAGGCGCTCCGGCGTCACTGCCGACGGATCGTAGTGCACCGCCGCGCTCCGCGTGACCAGATTCACCGACGCGCCGAGCACACCGGGTTCTGCGGTCAGCGCGCGCTGCACCCGCGCCTGGCAGGCAGCACACGTCATCCCCGTCACGGGGAAGTTGATTGCTGCACCGTTCTCTCTGAGCTGTGTTGCCATGGTCTGAATATACCCCCCTCCCCTATCAGTGGGAAGTGGGAAGCGGCAGGCGAGAGGCGAGAGGCGGAAGGCTGGAGGCGCGCAGCGGGCATGGGGTACGGACAACGGAGAGCGCGCTTTCCGCTACCCGTACCCGCTGCCAGTAACGCGTTACCCGCTCGCCGTTCCGCCTCCCGCCTCCCGGCTCCCGCCTCCCGCTTACTGAATCACCCGATCGAACCTGAGCGGATTGGGGACGTCGAACGTGTAGTGCCACCACTCCTGGTCGTAGTTGGTGAAGCCCTCGCGTTCCATGGCGGCCTTGAGTCGCTGGCGGTTCGCCGCCGACTCTCCCGTCGCGTTCGCGGTGTGCGCCGCCGGCGAAAACGTATCGAACGGCGTTCCCATCTCGAGCTCTTTCCCCGACGCGAGATCGATCAGCGTCAGATCGACGGCGAGACCGAGGTTGTGCCGGGAGCGGCTGGCAATGTAGCCATCCTTGAGGAGATCCGGCCGGTGCACTCGCTGCGTCCAGTCGACCATTGCCAGCGTCGCGCGCACAGGACGGTAAGCATCGAGAATCTTGAGACCGAGTCCCTGCGGTCGCAGATCTCTCTCTACACGCGCCAGCGCCGCCGCTGCCTCGCGGCGGAGAAATGCCCGATTGGCGAGATAACCAGGCAAAGGTGCGCCGGTAAAATTGTTCGTAGTTGCATACCGAAGCTCGACGACGATAGTCGAATCGAGCCCGCGAACATCCGCCAGCAAAGAATCCGCTGCGGCGTCGGGTGCGATCGCTGTCTCCGCCGTGTTGACCGGTGGGGCAGAACGTGACGAAGTCGCGGGCGCACACGACAGCAGCGCGCCGAGTGCAAGTAGTGGAAGTATTTTTGTCATGTGACAACAATAACTTCGCGGGGGCATCGATCGGCGGTCTTTGCCAGTTTCCTCGGCTGGACGCTGGACGCCTTCGACTTTTTCCTGGTGGTGTTCGCCCTCACCGCCATCGCCAAGGAATTTCAGAAGACCGACGCCGAGCTCGCGCTCACGATCACGGTTACGCTCGCCTTCCGCCCCGTGGGCGCGTTCATCTTCGGCCTGATGGCCGATCGTTACGGCCGGAAAATCCCCCTCATGATCGATCTCGTTTTTTTCTCGATCGTCGAGGTGCTGTCGGGATTCGCGCCCAACTACGCTGTGTTTCTCATCCTGCGCGCGCTATTTGGAATCGGCATGGGTGGCGAGTGGGGAGTCGGAGCGTCTCTGGCAATGGAGAAGGCGCCGACCGGTAAGCGCGGCGTTTTGTCGGGCTTGCTGCAGGAGGGTTACGCAACCGGCTATCTCCTCGCCGCCATTTGCTACTTCTTCGTCTTTCCGCGCTGGGGATGGCGGCCGATGTTCTTTATCGGCGGACTGCCGGCGCTGCTGGCGTTGTTTGTCCGCTATCGCGTCGAGGAATCGGAGGTGTGGCAGCGGACCCGCCACAAGGATTGGAGCAGTCTCGGCCGCGGCATAGCTTCGCATTGGAAACTGTTCCTGTATCTGACGCTGCTGATGGCGGGGATGAATTTCGTTTCCCACGGTACCCAGGACATGTATCCGACCTTCCTCCAGCGCGACTGGGGATTCTCGCCACAGAAACGCGCGGCGCTCACCGCGTTCTCCATGATTGGCGCGATCCTCGGCGGAGTCAGCTTTGGTTATCTCTCCGATCGAATCGGCAGACGCCGTTCGATCGTTCTCGCCCTGGTGCTGGCGATTGTGGTGATTCCGTTGTGGGCGTTCTCACCCGCACTCGCGGGGCTCGTCATCGGTGCATTCGCGATGCAGTTCATGGTGCAGGGCGCATGGGGGGTGATACCGGCGCACATCACCGAGCTTTCGCCGGACAACGTTCGCGGCTTTCTTCCAGGGTTCGCGTACCAGTGTGGAGTTCTGATCGCGAGCTCGGTCGCCTATCTCGAGGCACTGCTCGCCACCCGAATGAGCTACGCCAGGTCGATGGCGATCGTGGCAGTGATCGTATTCTCGGCCGCGGCCATCATCGCCTGGCTTGGCCACGAGCGACATGCCGTCGAGTTCGGCGGCGCGGCTGAAAGCGATCTCGATCGCGCACCGGATCTCGCCCCGTCAGGCTGATTCCAGCTCTTTCGCTCTCTCCACGAGACCGTCGAGAAGAGCGCGCACGTGCACGCTGCCCGTTCTCGGGTTCATCATCGTCACCCGCAGAACCGGACGCCCGTCCAGAACTGTCGCCGTGATCCAGCCGCTTCCCTTTTTGTTGTAGAGAGGACGCACGGCGCGATTCAACTCGTCGATTCGTTTCCCATCCGCCTCCGCAGACGTTTTGCGTCCCTTTGCCTTACCAGCTGGCCCGAGGTATCGGAAGCAAAGGATGTTCGACTCGGGTTCGTGGAGATTCTCGAAATCGTCCCTGTTCTCGATTTCCTCGTAGAGCAGCCGGGCGGTGCGGCAAAGGTGGTCGTAGAGCAATCCCAAACCCTTCGATCCGAAACGCTGCATCACGAACCATAACTTCAGGACGTCGGCGCGACGCGAGCACTGAAAGCTCCGAATGCCCTGGTCGATTATCCGCGTCGACTTGCCGGCGTGAAAGAGATACGGCGCTTGCTGGGCGAATGCGCGCTCCAGATCGCCCTCGTCGCGGGTGAGGACCATGCCCGCCGCCAGCGGCAGCAGCATCATCTTGTGTGGGTCCCACGCCAGCGAACGCGAGTATCGCAAGCCGTTGAGGGCGCGCGGCGGATTCTCCGAGAGCGCGGCACTAGCGCCGTGGGCGCCATCGATATGCAGCCAGATTCCGCGATCCTCGCATGCCGCACCGATCGACTCCAGATCATCGAACGACCCGGTGGCGGTGGTGCCGGCGGTCGCGACGACGGCCATCACGCGCCTTCCTTCGGCGCGCAGCTGGTCGAGCGTCTCCAGCAAAACTTTCACGTCCATTTTGTACTCGCGCGATGGGATCGGAATCCCGCTACGGCGCCCCATCCCCAGCTGCCCTATCGCACGAGTGACGGCGTAGTGGGCGTGCTCGCCGTAAACGACCAC
>JBKPDS010000234.1:0-5924 GCA_046727995.1 Gemmatimonadota bacterium
CCAACCATGTAGATGGTGAAGATGACCAGCATCTTCAGAACGGTGAACCAGAAGAACGGTCCGCCACTCACCGGAGTGTTGTTCGGATCCACTGCCTGAAGCAGCGCCAGAACGATGTGAACGCCCGTCACGCTGCTCCCGCTGGTATCGCCGTCGACTCGGCCGGCGCATCTACAACCGGAAGACCCTTGAAGCCGATTGTCTCGTAGCTGAGTCCGGCAAAGGACTTATGCGAGCTGGCGAGCTTGCCGAAAACCTCGGACGGAAGGAAGAAATTGGACTGCTTGCCCAGTGCGCCAAGCAGATCACCGAGCACCAGCCAGCTGGGGCGCGTTTCGCCGGGAGCCTGGCGCGCCTGTGTAAAGCGCTGAACCCGGCCGCGGAGATTGGTGACCGTTCCTTCCTCTTCCGCAAAGTTGGTGATCGGGAGGATGACCGAAGCGCGCTCCAGTCCAACCGGCATCACTGAGCTTATCACGATAACATCGCTCGCCCGCGAGACTGCTGACATGTCCACACCGGCGAGATCTTCGCCGGCGATAAGAAGGACATCGCCCTGGCCAAGGCCAGCGAGTAGATCCTTCGTCTTCTTGAAGCCGAGGGTCTCGGCACCATAAACGTTGGCGGCGCGCTCTCTGCGCAGTGCAAGATCTTCGACGCCCGCCAGAGGAGCTTCTTCACCCTCGGTGACTCTGAATGCTCCACTTCCGCCGTGCATCAGCTGGGTCAAAAGGTAAAGCGATTCGTTCGATAACATCGGCGACGCGGCGACAAACACCCTCTTGCCGTCGAGTGCGCGAGCGGCTTGAGCGATCGCATTTTCCCAACTGGTGGCCGTGAACCCTTGCGTGCCATTTCTCACGGCCGGCTGCTCGACCCGCTCCTTCTCGTTCATCCAGCGATAGTTCAGTCGACCCCAGTCGCACATGAAGAACGCGTTGACGTGTTCGTTGGGACGCGGCCGCATGCGAACGATCTGATTCTCGCGCGTCTCCATCATCACGTTGCAACCTTGCGTGCAGTTCGGGCAGATGGATGCGGTGCGATCGAGCTCCCAGGCGCGGGCTTTATTGAGAAAGTCCTTGGACAGCAGCGCGCCGACCGGACAGAGATCGATGACGTTCGCCGCCCACGGATGCGTCATGTCGCGACCTTCGAATTTGCCAATCACCGCGCGGTCACCGCGCTCACTGACATTGAGTGTTGGCTCATGGGCGACGTCGTCCATGAATCGGACGCACCGCGTGCAAAGGATGCAGCGGTTCGGCACGTACATGACGTCGCCGCCAAAATCCTCCGCGGGATTGAATCGCTTCGGCTCGCGATAGCGTGAATCGCGTCGCCCTTCCTGGTAGGTGTAGTCCTGCAGCTCACACTCGCCTGACTGATCGCAGATCGGACAGTCGAGCGGATGATTGATCAGCAGCATCTCGAGCACGCCTTTGCGGGCATCGAGTGATTTGTCGGAGTAAACGTGGACTACCTGACCTTCGGCTACCGCGGTCGCGCACGACGGCGCCAGCTTTGGTGCCTTCTCGACTTCAACCAGACACATCCGGCAGACACCGGCGACGGGCAAGCCCGGATGATAGCAGTAGTGCGGAATCAGAATTCCCGCTGTCTTGGCCGCCTCGAGAATCATCGTTCCTTCCGGAACGGTGACAGGCCGACCCTCGATCGTCAGGTTCACCATCTTCTGCTCGGCCATCAGGCCACCGCCGCGGTAACAGGGTGAAACCGGCGTCCCTGAATCAGCGCTTCGAACTCGCCACGGAATTTCTTGATGCCGGACACTACCGGCACCGCGCACGAATCGCTCAGCACGCAGATCGTCTTACCCGTCATCTGCTCGGCGATATCGAGCAGCGTGTCGAGATCCTCCATCGTTCCTTCGCCGTCTCTGATGCGCTCCAGGATTTTGGTCGTCCAGGCGGTTCCCTCGCGACACTGCGTGCATTGGGCGCAGCTCTCGTGGGCGAAGAAGCGGGCGAGGCGCGCGATCACCGTTACCATCGGCTGGGCATCGTCGATGACGATCACGCCGCCGGAGCCGAGCATCGTGCCCTGCGCCACGAAGCCTTCGTAATCCATCAGCGTTGCTTCGGCTTCTTCCATGTTCTGAATCGGAACCGACGCGCCGCCCGGGATAACCGCTTTGAATTTCCGCCCGTGAAGTGGCCCGCCGCACAAGTCGTAAAGAAATTCCTTGAACGGAAAACCCATCACCACTTCATAAGTCCCGGGGCGCTGGACGTTGCCGCAGACCGAATAGAGCTTCGTCCCGGTGCTCTTCGGGCTGGAGAGCGACATCTTCTTGTACCAGTCAGCGCCGTTGAGGAGAATGGGCGCTGATGCGATGAGCGTCTCGACGTTGTTGATGGTGGTAGGCATTCCAAACACGCCGGACACCGCTGGAAAAGGCGGTTTGATGCGAGGGTTGCCGCGGCGACCTTCGAGCGACTCCATGAGAGCCGTTTCTTCCCCACAGATGTAGGCGCCCGCGCCCTTGTGCACGTGCACGTCGATCCGCTTCCCGCTGCCCATGGCGTTTTTGCCGATGATCCCCGCGGCGTACGCTTCCTTCACCGCCTGCTCCATCCAATAGAGTGGCTCGGTGAACTCGCCCCGGATGTAGACGTAAGCGGTCTCAGCTCCAATCGCATAAGCCGCGATGGCGCAGCCTTCGACGAGCGCGTGCGGTGTCCACCGCATCAACTCGCGATCCTTGAACGTGCCCGGCTCGGATTCGTCGGCGTTGCAGCACAGGTAGTGCGGCTTGCCGTCGCCAGGCTTCATGAACGACCACTTCATCCCGGTTGGAAAGCCGGCTCCGCCGCGCCCGCGCAGACCCGATTCCTTGATGACGTTGACTATGTCAGCCGGCTGCATCTCGAGCGCCTGGTCGAGCGCCCTGTAGCCCCCGCGTTTCCTCCAACCGGCCAGGGTGCGCGCTTCGGCATCTCCAAAGTACTTGGAGAGGACCGTCGTTTCTCTGGAGTGAGGCAGGTGCGGAAAACCCATTATGCGAGTTCCGCCAGAAGGTCGGGCACTCTGTCAGGCGTTACGGACTCGATGAACTTCTCGTTGATCATGACCGGCGTGGCAAAACCGCACGCGCCCAGACACTCGACTTCGATGACGGTAAACTTTCCGTCAGGCGAGGTGAGGCCGAGCTCCCCCGTATTCGTGTGGCGCACGAAAGCCTTTAATACGTCTTCAGCACCGCAGATTCCACACGGCGACGTGGTGCACACCTGGATGAAATACTTTCCCACCGGATGCTGGTGGTACATGGTGTAGAAGGTCACCACTCCCTTCACGTACGCCGGCGTGAGATCGAGCTGCTCCGCGACCTCCTCCATCGCTTCTTCGCTCACCCAGCCGCGCTCGCGCTGCACGATCCACAACGCGGGAAGGAGCGCCGCCATCTTCATCGGATAGCGTTTGAGAAGCTCGTCCAGCTCCTTCTTGGCATCACCGGTGAACACCGCTACGTACGGCTCGCGACCCGCACGATCGTGCGACGCATAATCGGGCGACTCCGCACCGCCGACCAGCTCGGGCGAAGGCGTCAACGGTCGATCTCCCCCATGACGATGTCAATGCTGGCGTTGATGGCGATGACGTCGGAGAGTAGATGTCCTTCGACCATCTTCGAGATCGCCGCCAGATTGACGAAGGATGGCGGACGAATCCGCCACCGGACCGGCTTGGCAGTTCCGTCCGATACCATGTAGTAGCCTTTCTCTCCCTTGGGGCTTTCGACCGCAAAATACGATTCGCCGATCGGCGGGCGCGGACCTTCCATCACAACCTTGAAGTGATGGATCATCGACTCCATCTCATTCGTCGCCTTTGATTTCGGCGGGAGGATGATGCGCGGATCGTCGATATTGACGGGACCGTCCGGCAGACGGTCAGCTGCCTGCTGCAGGATGCGCACCGACTGACGAAGCTCCTCGAATCTCACCAGATAGCGGTCGTAGACATCGCCGTTGGTGCCAACGGGAACCTCGAAGTCGTAGGTCTCGTAGTCGAGATACGGAAAATCCTTGCGGACATCGTAGTCGACTCCGGAAGCGCGCAGCATCGGGCCGGAGAGCCCCCAGTTGATCGCTTCTTCTGGCGTCATCACACCGAGTCCAACCGTGCGGCCAACCCAGATCGCGTTCTTGGTCAGTACGCGATCGATCTCGTCGAGAGTGTGCGGAAAGGTGCGAATGAACTGGCGCAGCCCGTCCATCCAGCCACTGGGGATGTCGGCTGCCATCCCACCGACGCGAGTGGCGGTGGTGGTGAGCCGCGCCCCGATCCACTTCTCGAGCAGACGGTAGATCTCCTCCCGCCGCTGGAAGGCCCACAGGAACGGGGTGAAAGCACCGATGTCGATGCAGAACGTTCCCAGCCACACCAGATGTGACATGATGCGCGACAACTCTGAAGCGATTACGCGCAGGACCTTGCACCGCTCGGTGATCTCGATGCCGAACAGTCGCTCCGCTCCGAGCGAGAAGGCGACGTTGTTGCCGATCGAGTTGAGATAGTCCTCGCGGTCGGTCCAGCAGATTATCTGATTGTACTGGCGATACTCGCCGATCTTCTCGAAGCCGCAGTGCAGATAACCGATGTGCGGGATGCAGCGAACGACGGTCTCGCCATCCAGCTCGAGAACGAGACGCAACACGCCGTGCGTCGCCGGATGCTGCGGCCCGAGGTTGATGAGCATGTGCTCACCTTCGAGATCCGGCTCCAGACCCGGCGGCGCCTGAAGCGCGAGACCGCCGCCGTCGTCGGTGAGAATCGGCACGCGCTGCGGGCGGCCTTGCGCGTCGAGCCCGGTGGTCGACAGCTCTATTTCGACTGTGCGTTTCGCCATCTACTCGCCGGTCCTCTCGCCTTTGCCCAGTCTGTCCCGCATGTCCTGCGGCAACTCGGCGAATGCATCCGCGATGCTGAGTTCTTCCATCGAGTAACGAGCTTCAGGATTCTGCGCGAGTGCCTGCCTCAATTGCTCCGACCGACTGAAGCGGCCGCGCAGCGGGAAGTCTTTGCGCAATGGAAATCCCTCGCGGTACGACTCCCACATCAGAATCCGGCGCAGGTCAGGGTGTCCACGAAAACGAATACCGAACATGTCGTAGCACTCGCGCTCCAGCCAATCAGCGGAACGATAGATGTCGTAGACGCTGTCGATCTCGAGTGGTTTTCCCTTGGCGAGCTGGGATTTCACGCGCAGGAATCGCCGGAAAGGAAGAGAACGCAGATGCCACACGACTTCGATTGGCACTTCCGGATCGCGATACTCGACCGCTGTCACGTCGCTGAGAAAATCGTAGCGTTGGGACGGGTCGTCTTTCAGCCAGCGAATGACCTCGTGGACTGACGACGGATCCACATAAACGACGGTCTCGCCCCAGATCACTTCGACACGTTTGATCGAGCTGGCGAACTTCTGCTGCAGTGCCTGCGCCGATGGATTCGCGGGTTCCCCGCGATGCGTAACATTCTTCTGAGTTGTCGGTTCCCCGCCGGACGCACTGGCGCCCGTTCTCGTGACCTCGAATCGACTCACAGCCCCGACCTGGTCTGGTTTACGGAGTTGCCGAACGGCTCACCGAGCTCGTCGATCACTGACGGGGGGATGTACAGCTGACTCGTTGGATCCGGCTCCATCTCATCACGGGTTCCTTTGTCGGCTGCGCGCTCGTTCTTCACTTTTTCCTGCAGCATCCGAATCCCGTAGAGCAATCCTTCGGGCCGCGGTGGACAACCGGGGACGTAGACATCTACTGGAATGATGGTGTCGATTCCCTGCACCACGGCGTAGTTGTCGAACATCCCGCCCGTCGACGCGCAGGCGCCCATCGAGATGCACCACTTGGGCTGCGGCATCTGCTGCCAGATGCGCCGAATGATCGGCGCCA
>JBKPDS010000235.1:0-20449 GCA_046727995.1 Gemmatimonadota bacterium
GGCTGTGCCCGATGTGAAGTTGTTTGTTTGCAATGACTTGCCTTTTAGGTTTTATGAAGCTCATCAATAACGGTGCTATATTTCGTTACAGCCACATCGTTTCGTTACAGCTGGCCACCGGCGCCCCAACCGGCGTCAGCCGGGCAGTGAGTGAATCTCTGCCCGAACTTCGGCAACTTCCCGACTGGCCCCGACTAGCTGGAATGAATCGACTGCTTCCCGCCAGGCGGAGCGTGCCGCTCCGGCATTTCCAACCGCGCGGGAGACCTCGCCGAGCTCGCGGAGCAATTCGGCGTGGAGGAGTGGATCCTCGGCGCCTTCGACCTCGTGGATCGCAAGGCGCAGCGCGGCGATGCTCTTGTCCAACGCGCCGCGCTGGCGTTCGATGGCTGCGCGGGTTTTGAGAGCGCCGGCCGCGGTAAGGTGATCGCCGCGCCGCTGCGCGTGGTTGAGCGCCTTGATGCACCACTCCTCAGCCGGTTCCAGACGACCGAGGCGCATGAATACGTCGGCGAGGTTGAGTGTCATCACGTTCTCAACCGACGCATCGCCGCGATTCACCGCGATGCCGAGTCCGCGCTCGAGATATCCACGCGCTTCCTTGAAGTTGCCCATTTTGGTGTGGAGGATGGCGAGGTTGTTGAGCACCCACGACATGGGCTCGGGGTCGCACGCCCGTTCGAAGGCGCTGAGACTATTGGACAGAAACTCCGCCGCCTCTTCGAAATCGCCGTGCATGCTTGCCAAAACTCCGCGATTCTGCTCGATCATGCCGAGTAGTCTGGAATCGCCCGCTGACTTTGCGAGTTGAGATGCCTCGGCGTAGAGGCGCCTCGTTTCCCTATGGTCGCCGCGTCGCTGGGCGATCGTTCCGAGGCAGTTGAGAGCATGCGCCTGCGCCTGCTCCGAGCCAATCAGTCGTGCCTTCTCGAGACTTATCACATAGCAGCGGAAAGCGCCTTCGGTCTCGCCGATCTCGCGAAGCAATGATCCTTTCCAGCGGAGAACTTCGGGAAGGAACGGATCGAGGCTGTCTGTAGAAAACTGTGAGAGGGCGTCGTCGTAGAGTCCGATCGCCTTGGTGTCTTCCTCCAGCTGCTCCGCGACGCGAGCCATTTCGACGAGCAGGTGCGCGCGTTCTACGTTATCCGATTTGTGCATGCGCGCGCGCGCATCGCTGGTGGCCTGACTGGAATCCATTCCTGGCGTCTCCGCTCAGCCGGAAGCGAGTATGTAGCGGGAGAAATGTCTGATCGTCCAGACTTCCGCCTGCGGAAGGAGTGGAGAAAGCAGGGAGAAAATCGTGCTGGAAGGCTCGAGTTCCAGAACCGGTAGAACTCCCCCCAAATTCACACTGTCATCGGCGACGTAAGCGGCGTAGAGCCCATTGATCAGTGGCACGCCGAAGATCGACGTCGCGTCGAGAAGTTGGGTGACACGTACGTCTTTCAGGAATTGCGTACCGGCCGGCTCCATCTTATAGGCGACGTATTTCTCGTCCGCCGTAACGGTTATGGAAACCGGAGACGTAACCGCGCCCGCGGGAAACTCGATTGTCAGGCCAGTCTGCGGGAGCGAGATGGTGCCGCCCGCCTGATCGATCGTCTGGGAAACAGTGACCGGGCCGTCCAACTGTTGCTTCCACGCCACTGCTCTGAGCTGAAGATCCAGGTCGTCGGCCGCTGACGAAATCGTTCCAACGGGCGCCGTCGGGTTGGCGAGATCCGGTGCCGCGCACGACGCAATCAGGAAGGCGGCGGCGAGTGGAGCAAATGAACTAAAGAGTCTGAGTCGAGGCATCGGAGACCGGCTGGGGTGGGGTTCGATTGCGAAGGAACGCTCCTTAAGGCAACCGGTATGCCTCACGGGAACATGTTGTTTTACAATGACTTGCGTTCGGTGGGTCAGCGGGCTCATCAATAAAGGTGTAACGTTTTTTTATATCCATATCGTTTTGTTGCAGGCCTTGCCACACGTGGAATTTCACCTGGGCCTCAGACCGACCCCGCTTCCGACGAAGGAAACGGGACCCCGAACAGAAAAGTTGAGTCGAGGCGGGGCAGATGCTCGTCATTGAAAGCAGGGATACGCCAAGTCCCAAATTTCAGCGGTTGAGTGGAGCAAGAGGACGGGCTCGCGCGTATAAAGAAAAAGCGGAGCCGGAATTTCTTAACGCCTTTCTCATCCCTAGGAATCCCGGACTGGCGTGAAACCTGAAGCCACCGCATCGTGTCTTACTAGTTATACAGTTTGCGTTACACCCTTTAGTCGGGTTACACCCTTTAGCCGCATAGTCGCATGTCCATCGGAACACAGAGAGCGCGGCTCTTCGTAGCCGCGGTTACCGCCTTCGTTGGCGGACTAATCATCGCGTCCGGACTGAACTGGACCAAGCTCGGATTCGCGCAGAGTCGAACCAATTCGGCGATCGTCCAGCCAATTGCCGAAGCAAGCAATGCATTCGTGGCAATCGCGAACAACGTGACGCCCGCCGTTGTGTCGATCGAAGTCTTCAGTGCCCCGCGCACGGGCAACGCCACGCGCGGTCGCGCGCAGGTTCCACAAGGCGTTCCGCCGGGAATGGAAGATTTCTTCCGTCAGTTCGACATCCCGCAGCAGTCGCGTCCAATGCGCGGACAGGGATCGGGCTTCATCGTCACGCCAAACGGGTACATCCTCACCAATAACCACGTCGTGACCAACTCCGATCGCGAGACGATCGCCGACAAGGTGACGGTGCGAATGCTCGATCACCGCGTCTTCACCGCGAAGGTGGTCGGTCACGATCGCACCACCGACGTCGCGGTCATCAAGATCGATGGCAACAACTTTCCCACGGTTTCGCTCGGTAACGACGTCACGTCGCGCATCGGTGAGTGGGTGCTGGCAATCGGCAACCCGCTCGGCCTCGAGAACACCGTGACGGCAGGCATCATCAGCGCCAAGGGCCGTAGCCTGGCCGAGCTGATGAACCCGAACGGAACGAACCAGTACGCGATCAGCGATCTGATTCAGACCGACGCTGCAATCAACCCCGGCAATTCAGGTGGTCCGCTCGTCAACTCCAAGGGTGAAGTGATCGGCATCAACAGCGCGATCGCCAGCCCGACTGGCTACAACGCCGGCTATGGCTTCGCGATTCCAATTACGCTGGCCAAGAGAGTGATGGACCAATTGATCGCCAACGGACGCGTCCGCGTTCCGGCGCTCGGCATCGGCATCGACGATGTCAGTCCGGAAGATGCGGCGGTCGCCGGCGTGAAGGACATTCGCGGTGTGCTCGTCCGGAATTTCCCGGCCGAGAATACTCCGGCGAAGCAGGCGGGTCTGCAGCCCGGCGACGTCATCATCACGGCGGATGGTCAGCCGGTCGATCGCGTCAGCACGTTGCAGAGAATCGTTCGCAACCACAACCCCGGCGAGACGATCGAGATCGAGGCGATGCGCTACGGTCAGCGCAAGGCATTCCGGGTCACGCTGATGGAAGCAAAGACGGATCAGGAAGTCGCCAGCAACTCCGCGCCGGCTCCGACCAGCGGTGGCGGCATGGTGCACCCGGCGCTGGGCATTTCGGTCGCTCCAGTGAGTCCGGAGATCGCGGCGCAGGCGAGGGTGAGCACGCCGGTTCGCGGCGTCATGGTCGCCGACGTGACGCCTGGTGGTCCGGCCGACGACAAGCTCTCGCGCAACGACGTCATCACCGACGTTCTGTTTCCTGCTCCGCGTCGCGCGATCAACACGCCGACCGATCTGCAGGCGGTGCTGAGCCGGCTCAAGGATGGAGATTACATCAGCCTGAACGTCTACTCGCTAGCGGATCCGCAACACCAACCGCGGATCGTGAACCTGCAGGTAGGCAAGTAAACTCGCTTTCGATTTCATGAAAGCCCCTGCGGATTTCCGCAGGGGCTTTTTGTTGGGGAATCGCTATTTTTGGAAACACTGCGGAAGTGGCGGAATTGGTAGACGCGCTGGACTTAGGATCCAGTGGAGCAATCCGTGGGGGTTCGAGTCCCCCCTTTCGCATGCGCCGCGAAACCCAAACCTCGTCCCCAGTGGAGACGTAATGAAGCGGAAAAACGAGATCCCGGATTTCTCGAAAAAAAGAAAGGACACAAAGCCTCACGGTGTACCGGAGGCCCCCAAGGTCCAACAGCCACACGTTCCAGCGGCTCCAGTCCGCGCCGGGAAGCCGCCGGCGACGTCGATGAAATCGGGGCGCCGCGGATCGTAGCTCGCTCACGGCTCAATCTTGTGAGAATACCACGCGCGAAGTTCGGGGTGATGTGCGCCGCTATGGCGCTAGCGCCTTCTCTCGCGCCGGCTCAAAACATCCAAGAAGCCACGAGCGCTGTTCGACCTTCCTCGTGGGCGAGCGCGGGCGCGCAAAACGATTTCATCATGCCGAACTTCCGATTTATGGACGGATCGGTGCTCCCGGAGCTGCGCATCCATTACACAACCCTGGGCTCGCCGCGGCGAAATGGGGCCGGACGCGTCACGAACGCCGTGTTAATTCTGCATGGCACCACCGGGACCGGGCGCGGCTTCCTCACTCCGTCATTCGCTGGGGAGCTATTTGGCCCAGGCCAGCTTCTCGACTCGGCGACTCACTACATCGTCCTACCCGATGGCATCGGCACGGGCGGCTCGAGCAAACCGAGCGATGGCTTGCGCGCGAAGTTTCCTCGCTACCGCTACGCCGACATGGTAACGGCGCAGTATCGATTGCTTACCGAGCAGCTGCGGGTGAATCATTTGCTGCTGGTGCTGGGCACGTCGATGGGAGCGATGCAATCATGGATGTGGGCGGAGCGCTATCCGGATTTCATGGATGGCGTCGTTCCGCTGGCGAGCTTGCCTACTCAAATCGCGGGACGAAACCGGATGATGCGGCGGCTGGTCAGCCAGTCGGTCAGGTCAGATCCGGAGTGGAAGGACGGCAACTACGCATCACAACCACACGGATTGTTCGGCGCGCTGGAAATCCTCTTTACTATGACGAGCAGTCCGCGTTACCTGCAGCGTATCGCCCCCACGCGTGACAGCGCTGACGCTTACATCGATTCCTGGATTCGCGCCCGGCTGCGAAACACGGACGCGAACGATTTCATCTATCAGTTCGAGGCGTCGGCCGACTATGACCCCGCTCCCGAGCTGGAAAAAATTCGCGCACCGTTGCTGGCGATCAACTCGGCCGACGACTTCGTCAATCCACCGGAGCTCGGCGTGATGGAGCGGCTCATGACGCGCGTGTCGCACGGAAAATATGTCCTGCTACCTATCACCGACGAAACGCGCGGTCACGGAACACATTCTCTTCCCAAAATCTGGAAGAATTACCTCGCCGACTTTCTCCGAGAAATCGCGCGGTAACCCTACACAAAAACAAAAACCCGGCGCGCATCGGCGCCGGGTTTTTTGTGTATCTCGTCTAATCAGACTTCAGCTTCGATGTTGATGCCCGCTTCGGCGAGCTCCGTGAGCAGTTGGTCAGCCTTGCCCTCTTCATCGAGCGTCTGCTGGAGCAGCTCCGCCTGATTCTCGAAGCCTAGCTGGCGGGCATAGGTGCGCACTGTTCCGTAGCCGGCCATCTCGTAGTGCTCGACGTGCTGCGCCTTGGAGATCAACCCGGCATCCAACGCTTCATCATTCGCCTCGTTGATCATCTCGCTTCCTTCTTCGATCAGTCCCTCCATACCAACGCATTTCTTGCCGCGCGGACTGACCCCGAGCTCCTGACAGATCTTCTCGATCCGGGCGACGTGCTGCTCCGTTTCCTTGAGATGATTGCGAAACGCATCCTGAAGCTGTTTGGTCTTGGCTGCCTTGGCCATCTTCGGCAGCGCCTTTACCAGCTGCTTCTCTGCGCTGTAAAGGTCTTTGAGCTCTTCGACGTAAAGGTCTTTCAGCGTATCGATCTCCATTGTCCCACCTCCGCAAGAATTCTCTTTTTTTGGTTTGATTTTCTGCTCGATGGAAAAGGCAATAGCGGTGCCGCTTCGATCCGTCCTCACTCTGTTATATTGCTGGCATGAAAATCGAGTTCACGCCGCGCGCGTCGGAGGGGGTTGAGCGTCACATTCAGGTCTCTGTACCTGCTGAGGCGGTCAAGGACGCCGAAGACAAGGCGGCGAGACGATATGCCTCGACGGTGAGATTGCCCGGCTTCAGACCCGGGAAGGCGCCACCGACAGTCGTCCGCAAGAAATTTGGGGACGCCATCAGGCAGGAGGCTCTCGAATCGCTGGTGCGCGAGGCGTATCAGGAATTCGTGGAAAAAGAGAGCATCAAAGTCGCGGCTCAGCCGCACGTGCACGACCTCAAGTTCGAGGAAGGTAAGGCGCTTACGTTTGAGCTTCACCTCGAGCTACGGCCGACGATCGAGCTGGCGCGCACCAAAGGCTTCCGTATCCAGCGTTCACAGGTCTCGGTGACTGACGAGCAAGTCAACCAGCAGCTGGAGCAGATCCGCGACGAAAAGGCGACGTGGACCCCGGTAGCCGAAAAGCCGCAGCCCGGCGACATGGTCAACGTGCAGATTGCGACCGCCGTTGCCGGCGCCGATGCAGGTGAGGGAAAGAGCTATCCGCTGGTGCTCGGCGCCGGCCAGGCCATTCCTGGAATCGAAGAGTTAATCATGTCTACGGCTCCCGGTGAAACCGTCGAGCGGGCGGTCAAGTGGCCCGATGATTTTCCGGACGAGGCGCAGCGAGGCCAGACCAAGATCGTGCGGGTTACACTCAATGAAGTGAAGCGAAAAGCCGCTCCTCCTCTCGACGATGCCCTGGCGCGTGAAGTCGGGGATTTCGAGTCGCTGGACGCGCTGAGAAACGCTGTTCGATCCGACCTCGAGAAGCACGCCGAGCACGAAGGCGAGGCGACCGTTCGCCAGCAGCTGATCGACCAGATCATTGCAGCCAATGCGTTTGACGTACCAAAGAGCTGGATCCAGCAATTCGTGCAGAACTACGCCGAGGCGTATCAGATTCCTGTGGACCAGCGCGATCAGTTCGCGGGAGAAATGCGCTCGATGGCAGAGCGCCAGATCCGTCGCGACCTGGTGATCGAGACGATCGCGGAAAAGGAAGGTCTGACCGCGACCGAAAAGGAGCTAGACGCCCGAATCTCTGAGCAAGCGGAGAAAAGAGGTGTGAACCCCGGCCAGATTTACACCCAGTTGGAAAAGAGTGGCCGGCTGAAGGAAATGGAGCGCAGCATCACTGAGGAAAAAGTCTTCAAGTGGCTGCTGGACCGAAACGATGTATCGACTAATGCCTAGACGGCGCGAGGAAGAAGACGAACAAATGCCGACGATTTACACGCCGTACGTAATCGAGCGCTCGAGCCGTGGCGAGCGGACCTACGATGTCTTTTCGCGGCTACTCATGGACCGCATCATTTTTCTTGGCACGCCGATCAACGACGACGTCGCCAACATCGTGATCGCGCAGCTCCTCTTTCTCGAATCGGACAACCCCGAGCGGGACATCCACATCTACATCAACTCTCCGGGCGGAAGCGTCTCGGCGGGGTTGGCGATCTACGACACGATGCAGTTCCTGAAGTCGCCGGTGAATACGAACTGCATGGGCCTGGCAGCGAGCATGGGTGCCTTCCTGCTGGCGGCGGGACGGCCGGGTAAAAGATCGGCGCTTCCCCATTCCCGAATCATGATTCACCAGCCGTCTCAGGGCGGTGGCGGTGGGACGGCGTCCGACATCGAGATCCAGGCGAAGGAGATTCTCCACCTCCGCTCGGCAATGAACAAGCTGATGGCGAAGCACACGGGTCAGCCGGTGGAGCGCATCGAGCGCGACACCGACAGGGACCGGTTCATGTCGGCTGACGAGGCCAAGGAGTACGGGCTCATCGACAACGTGATCTCCTATCGCGGGGAGATGGAGGAGGCGCTCAAACAGGCCTGAACGGCAGGGCTCTGTTACTTGTGAAAATCTTCACGAGTCCTGCTTTCGGATTGTTTCTTGACCGCTTTCGGGCCTGCTGTTAGGTATCTTTAGTTCTGGCGCCAGAATCGCCGCCGCTTCCTCTGCTCCCTTCGATTAATGTCCCAAGAGAAACACCTTCGCTGCTCGTTCTGCGGAAAATCGAAAGACTCAGTCCGGAAGTTCATCTCCGGCCCGTCCGTTTACATCTGCAACGAGTGCATTGCACTCTGCAATGAGATTCTGGCCGAGGATGAGGAGCGCGAGGTAGCTGAGGCTATAACCCAGGTACCATCGCCGCAGGAAATAAAGGACGTCCTCGACCAATATGTGATCGGCCAGGAGCAGGCAAAGAAGGCACTCGCTGTTTCGGTCTACAACCACTACAAGCGCATCAACTCCACGTCGCTCAAGGACGACGACGTCGAGCTCGATAAATCGAACATTCTGCTGATCGGTCCAACCGGAGTCGGAAAGACCCTGCTGGCGAGAACGCTGGCGAGGATTCTCGACGTTCCGTTCACGATCGCCGACGCGACGACGCTCACCGAAGCGGGATACGTTGGTGAGGACGTCGAGAACATTCTTGTCAGGCTCCTTCAGGCCGGCGACTTCAACGTCGCTGAATGCGAGCGCGGCATCGTCTACATCGACGAAATCGACAAGATCGCCCGGAAGTCTGAAAACCCAAGCATCACCCGCGACGTGTCCGGCGAGGGCGTGCAGCAGGCTCTGCTCAAGATCATCGAGGGAACGGTCGCTTCGGTTCCGCCGCAGGGTGGTCGCAAGCACCCGCAGCAGGAGTATATCCAGCTCAACACGAAGGACATTCTCTTCATCTGCGGTGGCGCCTTCGATGGACTGGAGAAGATCATCGAAGCCCGGACCGGCCGCCGTCAAATCGGATTCAACGGCACCGCGGCGCGGGACAAGAAGCTGGCGCAGACGAAGATGTTCAGCGAAGTCGAGCCAGACGATCTGCTCCGCTACGGCCTGATCCCGGAGCTGGTGGGTCGTCTGCCGGTGACGGTTGCTCTGGAAGGTCTCGACGAAGAGGCGCTGGTGCGCATCCTCAAGGAGCCGAAGAACGCCCTCACCAAGCAGTACGCGAAGCTGTTCGGTCTCGAGGACGTGAAGATAACGTTCGACGAAGCGGCACTGGTGGCGATCGCCAGCAAGGCGCTCAAGCGCGGCACCGGTGCGCGCGGCCTGCGCGCGATCCTCGAGGAGGTGCTGATGGAAGTGATGTTCGACCTCCCGGGCAGAGAGGACGTCGTCGAGGTCAAGGTCACCGAGTCCTGCATCACCAACGGCACCCAGCCGCTGCTCGAGATCTCGCCGATGCGGAGAAAGAAAGAGGCGTAAGCCCTGCCACAAATCTTTCAGCGCGACAACGAGAGCATCCCGACGTCGGACCGTATTCCGGTCCTGCCGCTTCGGGATGTCGTCATTTTCCCCTATGTAGTCATTCCGCTCCTCGTTGGGCGGCCGGCTTCCCTGGCCGCGATCGAGGCGGCGCTCGCCGAAGACAAGATCCTTTTGCTCGTCGCGCAGCGCGACGGCGAGAAGCAGGAGCCGGCGGCTGCCGATCTGCATCGCACTG
The DNA here is from genome assembly GCA_046727995.1 of Gemmatimonadota bacterium. GTDB lineage: Bacteria > Gemmatimonadota > Gemmatimonadetes > Gemmatimonadales > Gemmatimonadaceae > UBA4720. Next base: position 9,550 of record JBKPDS010000235.1, read on the forward strand.
GCGTCATCGGACGCGTCGTCCAGGTGTCGCGGCTCCCGACCGGCACGACGCGCGTTCTGGTCGAAGGCATCGCCCGCGCCCGCGTCACCCGCTACATCCCGACCGGGAACGTGCTGCGCGCCGCCGCGTCACCGTTGCCGTTCGACGGACCTGGTCCGGAGGACGCTGCCGAGACCGAGGCGCTGAGCAGACGCGTCCTCAATTCCTTCGAGGAATACGTAAACCTCCACCGCCGCATCCCCGCCGAGATCGTCTCGATCATTCAGAGCACCGACTCGGCGGAGCGACAGGCGTTCGGCGTGGCGGCTCACGTCGCTGTTCGCTTCGAGCTGCGCCAGTCGCTGCTGGAAGCGGACACGCTGCGAAGCCTGCTGGAGATGCTGGCCGAGCTGCTCTCGGGTGAGATCGAGCTGCTGCGTCTGGAACGGAAGATCGACGACGATGTGCGCGGCGCGATGTTCCAGAACCAGCGCGAGTTCTACCTGCAGGAGCAGCTGCGCGTCATTCACAAAGAGCTGGGCGAGGACGACGGCGATGATTTCGCCGACCTCGAGGCGCTGATCAGGAAGAAAGCGCTGCCGAAGGTCGTCGAAGATCGGACGCTGCGCGAGCTGAGGAAGCTGCGCCGGATGCCGCCGATGTCGCCGGAATTCACGGTGGCGAGAAACTTCGTCGACTGGATCGTGGCGATTCCGTGGAGCGAGCGCACCGACGAAGTGCTCGATGTGTCCCGCGCACGCGCCATTCTCGACGCCGACCACTACGGACTCGACGAGGTCAAGGACAGAATCCTCGATTTCATTGCCGTGATGTCTTTGGTCGGCCGACTCGACGGACAGATTCTCTGCCTCGTCGGACCACCAGGCGTCGGCAAGACCTCACTCGGACGCTCGATCGCGCGCGCCCTCGGTCGCAAGTTCGTGCGGATGGCTTTGGGCGGGGTCCGTGACGAAGCTGAGATCCGCGGACACCGGCGCACCTACATAGGTTCGATGCCCGGCCGGATCATCCAGGCGATGAGACGCGCCGAGGTGATCAATCCGGTCATTCTGCTCGACGAAGTCGACAAGCTGGGCCAGGACTTCCGCGGCGATCCGGCAGCGGCACTGCTGGAGGTGCTCGACCCGGAGCAGAACACGACTTTCAACGACAATTACCTGGAGGTCGACTACGATCTCTCGCAGGTATTGTTCATCACCACCGCCAACTCTCTCGCCGGAATTCCCGAAGCGCTTCGCGATCGAATGGAGATCCTGCGCATTGCCGGCTACCTGGACCACGAGAAGATGGCGATCGCGCGCCAGTACCTGCTGCCGCGGCAAATCGAGGCCAACGGACTGAAGAAAGAAGACGTCGTCGTCCAGCCCGACGTGCTGATGGCAATCATGCGCGGCTACACGCGGGAAGCAGGCGTGCGTGAGCTGGAGCGCAGGATTGCGCGGGTGGCTCGAAAGCTGGCGCGCCGACGGGCCGAAGTGGCAACCGAGACTGGTCAAATCCACACTGTTGGGGTCGAGGATCTCAAAGAGCTCCTTGGTGCACCACCTTTCGACCCCGACGACACGTCCCTCGACGACAAGGTCGGAGTGGCATCGGGCCTCGCCTACACATCGGCGGGCGGTGAGGTGCTGGAGATCGAAGTCAGCGTCGTCAAAGGCCGCGGCAAAGTGCAGCTCACCGGCACACTCGGCGATGTGATGAAGGAATCGGCCAGCGCGGCGTTGTCGTATGCGCGCGCGAGGGCGCGTCCGCTCGGTATCGAGTCCGAGTTCTACCGGACGAAGGACATCCACATTCACATGCCCGCCGGCGCGACGCCGAAGGACGGACCGTCGGCCGGTATCGCCATTGCGACGGCGGTGATCAGCGCCCTCACCGGAGTGCCGGTACGCGGTGACGTCGCCATGACCGGCGAGATCACCCTGCGTGGGCGGGTGCTGCCGATCGGCGGACTGAAAGAGAAATCGGTCGCGGCTCACCGCAACAAGGTGACGGACGTCATCGTTCCCTACGCCAACGCGCGCGACGTCGAAGAGCTTCCCGAGGAGGTGCGGGCGTCAGTGCGGTTCCATCCGGTGAAGACGATGGACGAAGTGCTGGCGATCGCCCTCCGTCCACAACCAGCCGCAACGACATCCTCCGGCGAAGCGCTCTACGATTCCGTAACGCACTGATGTCGAAGGACCCGCGCGCCCCCGCGGAGAAGCTGGTCATCCGGAACGTGGAGTTCATGGGCGGCATGTCGGAGAAGCGCGGTTGGCGTCCAGAGTCGACGCTGCCAGAGATCGCGTTCGCGGGACGGTCGAACGTCGGAAAGTCTTCCCTGCTCAACACGCTGGTACGCCGGAAATCTTTCGCGCGCGTCAGTCGCACACCAGGACGCACCCGCGAGATCAACTTCTTTCGCGTCAACAATGGCTTCGTGCTGGTCGATCTGCCGGGCTACGGCTTTGCGCGCGTATCGAAGGAGAGACGGGCCGAATGGCGACCGTTGATGCAGAGCTATCTGAGGCAAACTCCGCAGCTGCGGGGTATAGTCCTACTGCTGGACATCAGACGCGATCCGAGCGAAGATGATCAGGCCATGCTGGACTTTCTGGCAGAAATGGAGGTCCCGACGATCGTCGCATTGACGAAAACCGACAAGTTGAGCAAGGCCGCCGCCAGCCAAAGGACGGCGGAGATTTCTACTGCGCTGTCGTTGGATGCCGAGCAGGTGATTCCGTTCAGCGCGCATTCGGGAGAGGGGCGAGTCGAGCTGCTGGACGCCATTACGGATCTGGTGGCCGCGCCAGGTGACTCGACATGAGATCGGCGTCCCAGCCAATTGCTCTCGCAGCGGCGATCCTCGCGTTAGCGGCGTGCGCCAGCGGGACGTCGTCAGCCTCGGCGCAGCAGCAGGCGCTGACTCCGATCACAGAGGACACGACGGGCCGGGGCAGCGTTCCTGTCGGCTACGGTACGCTGCGACAGGACGACATCGCCATCCGGATGGAGCTGCCGGGTCTGATAGTGAGAGCGATCCCCCTCGACGAAAATCTGATCAGGCTGCTGACTCCGGATTCGTATCGTGCTCTCCGCGAGCTGCAAGAGAGCAACAAGCAGGCGATCGCCACGGTCTCCCGCCGCACCGGTGGCAGACCTCCTGACCTCTGGTATGTCTCGTTTTACGGAGTTCAGCCGGACGTTCACTTCAGTCCGATGGAATTGGTGATCACCAGTAGTGGTCGGGATTTTCGACCGCTCGAAGTCCTCCCACTGAGCTCGGGATTCGGCGAGCAGCGACTGAAGCAGCGCGAGGCGCAGAGCGCGATTTATCTCTTCGACGAGGCGATAGACCTCGATCAACCCCTATCAGTCACTTTCCAGAACGTGCGTGACGATACCTGGGAACAGGTTCTGACTCGCATCGAGCGTGAGAGAGCGCTCGTTCGCGCACGCGCATCGCATCCCAGTCAATAACTGGTTTTTCGGCTGGGCGAAGGCCAACTTTCCAGCCATGCCGATCTATCCTCTGCGCAAGCTGCCATCTCTCCCGATAGCTGGGATCGAGTCGCAGTGGCTGGAGAAGCTGGGCGGCGAGCTGGAGTCCGGCACCGACCGCGCGATTCTCTGCCGACGCACGCTGTGCGAGATCGCATACCCGCAATTCGCGGCGAATTGGGAGACTGCCGTCGAGGACGCAAAGCTGCCGTTACCGACGCGGCTGGCGCTTTCGTCACTGGATCCACGCAATGTCACGCTCGAGCCAGAGTATTACGCCGAATGCGATGACGCGCGCTTTCAGAAGGTCAAGCCGCTGCTCTGGCTCTGGTATTCGTTCGATCGCACTGCGCTCGGCGGACAGAACGTGGAGCTTGGCGTTCAATTCAGGCGGCTGCTGGCGCCCCACATCTTCAAGCGGTGCGGCGAGAACTTCAAAGCGTTCCAGCACGTGGAGTTCTCGTTCGGATACAACATGGAGGTCGGGAACAACGTCGTCGTCCATCGGCACGTGTTGCTGGACGACCGAGGCGGGATCTCGGTTGGCAATAACGTCTCGATCAGCGATTACGCGAACATCTACAGCCACACCCACAGCATTGTCGACCAGCGCGACGTCACCGATGCATTGACGAGGCTCGAGGACGGGGTGCGCATCACTTACCACGCAACGGTGCTGGCAGGAGTGCACGTCAACGAGCAGGCGATGGTGGGGGCGATGGCGGTCGCTACCAAAGACGTTCGGCCCTACCACGTTTACGTTGGAATTCCGGCCAAGAGCGTGAGGGTGAAGCCGAACGCGCCGCCGGGGCTGGATGCGTTGACCACTGTCAAGCCGCGATAATAGCAGTTACAAACTGAACTGCGCGCTGCCGGCTGATCGCTGCCTGCTAATTGCTGCCGGCTTTTAAGGTCAACTGAACACTACCGGCTGCCTGCTGATCGCTTCCTGCGGATAGCTACCGGCGTTCTGGCGTAATGGCACTCCCCACAACCTATTTATCCAGGCGCTTGATTAAGCCAAACAGCATCATTCGAACTGTTTTCGCTTGCGCCGATAGCGCGACAAAATCCTCCTTTGTGATCACGCCGATATCGTGTCCGGCAATGGCGTGGTATTCCAACTCCGAAGTGGATGCGAGAGCGTATCGCAGGTAGCGCGCAAACTCAACGTCCGTTTTCTGCTCACGCCCCTCGACAATGTTCGTCGGAATGGAGAGTGCCGCGCGAACAATTTGATTCTTCAGGGAATTGTACATCGCTCCTTTGATCCCGAGCGCGACAGCGTGAGAGAAGAGCGAGAGTGCGTGAGCCTTTTCCCAAACTTCGAGTTTCTTGAAGTTCGCCATTACTGAGAGTTTGCTCGATGACGCAGTTATGCCTCATCGATCTGTCGCTGCCGTGGCGAAAATCACGGTCGGACGGCGGATTGCCGGCAGCAATTAGCAGGCAGCGATCAGCCGGCAGCCGGTAGTGTTCAGTTGACCTTAAAAGCGGGCAGCCGTTAGCTGTTCGCTATCAGCGCGGTTTGTAGTTCAGTTCACCGGCCGATTTTCAGATCTCAATCCGAAGCACGTCTTCCACCGTGCCCGCATTGCCGGTACGAAGTAGGTGGTGGGCATCGCGGAGGGCGTGCGCCTCGCGCGGCCAGGTGAACCGGTCGCATGCCCCATCAATGGTGAGCCACTCGAATCGCTGATGCTCTTCACTGATCTCGACGACTGCGTCGTCGGCGACGAAGGCGGCGAAGGTGATGCACATCTGGAGGGTGTGACTGGCGTGCAGATAGAAGCTGCTGACCGTCACGTTGTAGAGAGATTGCGGCTCCAGTCCCGTCTCCTCCTTCAGCTCGCGGACGGCAGCTTTTTCCGGCTTCTCGCGCGCGTCGATCTTCCCGTAGACAGTCTCCCACGAGCCAGGCCGCTTCCCATCCGGAGCGCGCTGCAGGGTGAGGACGCGCCAGTCGCCGCCGTTGTGTTTTATCACAAACAGCTCGATGACGCCGGGGGTGATTTTTGTCACGGATTGATCCGCGGGTTTTTCATAGACGATCGGTCGCGGCGAATTATATGCCGCTTGGTGTAACTGATCACCGCGCGAGCTCTCCGGCTCGATTACCCGGACCAGCTCCTCGGCGCTCGTATTGCCGGCGATCAGCTGCGCGCAGCCACACGCCCAGAGAGATCGCGTACCCGACCCTCTCGCCGCAGCAAGCAATCGCTCCGGCGGTGCGTTCTCGGCGATCGCCCGCTCGATCTCCGGAGTCGTGACCAGCACTTCGGTGACAGCGACGCGACCGGAGTAGCCCGTCAAAGAACATTCGACGCAGCCGACCGGCATGTAGATCATCGAATCGCCGGGCACCGAATCCCGCAGTCGACGCGGAACTCCAGCGTTCGCTACCAGTCTGCAGGATCGGCAAAGCCGCCGAATCAATCTCTGCGCCACCACTCCCTTGAGCGCAGCGGCCAGCTTCACCGGGTCGACACCGAGGTCTGTCAGGCGGATGATCGAGCTACAAGCATCGTTCGTATGCAGAGTGGCGAAGACCAGGTGACCCGTCAGCGATGCCTGAATCGCTATCGACGCGGTCTCACGATCGCGAATCTCGCCGATCAACACGACATCCGGATCCTGGCGGAGAACCGAGCGCAACGCTGACGCGAAGGTGAGGCCCGCTTTCTCATGGATCTGGACCTGTACGATTCCGGGAATCCGATACTCCACCGGATCCTCGACGGTGATGATGTTGACTCCGCGATGCTGGAGGAGACGCAGCGCCGCATAGAGCGTCGTCGTCTTCCCCGATCCCGTCGGTCCGGTGACGAGAATGAGGCCTTCGCGCACATCGAGCAGCTTTTGCATCCGCGGTCCATCGATCGGGTCGAGACCGAGCGACTCCACGGACCGCAGAGCGGCGCGCGAGTCCAGGATCCTGATGACGACTTTCTCGCCATGCGACGCTGGCAGCGTCGAGACACGCAGATCGACACGAGCACCGTTGATCGAAACGCGGGCGCGCCCACCTTGTGGACGCAAACGGTCGGCAATGTCCATCTGCGACATGATCTTGATGCGCGATACCAGCGGCACGCCGACGGCTTTCGGGAGTACCATCACCTCCTTCAACATGCCGTCTATCCGATACCGAACGGCAATTCCGGTCTCGCCAGCCTCGAGGTGAATGTCGCTGGCACCGGCGGCGATTCCCTCGGCGACTATGTGGTCGACGAGTTTGATTATCGGGCGCTCGGCTTCTTTTTCGTCAATCGGTGGCTCAGTGTCGTCGGCCTTTTCGATTACCGACTGAATCGCGCTCGTGCCCGCCTGGTTGAGGAGCTTGCTGACACGCTCGACCGGCGCGTACACCTCTTCGATCCGCTCCATGATCCGGTGAGGCGACGCAAGCGACATCCGGACAGTGCGGCCCGTGGCAAAAGCGAGGGTCTTCTCGCAATCGAGGTCGTACGGGTTGGCGGTGGCAATGTCGAGAATTGTCGGCGAGATGGAGAGCGGCAGGATGCCGAACTTCCGGGCGAGCTTCTCCGGCACTTTTTCACACGCCTCCGAGCTAACCACCAAATCCGTCGCAATCCGGAAATGAGTGCGAACGGAAAGCGCTTCCAGAAGCTCGTCGTCGTTTGCGGAGCCGCTATCGACGACAGCCTGCCAATAGCTGCGAGGCTTGGCCGACTCGAGCTCCCGAAGCGCGTGCTCCGGGAGCATTTCCCTAAGGACAGGTAGCAGCCAACCGTCGGCGGCAACGGAATCAACGACACAAGTCACCCCCCAAACTACGGGAGTGACTCTTCGTTAACGGGGCAAATCGATTGCGCTCAGGAACCTAATCGCGCGCGGCGTCGGAGGTTCTTCGCCCGCTGAGGCATCGCTCGCCGCGAGCCAGATGTAGTTCGCCGCGCCGAGACTAAATGTCCAACTTTTTTTGGATAATTATCGACGGCGTGGCCTCCGGCGTGCGGCCGGTGCCTTCGTTTCCGCTAAAAAAGGATCCTCAGAATGTCTCAGTCACGTTCTCGGCTCACCACACCGCCGGTGAAGATCACTCAACTCGGCATCGCCGCGCTGCTGGTTCTCCTGCTGACACTGGTCGTCATTTCCTGCCACGATGAAGGTCCCGGAGGTCCGTCCCCGGCAGACATCGCCGCCGGCAAGGACATTTTCCGCTTCAACACCTTTGGTGACGAAAAATTCTGGAGTGATACGCTGCACATGAACAGCGTGATCCAGTCGTCGGTCGATCCAGCGACCGCACTCTCCGTCGGCCTCAAAGTCGACGCCGACACACTTCCGCCGGCGGTGTTGCAGGCCATTCAAGCCGGGCAGGTCGACATGCACAGTCCGGCGACGACGGTGACACTCCTCAAGCTTGGGGCGGTGGTAGGGCTGAAGGCGACGGTCGATGCCAACAACAACATCACGCGCCTCGGCATTACTTGCGCGCTTTGTCATTCGACAGTCGACGATCGGATCGCTTCCGGCATTGGATCCCGACGCGATGGGTGGCCCAATCGACAGCTGAATCCCGGCGCGATCATCGCGCTTTCACCGGCGCTCACCGCAGCGCAAAAAGCGGTATACAACTCCTGGGGTCCGGGAAAGTACGACCCCCGCTTCAACTTCGACGGGATAAACAATCCAACGGTCATACCGCCTGCGTATGGGCTCGCCGGGATTCACTCGGAAACCTTTACTGGTGACGGCACCGAGGTGAAGTACTGGAATCGCTACGTCGCCGTCACCCAAATGCATGGTCAGGGAAGTTTTTCAGAGCCGCGACTTGGGATAAGCATCATCCAGTCGCCGGATCTGGTCGATCCCCTGTTGGATCGGCTGCAGGCGTACGAGCTGAGTTTGCAGGCGCCTCCTCCTCCGGCGGGATCCTTTGACGCGGCAGCCGCTGCGCGGGGTGACGAGCTCTTTGACGGCGCCGCGAAATGTGCAACCTGTCACGTCGGAGAACAAAAGACGGACGCCAACCTGATGCTGCATGCGCCGAGCGAGTTCTTCACAGATCCGACGTACGCGCTGCGTTCAGCCACCAAGGAGTGGCGGACAACGCCGCTGGCGGGCGGATGGCAGCATGCGCCTTACTTCCACGATGGCAGCTCGCCGACGTTTGCCGATCTGGTCGATCGCTATAACACCCAGTTTCACTTGAACCTGACCGCACAGCAGAAGGCAGATCTCGTTCAGTATCTGTTGTCACTGTAATCAGAGAACGCTCCAGAAATCGCGTCCGATATCGACGCCAAAGGTCCAGCGTCCGTCCCGTAGGCCGCGCGCGACGTCGAAGCGCAGGACGTCGAACACGGTGAGCGCGCCGACGCCCAGCGACGGGTACCAACCCTGTCGCGCCGCCTTGAACGGCGCCGGGCGGTCGATCCAGACGGCGTTGGCAAAAGGTGCCAGTGTGATCGTTCCGGGCGCCCGGCCAAACCGGCCAAGGGGAATGGGGAGAAACGGCGCCAGAAAGCGGTACTCTACGCGCTGACTCACGCCCCCTCGGCCGACGAACTCGTGGAAATCGTAGCCGGGTCCGGTGGTTGGACCGCCGAAATAGACGAGATGCTGTGACGGCGAGAAGTCGCTGCCGCCGAACATGGCAGCACCGACTGTGTGCAGCAGCAGCCTGCTGGACCCGAACGGCTTCTGCAGATCGATAGTGATCGACGGCCTGAGCAGAGCGCGTCGCGGTGCGAGTGCAGCGTCCGTTTGCCAGATGCCGCTCGCTCTCAGACGTGCCCCCAACTCATAGCCACCGAAAGTGAGACTGGCCGGACGGTCGAGCGCCAGCGTCAACCGGACTTCGTCCAGCGGCAGCGCGGGGATCGTCGGCCGGAAGCGACCACTGGCGGCCCGCGCGTGCACCGAGAGGGAATCGTGCTGCTCGTACGACAGATCGAACGATGGGCGCCAGCCGAGTCGGGCCAGTGAACCGCTCAGAGAGATCGATCGCGCGTCGTAGGTGTCGGTGTAATCGCTGGCGAACTCCTGCGCGGCGATGGTGTTTCGAGCGAGCGACGTTTCCGGCTCGTCGCTCACATCCCGATATTCTCGCTCGACAGCAAGTGTCAGACGTGATCCGGCGCCGGTGCTGTACTCGATTGCACCGCGCCCCTTGGCCTCCTTGTCGCTGAACCCGTAGCGTCCCGAAGCAGCGACGGCGAATCCGCTTCCAAGTCGTTGCAGAACCCCGGTGCCCAGCGCCAGACCTTCGACGCGGTTGAATCGGGCGAGGTCGGAGATGTGGCGCGCCGATAAAGCAAAGCTCCGCGTCCGCGCCAGCGCTGCCTCACGAACCAGCGCCCGCGCCTCGTCCTGAACTTTTTTCACATCGGCGTCGGTGACTGCTCGCACGTCAGGCGGCAGTGAATCGAGGACGTGCCCCGTGAACGGGAACGGGTTGGCGGCGCGGTCGGCGGGCGGGGCGAGGACGATTTCGGGACCACCGAAAAAGCTGGCCGGAATTCCGCGATTTACCTCGTAGCAGCAGATCTCCCATCTGCCGCGGATGATTCCGCGCGCCGGATAGTCCAGCCAGGATCCCGTGCGGCGGATCTCGATCTCCTGTCGTCGTGGCAGCCAGAAACGTCCTTCGATCAGCGCGTTTTCCAGCACCACCGAGACATCTTCGAGGTCCTTGTCGAGCAGCGCCGCGCGGGTGAAGCTGAACGCCATCCTCACCACCTCTCCGGTTTCGCGGTCGATGTAAACAGCGCCGACTGTACGCGGCTGCCGATCATCCTTGGGGCGAACGCGCACCTCGTAAACATCGAGGACACGATCGGCGAGCCGGATCTGCAGCGAGTCGCTTATCGCGAAATCGTAAACCTCGAGCCCAGTCGGCGAGAGCGGATGCGGAACATCCTTGACCTCGTCGCCCTCACCGATTCTGATGAGGTTTCTGAAGTTGTTCTGGACGATGCCAAGGTGATCGCGATGGTAGTTGATGTCGGTGGGAAGGAGCAGCGTGTCGCGGCGGCCCATGATGCGCTGCTTGCTCAGATCGGGCGCCTTCCAGTAGACTTCCAGACCCAGCTCGTCCGCCTTCACGATCTTTGGCGGCTCCGGAAATCCCTCTCCAAATTGTGCGAGGAACGTCACGTAGCCATGCGCCGTAGCTTTGTAGTCGACGAGCGCGGTGTCGGCCAGCTGGTTCAACCTGCGCTCGGTGGCGCGCTGAACGAGCGCCAGCGTGCGCTGATCGTTCCACGTTTGCTGAGCGGTCAGCTTGTTCGCGACAACCAGCAGCGCCAGCGCTCGGAGAAAAAAGCGAAGCCTCATGGAGGGAAATTAACAGCGTGAGCTTTGAGGAATTCAGTCGACGCGCGTCATCGGCAACTCTCGTCCCGGTGTGGAAGGAATGTCTGCTCGACACCGACACACCGGTTTCGGC
>JBKPDS010000236.1:0-14164 GCA_046727995.1 Gemmatimonadota bacterium
TGCTGGCGGCGGGTGCGGTCGGCTGGTATTCGATGAACCGCATGGCGGACCAGGTCACCAGCACCCTCGCGGATGCCCAGGCTGATGCGAAGCAGGCGTCTGATTTCTCCAACGTCGTGACGCAGGAGATCCAGGCAGCAAACACTTATCTCAGCGATCAGGACGCCAAGTCCGACGCGGAATTCCGTCGATTGGGCTGGGAAGCGCACCGCCTGCACCGCAACTTCAGCGCGCATCGTGATGTAATGGCCGAGCAGATCACTCGCCAGGTCGCCATCGACACGACGCTGGCGCGGGTCGAGGCGTCGTTCGCTCTTTCACACAGATTGACCGACCTAGGCCGACTGGACGAAGCACACGCCGAAGCGCAGCAGGCGCGGAAGATGGTGCCCGGCCTTCTCGAGCAGCTCACCGGACTCGAGCATTCGCGTGCACAGCAGCTGGCGACGATGTCACTGGAGCTGCGCGGCCAGGCAACCGACCGGTCCCGCCTCCTCGTTTTCGTGGTCATCTTCGCGACATTGATCGCAATCATGATCGTGATTCGTACCGGACGCGCCGTTGGCCGTCCGCTGCGTCTCCTCGTCAGGCACGCGATTCAGCTCAGTCACGGAGACTTGCAGCAGCGCACCGAGGGTGAGATGCCGGGCGAGTTCCGCACTCTCGCCGACGCGATGAACCACGCCACGATGGCGTTGTCGCGAATCGCTTCGGGAGCGGCCAAGACCGCCGACGAAGTAGCGCAGTCGGCGAGCGACCTGGCGTCGGCGTCACGGCAGATCTCGGCGTCGGCGGGCGAAGTCGCCGATGCGGTCGAGGAGGTCTCGCACGGCGCCGAGTCTCAGGTGGCGCAGCTGCGTCAGGTGAACGAAGCGCTCGATGGTATTCGCACCCGCGGCGACAACCTCGTCGGCGGTGCGCAGGAAGTGCACGGTCTCGCCAGCGCGATCGAAGCCGAGGCGGAAGCAAAGCGCATCGAGATCGATCGTGCGCTAAAGATTCTCTTCGACGTGCGCACGATCGTCGAGCAGGCCGCGGCGCAGGTGCGCGAGCTGAACACCAGTGCCAGTGAGATCAACAAATTCGTCGTCTCGGTCAGTCGCATCGCCGAGCAGACAAACCTTCTCTCGCTGAACGCCGCGATCGAAGCGGCGCGCGCGGGGGAAGCGGGCCGAGGATTCTCGGTGGTGGCGGGGGAAGTGAGAAAGCTGGCCGATCAGACGCAGGCGGCGGCCGACGATGTGGTGAAGATGACCGACAGTGTGACGACGCGCGTCGCGGCGACATCGAAGGCAATGGAGCAAGGCGTGTCGCAGGTCGGAGAGATCGAGCGGGTGAGTCGCGAGCTGGATAGCGCACTGTCGACGATTCTGGCGGCAGCGGAAAGGACGCGGGCGGCGTCATCGGCGGTGACCACCGCGGCCACAGAGAACGCGCGAGCCGTCGATTCAGCGGCGGCAAACCTCAGTCTCGTGGCGCGGACGGCGGAGAGTCACGCCACGGCGGCGATGCAGGTGAGCGCGTCGACCGAGGAGCAGAGCGCGGCCTGCGAACAAATGAGCATGGCGTCGACGCAGCTGTTCCACGGCAGCCACGCGCTCAAGGATCTTGTTGGGGAGCTCAAGACCGATGGGGTGCTGCCGACGACCGAGATGCAGGTGTCGGCCGAGCCCAAGCCGCACCCTCGATTGACACCCCCCAATCCGCAGCCGCCGGTAGTGAAAAAAGTCGCGTAAGCGACTTTTTTTTTCGCCGTTCGGGAGACTCGTGCCTTGAGTCTATCGCGCGGTCGGTCGGCGGGAAGGCGGTCCGCTGAAGAACTCGACCAGCGCCGCGGTGGCCGACATGTGAGTGGTGTTCCAGATGGGGCCGGTCTGCGGATCTTCCGCGGACCGCCTCCCCGCCTCCCTTCCTCGAGCTTCAGTCCGAGTTTGGGCAGAGCAAAAGGCCTGGCGCGAGCGCGCCCAAATGGCGCCCCTGCGGACCGTGGTTTTACCAGCACAACGCGCGCGGCTACTGGGCGGCTCTCATCTCAGCGTGCGATCACTGACGCCCACGCGGCGGCGTCCAGTAGGCCACGCGCCGCCTTGGGGGCTGCTGCGGGAAATGTGGGAAGGAGGTGACGCGAGGGGTTGGCGGAGGTCGCGCAGCCGCGCCACGTCTCCGATCGCCACCGACAAGGATTTCGCCGAGGGCGCGGCGAGAAGCTCCGCAAACCCCTCACGTCACCGACTAACCGTCACCGATCCAGGACAAACGACGCGAGGCCGAGCTACTGGACGCAGACGCCGCGCGGGTCGGGCTTGGGTTTGTCGACCACGACGCGGTGATCGAGATTGCCGATGCGCAGCGCGACGTCGTGGACCAGCTGCGCGACTTTGCGCATATGCTCGTAATCGATGTACTGCGGCTCGTCGGTGAGCTGGTGATAGTCCATGTGCAGGCCGGTGGTGAAGAACGTGATCGGGATGCCGTAACGCGCGTAGTTGTAGTGGTCGCTCCGGCAGTAGATCCGCTCCGGATGCCCGTTGGCATCGAACGCATAGTCGAAGCCGAGTGGAGTCGGTTCTGCGCGATTCACTGCTTCGACAATGTCACCGAGCTCGGTTGAGAGACGCCGCGAGCCCACCAGCTGCAGATAAGTCGGTCCACCCCCGACAAAATCGAACGCGGCACCACGCCCGATCATGTCCATGTTCAGCTGCGCGACGATCGAATCCCGCGGCACGGTGGGATTGTCGGTGAAGTAGCGGGAACCGAGCAATCCGGCTTCCTCGCCGGTGTGCCAGACGAAAAGCAACGATCGCCGCGGTTTCACGCCGGATTTCGCAAACGCTTCCGCGATCTCCAGCACACCGACCGAGCCCGATCCATCATCGTCAGCACCATTGTAGATCGAGTCGCGACGCGCCGGCCGAATGCGATGCAGACTGTCGACGTTGACGTGAATCGATGCCCGCTCAGCAGAAGTCAGTCCGCCTCCCGGAGTCCCCGGGGTAGCATGCGTCCGCCCCTCGACGATGCGGTTCGCCATGATGTTGTAGGCGCGCAGAGAGTCGTGGTCGAGCGGACCGGCGTAGCGGATGCCGAGGTGATCGTTGTGGGCACCGAGGGCGACGTACTCGCCGCGCAGAGCCGGATCAGTTCCGGGGATGATGCCGATGACGTTCCGTGCCGGTGCCGGGGAGCGGGTGAACCCGATTGAAGAAAAGCGAATCCATCGCCCTGGTGTTCCGCTGCGCAGCGTGAGCGGATCGCTGCCGAACAACCGCGTCGCCACCGCCGGCGATACCACCAGGTTCACTCGCCCCGGCGTCGTATCAGTCGACATCGTCACGGCGTACGGTCTGACGGTGCGCGGATCGTTGATCGTCACGATCGCCCGCGCTCCGGAATAGCGCGCGAGTATCGGTCCCGGATTCCGCTGCAGCGGAGTGCGAATGGCAAGCAGGACGGCCTTCCCCGCTGCCTGATCGGGCGCGATCAGCGTCGTCGTGTCGGAGAGATCACCGCCGTAAACGACCTGTAGGCTGTCGACCAATATCGCGCGGCCCGAGGCCGGGAAGCTGGTGATGAAATCAGTTCCGAGGGTGAGCGGGACGCCGTCGACGAAAATTTGCGCACTCCTCACCGGAGCGATGCGAAACGCCGGCACGTCCTGGAAATAGGTCCCTCCCGTCCCTCCCGGCTGGACGCCCATTCTCGCCAGCTCACTGGCGATGTACTGTGTGCCCTTGAGATTGCCCTCGGTCCCGAACTGTCGGCCCATCATGGAATCGTCGGCGAAGATGTAGAGCCGCGTTCGCAGGTCCGGCGCGGTGATGGCAGGCGAACTCCCTGCGTTTTGGCCCATTCGGGTTCCCGTCGCGCAGGCGAGTCCCAGCGCGGCGAGGACGGGTGAAAATCTTCGCGCAATGTTCACATCTGCTCCTGGTGAATTGTCTGCCGCCGGAACACGCCCGGCCCTCGAGACTGCTCTCTAACCTAAACCACGCTATAACTTTCACGGGAGAGGAATCCCGTGAAAACGACACCCAACACCGGCAGCGAACCAGCAGTCGTTCTTCTGAGCGGCGGCCTCGACTCGACGACGGTACTCGCCATCGCCAGGAGCGAGGGCTTCGCCGTCCACGCCCTGAGCTTTCGCTACGGGCAGCGCCACCTGCTGGAGATCGCCGCGGCGAGGAGAATTGCTCACCAGGCGGGAGTGCGCGAGCATCACGTCGTCGACATCGACCTCACGCTGTTCGGTGGATCTGCTCTCACTGACGACATTCCTGTTCCAAAAGACCGCGACCTCTCGCCGTCGGCGGCGGATGCGAAGGAGATTCCCATCACCTACGTCCCGGCGCGCAATACGATTTTCCTGTCCTTCGCGCTGGCGTTTGCGGAAGTCATCGGCGCCTCCAACATCTTCATCGGCGTCAACGCCCTCGACTACAGCGGTTACCCCGATTGCCGCCCGGAGTACATCCAGGCCTTCGAGAAGATGGCGAACCTGGCCACCCGCGCCGGCGTCGAGGGAAAAACGAAGGTGCTCATTCGCACGCCCCTCATCTCGCTGTCCAAGGCCGCCATCATCACCCTCGGCACGTCACTTGGCGTCGATTACTCCGAGACCACCAGTTGCTACGATCCATCGCCTAACGGCGACGCCTGCGGCAGGTGCGACGCGTGCCAGCTGCGCCTGAAAGGGTTCAGTGAAGCCGGACTGGAAGATCCGATCGCCTATGCAACAGCGCGGAGTGTGCGGTGACGTACACGGTGAAGGAGATTTTCTACACGCTGCAGGGTGAGGGCGCCCAGACGGGCCGCGCCGCCGTGTTCTGCCGCTTCTCTGGCTGCAACCTGTGGACGGGCCGCGAGGAAGATCGATCGCGTGCCGTCTGCCAATTCTGCGACACCGATTTCGTCGGCACCGGACCGGACGGCGGCAGGTTCAACTCGGCGAAACAGCTTGCGGATGCAATAGATCGGTGTTGGGGCGGCGGTCACGTCTTATCCGCGCCGAGGGCGAACGGAGACGCTGTCAGAAAGTATGTGGTTTGCACCGGGGGAGAGCCGCTGCTGCAGCTCGACGAAAATCTGATCGACGAGCTGCACGCGAGGCGATTCGAGGTGGCGGTGGAGACGAACGGTACCCGACCGGCACCATCCTCCCTCGACTGGATCTGCGTGAGCCCCAAAGCAGGCGCGCCATTGGTCCAGACCAGCGGGAACGAGCTGAAGCTCGTTTACCCACAGGAAAATTTTCCGCCCGAGGAATTCGAGCAGCTCGATTTCCGTCATTTCTTCCTGCAGCCGATGGACGGTGCGGAAACGCAGCGAAACACGGAGTTGGCAATCGAATATTGCCTGCACCATCCCCGTTGGCGGCTAAGTATCCAGACGCACAAGCTGGTCGGCCTGAGATAAACCAACTAAGGTCGGAGCGCCGGTCCCAACGCACTCTTCCTCTGTTCCCGCGGCGTTCTCGCTTTGACCTCGCTGTCGAACGCGTCCAGATATTTGATTCCCGACCCGGTGTTGAACAACACCACGCGATCGGTGGGTTTCACCCTGCCGCGTTCGATCAGCTTCCGGAGAGCGGGCACGCAGGCGCCTCCTTCCGGTGCGGCGAAGATTCCTTCCTTCCGCGCCAGCTCCCGCGCGCCGGCGATCAGCTCTTCATCGGTCACGGTGATAGCCGCCCCCTCCGACTCGCGAATGGCGTTCAGAATCAGGAAATCACCGATCGCCTTCGGTACGCGGAGTCCCGATGCGACGGTCGCAGCATCGGAGACTTCTTCGGCGAATTGTTCTCCCCTGTCGAAGGCGCGCACGATCGGCGCACAGCCGGTGGCCTGGACAGATATCATCCGCGGACGCTTCTCGCTGATCCATCCCAGCTCCTGCATCTCGTCGAACGCTTTCCACATGCCGACGAGTCCGGTGCCGCCGCCGGTCGGATACACGATGACATCTGGCAGCACCCACGCCGATTGCTCGGCGATCTCGTAGCCGAGCGTCTTTTTCCCCTCCACGCGATAGGGCTCCTTGAGGGTGGAGACATCGAACCACCCTTCGTCATCCTTGCGCCGCGCGACCTCTGCGCCACAGTCAGTTATCAGGCCGTCGATGAGAGTCACGTGAGCGCCGGTAACTTCGCACTCGATGACGTTGGCGCGCGGCGTGTCGCGCGGCATGAAGATGTGCGCTTCGAGACCGGCGAGCGCGCAATACGCGGCGAGTGCGCCCGCGGCGTTGCCGGCGGAGGGCGCCGCCAGCTTTTTCAATCCGAGCTCCTTCGCCATCGACACTGCGACCGACATCCCGCGCGCCTTGAAGCTCTGCGTGGGATTCAGCGATTCGTCCTTCACGAACAGCTCCGCCATGCCCAGCGACGCGCCAAGGTTTTTGGCGTGGTGCAGCGGGGTCCAGCCCTCGCCGAGCGAAACGATGTTGTCCTCGCGCCGCACCGGCAGGACCTCGCGATAGCGCCAGAGGTCGGCTCGCCGCGCGTAGAGCGTCTGGCGTGTCAGGATTTTTGCGATGCGCTTCAGATCGTATCGAACGAGGAGCGGCTTACCGCACTCCGTGCAGACGTTGTGAACACGTCTTGCTTCGTATTCGCGATGGCAGAAAGAGCACTCGAGATTCTTGACATGCATTTCGGTAATGCAGCGGTAATGTCGCCAAGCTTGGACTTGCGGGTGATCGGACGGGGCGCGATTTAACTTTACGAAAACTTAATGACAATCACGACGGGCCACTTCTACTACGCTGCGCGTCTCATCGCAGCGCTTTTGATCGCGACTTTGGTGCCGTTGCAGTTCGATCGCCGCTTCCGTCGCCCTCGCCAATAGATGTACATCGGTCACGTCGGCGCAGCGCTGGCGGCGAAGCGCGTGCGCCCAGGCATTGCCCTGCTGCCGCTGCTCATCGCCACCTACACGCCCGACTGGGTCGACACGGGTTTGTGTCTCGCCGGCGCGTACGATCCGGCCGGCATGCTGTCGCACTCGATTCCCGCCGTGTTGTCATTCGCGTTGGTGGGCCTGGGATTCTACGGACTGACTACCCGCGATTGGACAGGCGCGCTCATCATCGCCGCGGTAATCGTCTCGCACATGTTCCTCGACTGGATCACCGGCTACAAGGCGACGTGGCGCGGCGGACCAACGATCGGGCTGCAACTGTACGAACATCCCATCGCCGACTTCGCCGCCGAGGGGCTGGTAATCCTCGTCGGTGCACTGCTGTACACCCGGACGCTGCCGACGAGACAGCGGCCATGGGTCGACGTCTCCATCATGTTGGGCGCATTGCTCGTACTCCAACTGACTATCGATGTCGCTCACCTGTTGATGAAGACGATTCCTAAGTGCTGACCCAGGACCTCCGCGATGTCGCGCGGCGGGTGATGATCGAGGAAGGATTCAATCCCGACTTTGATCCGGCGATGCGCGCCGAGCTCCAGAACCTGGGCAAGCACCCCGACACCGGCGCCCCGCTCAAAGACATGCGCGATCTGCTCTGGTCGTCGATCGACAACGACGACACCCGGGATCTCGATCAGATCGAGTTCGCCGAGGAAACCGGCACCGGCGAATGGCGACTGTACATCGGAGTTGCGGACGTCGATTCCGAAGCGCCCAAGGGCTCGGCGATCGACGCCCACGCCGGCGAGCAAACCACCACCGTGTACACCGGCGCGGTCATCTTTCCGATGATTCCAACCGAGTTGTCCACCGGCGCCACGTCGCTGTTCGAGGGAGCCGATCGCAAGTCGGTAATGGTGGAGATGGTCGTCGGCACCGACGGAACGGTGAAATCGGCCGACATCTACCGCGCGCGAGTAACGAACAAGACGCAGCTGACCTACTCCGGCGTCGGCAACTGGATCGATTCGGGCGCGTCGATTCCTGACAAGGTCGCGAAGAACGCAGCTCTGGAATCGCAGCTCCGACTACAGGCCAAAATCGCCGTGGCGCTGCGGACGACTCGACTCGACAACGGCGCGCTGGAGATCGAGACCGTCGAAGCAAGAGCGGTCACCGACAACGGCAAGGTCACCGGCATCGAGAAAACGCAGAAGAATACCGCCACCGACATGATCGAGGATTTCATGGTCGCGGCGAACGGCTCGGTGGCGCGATTTCTCGAAGCGCACCGCGTGTCGTCAATCAGACGCATTGTGCGCAGTCCCGAACGCTGGCAAAGGATCGTGGAGCTGGCGAAGCAGTTCGGAACGGACCTGCCCGCCGAGCCCGACCCAGTGGCACTTCACGATTTCATGCTGGCGCGGCGCTCGGCGGATCCCGACCACTTTCCCGACCTCTCCCTGGCGGTGGTGAAACTGCTCGGGCCGGGTGAGTACATCCTCGATCAGCCGGGTGTGGCAGAGCCGGGACATTTTGGCCTGGCGGTTCAGGATTATACGCATTCGACGGCGCCCAATCGCCGGTACGCCGATCTCGTCACCCAGCGGATAGTGAAAGCGGTTCTGGCGGCCGCGCCGCCGCCGTACACCGATGACCAGCTCTCGCAGATCGCGCGCAACTGCACGGTCAGGGAGGACGCGGCGCGCAAAGTCGAACGCCAAGTCCGGAAGATCGCGGCGGCGATGCTTTTCCATGATCGGGTGGGCGAGCAGTTCAAGGCAATCGTCACCGGCAACAAGGCGAGTGGCACTTACGTGCGCGTGGTGGATCCGCCAGTGGAAGGCCGTCTGATGCGCGGAGAAAAGGGAGTTGATGTCGGCGACGAGATCGAGGTCGAGCTTCTCTCGACAAATCCGCAGAAGGGGTTCATAGATTTCGGGAGAGTCGGGGAGACGCCGACACCAAACCCACCGGGAAAGCGGAAATGAGCAACGATCTACCTTCGCGCGAAGAGACATTGGCGCTGATGCACGAGTACACCGCGAGCGATTCGCTCCGCAAGCACATGCTCGCCGTCGAAGGCGCAATGCGCGCCTACGCCGGGAAATTCGGTGAGGACGAGGAGCGCTGGGGGATCACGGGGTTGATTCACGACTTCGACTACGAGCGCTACCCGAACAACGCACACTCGCCGACGGAGGAGCATCCCTCGGAAGGTGTGCGCGTGCTACGCTCGCGCGGCTATCCCGAAGACATTCTCGAGGCGATACTCGGCCACGCTCACTACACCAACACGCCGCGAATGTCGAAGATGGCCAAGACGTTGTTCGCCGTCGACGAGCTGACCGGTTTGATCACGGCGACGGCGCTGGTGCGGCCGACGAAGAGCGTCCACGAGGTGGATGCCCGCTCGGTGAGGAAGAAGATGAAGGACAAAGCCTTTGCGCGTGGCGTCAATCGCGACGACGTGGTCAATGGCGCCCAGGAGCTCGGCGTCGATCTCGACGAGCACATTTCGTTCGTGATCGCGGCAATGCAATCGCGATCGGCGGATCTGGGACTGGCGGGATCCTAGCGCTCGGGATCGCGTTTCAGCCTTGAATCAAAGACAACTGCCTGCTGGGCGCTGACCGCTTTTGCGCTTAGCGCTTGCCGCTGCAGCCGACTAGACAGATCCCCGCAGAGCTCGAGGCGACTGCTGCAGTTTCCTTCACGCTAGTGTGATCTGTCCCGACGCTTGCAGCGGTCAGCGGTCAGCGACAGCAGCGAACAGGGCCCAGCATGCAGTTGTTTATACTCAACCCGGCGAAGGGATCTCGAACGCCCCGTCACTCCATCGCGAAGACGCGATTGAATATCACGTCGAACGCAAAGCTCTTTGGACGCGACTTCTGCTCGAGGATATCCGCAATTCGCTCGAGGCGCGCTGGTATGCCCATGATCTTCTCCTGGGCCTTCCTACCGAGATCGTTCAGGCTGAGAAGCGACTCGATCGACCAGTACTTGATCAATTCCTCGACGATCTTGAGATAGTCGCGCGGGCCGTAGATGCCGGCGCGCCTCACGACGTCGGCGAGCTCGCGGAAATGCGGCATGTTGACGCCGGGCATGTCGATCGCCGGCATGATCTTCGCCGCCGCCACCAGCCCCTGATTCGGGTCACGATCGAGTACCGCCTTGAACACCGACCGGTAAAACGTGTAGTGGCGAGCTTCTTCCTTCGCCACGTTCTGGAGAACGGTTCCGATCGTCGGCTCGTACTGCGACGCGTACTTGCCGGTGTTGGCGTGTGATACCTGCGTCGCTCTCTCCTGGAGCGACGTGTAGACGAACACTCGGTAGGGATCGCGATCCCACTCCGGCTCGAACCCGGCTTTGATGTAGTCGAACTGCATCTTCTCGATCACCACCGGATCGAAGACGCCTGCGTCCCTGGTGTAGTCGTGCAGAATCGCGCCGTGCCGATCTTCTTCCGCCGTCCACAGGTTGTTCCACTTGGCCCAGATGCTGTCGGTCCCCAGATAGACCGCCAGCAGGCGATGGAAATGCGGCAGCCCTTCCTCGGTGAGGAGATTGAGCGCCAGCGCCACGCGAGCGGGATCACTGATGCCACGCGCGCGTTCGCGCAGCGAGCGCAGATGATGATCGGGATCTTCGCCGGGAGGCGGCTCCAAGAGCTCCGCGGGGAACCAGAGCACGCGTTTGGCCTCGTGAGCGGCCATGAGCTCCGCGACCACCGGCTCGAGATCAGCAAGGACTTCGATCTTCGACAGCGTCTCTTCTTCGACTGGATTCACGGGCGACCTCGAACGGGAGACGACGCAAAAAACTACCCCAGGCAGGGGCAGAGGGGAAGTTTATGCAAACCCGCTGCCGCGCGCGCGGGGATCGGGGCGGTGGCCTTCCGTTTACAGAGGCTCCGGAAGCGGAGCAGGCCCCGTGCGCTGGTCACACACCTGCAATCAGCCGAGAAATCCACATTCCGGGCAAGGGTTGCGGGGACTCCGCCCTCGCCCGGAAATTGCGGCCTGAGCATTGCGCATCAAGAACCTTCGACTACCACGCGGCCCAGGCTCCAACCGATTCACCGTTCTTCTGGTGTTTCTCCAGCAGCCGCGTCCTTAATCAACTCGAAAATTGCGGCAGGAGATGGATAATGGCAGACCAGCCTAACAACCAAGGGGAAAGAATGGACGAGCGGAGCGGACGCACCCCCGGAGTAGGTGGTGGAGCGGGAAGCAGCAGTCTGAGCGGAACTAGCGGAACGATGAATAGCACGAGAAGCGACAATGGAGTCGAGACGCGAAACACTGCTACTGTCACGCGCAAGACTCCGCGTGGATTCGCGGCGATGGATCCTCAGGCGCAGCGCGCAATCGCCGCCAAAGGCGGACGCGCCGCGCACCAGAAAGGAACAGCACACGAATTCACGAGCGAAGAAGCGAGAATCGCCGGACGTAAAGGAGGCGAAGCGTCGCGCGGTGGCCGCCGGTCCAGCGTGTCGAGCGATAGCACCGGCTGACCGATCCTGAGCCGGGACGGAAACGAACGAGGCACGGAGCTCTCCGTGCCTCGTCGTTTTTTTTTGGACTCAGTCGAGCGGAAACAAGAGGACTCCTTCGAGGCGGACCTCATGAGCCTCAGTCGGCCCTGTAGTTGCATATCCGATGGCTTGGAGAAAGTGGCTCCTGTCTCCCTTCCCATCGCACAATGATGGACCCCGGTCAACAACAGACGACCTCCGATCTGCGTGATCCTTCGCGCAACCCGCGCGAAGCGATCAGGCGTCAGGAGAGCCGGGCAACCGCAGCGCGGACGACGAGCACCGGCTCGCGCCAAACCGAGCGCGAAGAGGACCTCCTCGCGGCACTCGCGGAGCTGCGAGCACAACACGAGAAGCTCGCCCGGACCGAAGCGCGCCTGCGCGAAGTGAATCGCCAGCTGGAGCTGACGGCGGCATCTCACCTCACTCAGCTGGCGATGGCAAATCGCACCACTGACGAACTCGTGACCGCCGAGCGCCGAGCCCGCGAGGACGCCGAGATTGCGAATCGGGTGAAGAGCGATTTTCTGGCGCTCCTCAGTCACGAGTTCCGAACTCCCCTGCAGGCGATATTCGGCTACACCGAGCTGCTCGAGCGCCAAATCCATGGACCGCTGAACGAAGCGCAGTTGCGCGATCTGAAGCGCATCCAACAGAGCCAGCAGCACCTGCTGGGTCTGATCACCACGATTCTCGAATTCGCTCGCCTCGACAGCGGCCAGGAGATCGAGGTCCATCTGTGTCCGACGTCAGTCCACGACATTCTGCGCGAGATGGAAGGATTCATCGGCTCGCAACTGGAGAAACGAAATCTGAAGTACGAATATCGGTGCGACAGCGACGCAATCGCGCAAACCGATCCGGCGAGATTTCAGCAAATCGTGCTCAACCTGCTCGCCAACGCGATCAAGTTTACGCCGAGTGGCGGGAGCATCTCACTCGAGTGCGGAGCAGATCTGGGGGCCGTTGTGATTCGAGTGATCGACAGTGGTATCGGCATTCCTGACGACCAGCTGGAAACGATCTTTCAGCCCTTCGTCCAGATTCGCGCCAAGCATTCGACCACCGAAGGCACGGGACTCGGACTGCCGATCAGCCGGCGGCTGGCAACGGTCCTGGGTGGAACGCTCACCGCCAGCAGGAATCCGGAAAGCGGTTCGACGTTTACTCTGCGACTCCCGCTGGCCCGGGACTGAGCGCGCGAATCAGGACTTCGCTGCGGCTGGCGCCCGCGACGAGACAGGACCCCTGACGCAGCATTCTTCCAGCATCTCGACGATCTCCCGCATCGTCGTCAGTCCATGATCGCGAGCGTAGTAGGTGCGGATCTGTTTGTAGCGCTCGTCCTTCGGCAGCTGCAAGCCCTTCTCGATTACCCACTTCTGCAGCTCACGCGGACGCGGCCCCCACCAGCCGCACTCCTCGAATTTTGGATTGAGAAGAATCACGATCGGTATCGACCGCGATCTGCCGTTGGTGAGGTGGGTATCCATGATGTCCAGATTCTCGTCCCGGGCGAGAATGCGCATGTCCATGTTGCTCACCGATGCGGTGAGCTTGGCGACGATCGGCACGATGTTGATCGAGTCACCGCACCAATCCTCGCTCAGCACCAGCAGATGCCAATGCCCACGCAGCGCTTCGACGCGCGCCGAGATCTCCAGCGGGATGGCGACGCGATGCGTCAGTGCAACCCACATCTCGCGGTTCCTGATCGTGGGATGAGCCATGAACTCGGCGAACGTTTCGCCTTCGTAGTATCGAGCTTTGGTGATCACGTCAGGTGCAGCGAGTCGCTTCTCAGCGAATCATGTCGATGTGAAGAATTCCATCCTCAACGTAGGGAGCGGAGACCGGCCTGAAGCCGAAACCCAAGTAGAAGTTTTCCAGACGCCGCTGAGCAGCAATCTTGACGGCCTGCCCCGGCATCAACTCTTCCATCCGCCGCAAGGCTTCAGCCATCAGAGTTTTGCCGAGCCCAGTGCCGCGCACTTCAGGAGCGGTGACGATGCGGCCGACGGAGGCTTCCGTGTATCGGACTCCCGGCTCGAAGACCCTGGCGTACGCAACCAGTCTCCGTGCGCCTTCGTGCTTCCTCCAGCCAAGCAGGTGCCACGCGTTCGGGTCTCTGCCGTCTGAATCGGGATAAGGGCAATTCTGCTCGATGATGAAAACCGCTTCGCGCAGCCGGACGATGGCATACAAGTCGTCCACACTCAGCTCGCTGAAGCGCGACCATTGCCAATCAACATCGTCGGCAGTTCGACCCGCCTGTGGAGAGCTGGACCCAACGCGGCTTGTCTTGCTCACATCGCTCCCCTATTCTGAGCGGTTGAACCCGTCCTCATTGGATAACAATAACATGCCGAAGTCTGCGCCTTCTCCGCTGCCCCTTAGCCTCTCCTTCCGTTTGGCCACCATCGCTGGGCTTTGCACAGCGATTCCGCTGACGGCGCAGCAAGTCAAGCCGACTCCAGCGAAGACCGACGTCACGATGGGACTGACGCGAGATCCGGCGCTGGCAGCTGCGATTGCTGAAATTTCGGCGGCGCAAATCCGCGTCACTGACTCGACGCTCGTTGCTTTCGGCACTCGTCACACCATGAGTGACACGGTGAGCAACACACGCGGCATCGGGGCAGCTCGCAGGTTTCTGTTCAACAAGCTGACCGGGTACAGTAAAGCGTGCGGCGGCTGCCTTCGTGTCGAATACGATCCGGCGATGCTGGAGATGCGCGGACATCCGCAGCGGCCGATG
>JBKPDS010000237.1:0-10827 GCA_046727995.1 Gemmatimonadota bacterium
TATCGACGTCGCGACCAGCGGCACGCGTCGTGAAGACAAGCTCTTCCGTCCGGACCAGATAGAGCATGTCTATACCCTCAGGCGCGGCCTACAACAGATGCCGTCCAGTTCCGCCATGGAATGGCTCATCAAGCGCATCGCCGCGACGCCGAGCAACGACGCGCTGCTGGAAGGCCTATAGGGGGGTTGTCGGTGCGCTTCTCTTATCGCCGGCATTCCTTGGCGGTCAACAGCCTGCAGCAACCAACACCCATCCCGAGGTAGTCAATCTCACGCTCAAGGGCGTGAAGTCGGTGAAGCAGAGCGATCTGCTCTCCAGCATTTACACCACGGCGTCGTACTGCAACAGCTTCCTCCTCAAGCCGTTCTGCTGGATCACCAAGTCGAAGTACGTCTACACCAAAAAGTATCTCGACCACCAGGAGCTGCACCGCGACGTCCTGCGCGTGCGCGTCTTCTACTGGAAGCGCGGCTTCCGCGAGACCGAAGTTGACACCGCCGTCGTCAAGAGAGGACCCAACAAAGTCGGGGTGACTTTCCTCATCAAGGAAGGCCCACCGACTCTCATCTCCGACATCTCCGTCAACCAGCCGACCCCGACGCTGCTCTCCAAGCGGGAGATCGACAAGCGCGTCGTGCTGAGCAAGAACGCGCCGCTCAACATGATCCGGGTGGACTCGTCGCGGTACTTCCTGCAGACGAGGATGTTCGACAAGGGCTACGCCGACGCCGAAGTCGACACCACCATCGTCGTCGATTCGGCGGCGCGCACGGCGACGGTGACGTTCACTCTCGTGCCCAAGTACAAAACCACCGTCGAAGACATCGTCATCAACGGCAACGACGACGTCAGCTCACACACCATCCTCAAGTCGCTGACGTTTCACGTCGGCGACATCTTCAAGCGATCGGAGATGCTGCGCAGCCAGCGCGCGCTCTACGAATCGAATCTCTTTCGACGTGCCGCCATCGAGCCGCGCCCGCCGATCGACATCGCCACGCCCGATTCGGCCAAGGTCATCGTCGTCACCGTGCAGGAATCGCCGTCACGCGAAGCGCGCATCAGTGCCGGATTCAACACCATCGACTTCGGCCAGTTTGGGAGCCGCTTCACCGATTACAACTTCTTCGGCAGCGCCCGCCGGCTCGATGTGCAGGGCGTCGTCGGTAATCTCTTCGCCCGCTCCCTCAGCGGGCGTGGGATTTTTCAGAACGCTACGATCCCACAAACCAGTACGCTCGCCCGCTATTTCGTCCCCACCTACAACGCCAGCATCGACCTCACCCAGCCCTGGTTCGGGTCGCCCCACAACAGCCTCGGCGTCAGCCTGTTCACCCATCGTCGGAGCGCCCCGGGCATCTACGTCGACCGCGGTTACGGCACGAGTCTCACCTTTACGCGCGAGCTGACGGAGCGCGCGCCCGCCAGCATCAACTATCGGTTCGAGATCAGCAAAGTCGACGCTGGTGACGTCTACTTCTGCATCAATTTCGGAGTCTGCGATCAGCCGACGCTGGAGTCACTGCGTGGAAATCAGAAGCTGTCGCCGATCACCCTCACTTCGTCGATCGACCGCACCAACGATCCATTCTCGCCGAACACGGGATTCCGCGCCAACGGTAGCCTCGAGCACGCGTCGACGTTCACAGTTTCTGATTTTCGCTACAATCGCGCGACCGTCGATGGCGCGGCGTTTTATCAGGTGAGAAGGCGCGGCGCTCTCGGCGCACATGCCCGCGTGGGATGGGTGCGATCACTCGGGAGCACTGCCCAGGCAGTGGGAATCAGTGCGTCACTGGGTGACGGCGTGCTGCATCCGAGAAAAAGATTTTACGCCGGCGGCGCGCACTCGGTGCGCGGGTTCGGCGAGAATCAGCTCGGCCCGCGCGTGCTCACCGTTCCGATCGGCGTGTTGCAGACGCACGACAGCAGCAACGCGGCATGCCTCACCGGAACCGACGTCACGACGTGCGATCCCAACGCGGCGAAGCTCAAGGACCGCGATTTCGAGCCACGTCCGCTGGGCGGGAATTTCGTGCTGGAAGGCAGTGTCGAGGCGCGGTTTCCGGTCTGGGGACAGATTACTGGCGCAGCATTCGTAGACGCGGGAGTGGTCACTCAGAAGACGAGTCCCGACCTTCCCCGCCGAAAGGGGGCCGTAACTCCCGGATTTGGGTTCCGGTACAAGTCGCCTGTAGGCCCGATCCGTGCCGATATAGGGATCGCTCCGGCGTCCAGCGAATCCCTGCCGGTGATAACCGAAAACGTCGTGAATGGCCAGAAGACGCTTGTCACACTACAGCAGCGCCGAATTTATGCGCCCTATAGACAGGGCGGTACCCTCGGGCGGATGGTCCTTCACCTGTCCATCGGCGAAGCGTTCTAATGAGTAGGTGGTGGGTGCGCATCATCGCGGCGGTCGTGGTGGTGGTGATCCTGCTATTCGGCGCCCTGATGCTCGTCGCGAATAGCAACTGGGGCCGCGAGCGCGTTCGCCGCTACATCGAAAATTTGGTACGGAGCAACAGCCACGGCCTCGTCCACATCGGGAGCGTCACGGGAAATCTCCTCCGTGGATTCACGCTGCACGATGTGGTGATCACCGACAGCGCACATCGGCCGTTCATCAAAGCCGACGAGATGTGGGCGCGATACAGTCTCACCACTCTGCGCGGCAAGAGAATCGATTTTCGCGATGTGAAGCTGGTGCGGCCGATCGTCGTCCTCGAGAAGCTCCCCGGCGACAAATGGAATTACGATCGCATCTTTCCGCGCGACACGACGACGCCGACGGGCCCGCGAAAAACTGGCTGGGGCACGTGGATTCGCTTCGCCGATGTGAACGTCGTGCAGGGCGATCTCACCGTGCGCTCGCCGTGGGAACCGGATCCGCACAAGAGCGCCGCCGAGCAGAAGGACGCGGTACGTCGCGCGCTGGGACCGCAAGAGAGACTCAAGGTTTTTCAGGTTCCTCGCGGATACGAGAAGGAATTCGCCTTCCACACCATCAACGGAATTTTCCCCCTAGTCAGGCTCGAGGATCCGGCCTATAAAACCCGGCGCATCGATGTAGCAGCGCTGTCGATGATTGCCGCTCCATTCCGTCCGCCCGTGGCAGACGTGCGCGGGCTGACGGGCTCCTTCGACTTCACCGGCGATTCGCTGTGGTGGAAAGGTGCGCGTGTCGCCTTCCCGCAGACGAAAGCCACCGGTGACGGCAAATACTATATCAACAGCGGCGATCTCCACCTGCGACTGCACGGTGATCCGATCAATCCCGTCGACCTCAAATGGGCGTGGGTGCGCCTGCCGGATCAGGGATCGGGAAAGATGGACTTCGGGCTGGATTGGACCGGCAACAAGAGCGTGTACCTGGTGCGCAACATGGACGTGGTGATGGCGCATTCACACGCCGCCGGCCAGATCGAGGCGACGGTAACCGATACGATTGCCTATCGCGATGCGGATCTGCGATTCTCGAATCTCGAGACGCGATTGCTGACGCAGCTCTTCCCGACGATGACTTTCCCGCGACCGCTGACGCTCACCGGCACTGCGAAATTCAATGGGGGACAACATTCGCTGCGCATCAACAGCGACGTCGTCGTCGACGATCGGCTATCGGGACGAAGTCACCTGCTGGCCGTGGGAACGATGGGCCTGGCGAACGGAGTCTTCACCGCGCGTGATCTGCACACCCGAATGCTGCCCCTGCAGACCGGCTTGATGAAGGCAATCGCGCCGAAGTTTTTCCTGAACGGCACTCTCAGTGGAACGGCGACGCTCAACGGATCCAGCACGGCGATCATGACGGCGGTGGGCGACGTCACGCACGTCGATCGCGGCGCGGTATCTCATGCCACCGGGCGATTTGCATTCCGCCCGCGCGGATTGATGTGGGTCGACATGGATGCGCAGATGCATCCATTGTCACTCGTCACCGTTGGCCGCTTCTCGGCGCCGAGTCTTGGTCTGCACGGAACTGCCAGCGGTCCGATGCGTCTGCGGGGATCGATCAGCAACATGGCGATCAACACCCAGATGACGATCGCCGGCGGGGGATTCGTCGATCTGCGCGGGACGATGGATCTCGCCAGCAAGGTCACCGGCTACAATGTCGAGTTCACCACGCGATCGCTCAATCTCCATTCGGTAATCGCAAAGTTGCCGTCGACAGTCCTTACCGGCAGCGGCTCGGCGCGGGGTCGTGGATTCGATCCAGCGACGATGCAGGCGCAACTGGCGGCAGACCTGGCCACGTCGCGCATCGACACGGCAAATGTTGACAGCGCCAAGGTTCGAGTCGCCGTCGCCAATGGTATCGCGCGCGTCGATACACTGGCCCTCGCCCTGTCGCAGGGGATCGTCGAGGCGAAGGGGACGTTCGGGCTGACGACGTCTCACACCGGCACACTAACCTATCACGTGGCGATCGATTCGCTGTCGCACTTCGCCGGTCTGATCGTGAAGGATACCGGAACCGTGAGGCCGCGCCCGGGCATCCTGTCGCGACGAATCTCGAAAGCGAAGGCAGATTCGCTGCGGCTGGCGCAGGCGACCGAAGTCGAGCGTGCAGCGACGGGACGAGTGCTGCCGCGGACCGTCGTCGACACACCGGCGACGCTGCGCAAGAATGAAGTCTCCGGGTCGGTGCGCGCTGATGGAGTAGCGACGGGCAACATCAAGAACTTCAGTCTCAAGGGGACTGCATCGGGCACCAATGTCGTCGCGCGCGGGAATTCCGTCGGGTCTTTCACCGCCGACTACGACTGGATCAACGCGCGTACTCCACAATCACAGGTGTCGATCAACGCCCAGGGGCGCGCAGTCAGCGCCGCCGGGTTCAATCTCGACAGCGTCGGCGCCAAGCTCACTTATCACAAGCCCAACGGCACGCTCAACGTCGTCGTCAACCAGGACAACCAGCGAACGTACACCGCCGATGCCGCGTTCACGCTCGACAAGATTCGCAACTCACTCAAGCTCAATGATGTCAGGCTTCAGTTCGACACCAGCGTCTGGGCGAGCACGCGCGTAGCGTCATTGCACTGGGGCCAGGCGGGCGTAGAGGTCGACAGTCTCGAGCTGCGCAACGCCGCCAACAACGGGCGCATTTTCGTCAACGGATTCGTTCCCAAGCAGGGCAATGCCAATCTCGATCTCGCCGTCGACAATCTCAACGTCGGTGATGTGATCGCGCTGACGCAGAGCGACATCAACGCTCGCGGTCTGGTGAATGTGAATGTGCACGCCACCGGCACACTTGAGAACCCACAGTTCAAGGGCACGTTTGGCGCGACGGATTTGCTTTATAACGGCACCACAGTGCCCGAAGTGCACGGCAACGTCGAATACGCCAATCAGACGCTCAGCGGCCGCGCCGAGGCCATGAAGGCGGGCGCGCAGCCATTCCTGATCGCCGAGGGCACGGTGCCGATCAATCTCGCGCTCACCGGGGTTACTGGGTCGAGATTCCCGGAGAATCGGCAGATCGCTTTGAACATCACCACCGACAGTCTGCCCATGGATCTGGTGCCGACCGTCTTCGGGAATTACGTCTCGAATCTCAAAGGTCAGATGAGCAGCTCGTTCAAGCTGGCGGGCTCGCTCAATCATCCGCAGCTCACCGGGCAATTTGCTATGCACGGGGGACAAGCGCGGGTGGTGCAGGCGGGAATCACGCTCAATCAGATCGAGGCGTCCGTCCGAATGTTGGGTGACACGGTGGTCATCGATTCGATTGCCGCCAGCAACAATGGTCGCATCCTTCTCACCGGCGGCATCGGACTCAAATCGTTGACGGCGCCGAGCTTCGATCTCAAGCTGCACACGAGGAACGCCGAGGTGATGCGCAACCAGCGTGGTCGCCTGGTGGTGAGTGCGAATCTGGCGATGACCGGTCCGTTCAAGGACGCGCACGTGACCGGCGATGTTCGCATCCGCGATGGTGTGCTCTACATCCCACCGTCGGAGAACAAGAATCTGGTCGGCACCGGTGATCCTGCGTTGTTCAACGTTCTCGACACGGCGGTGATGTCGGACAAGGAGATCTTCCCATCGCAGTCGCCCCTACTCGCCAACATGCGGATGGACGTCGATCTCAGTGTGGACCGCGACGTCTTCGTGCGTTCGCGTGAAGCGAACATCGAGGTCTACACCGAGGATCCGCTCGGCGTGCACGTGAATCGCGCCAAGGAGACGCTGGTGATCGACGGCGTGCTGCTCACCGAGCGCGGCGAGTACACCTTCATGACGCGTCGCTTCAACATCAAGCGCGGCTCGGCCACGTTCGTCAATTCGACAGAGCTGAATCCAACGCTGCAGGGGATCGCCGAGTACCAGGTGAGGCAGCCCAATCGCGAGGCGATCAATATTCAGATCGTGGTGGGCGGAACGCTGAAGACGCCCAATATCTCGCTGACAAGTGATGCGCAGCCGCCCATCGCGCAGAGCGATCTGTTGAGTTATCTGGCGTTCGGTCAGGAGTCGAGCTCGCTGTTGCAGCTGGAGGGATCGGGTTTGACGAATGGTGGCAGCGGGCAGAATATCGTGGGAGCGGGCGCAGCGCTGGCGACGCAGCAGCTGGCGGGTGTGGCACTGGGTGTGGCGGCGGATCAGATCGCCGGTTCAGCAGCGCGTTCCTTGGGCGCCGATGTGTTCACGATCACTCCGGCGGATGTGCAGACTGATGTCGGAAATTTCCTGCGCGCCACTCAATTCGAGTTCGGAAAGTACTTCAAGGCGCACACCTACGTCGAAATAAAATCTCCGCTCGATCCGCAGGCGTTGCAGCGGCCGGGCGTGCAGGTAGTGCACAGGTTTGGTGGATTGCGCGGGTATCGTCTGGAGACGGGGGTGGACACGCGGTATCTATTGCGGGAACCGAGTCTGGCGCGGGATCAGAACGTCGCGACGACGAGTGCGTTCGGGGCGTTTTTGATTAGAGAGTGGAGGTTCTAGCCTTTGCCTGCACTTCGGTGGGGCCTCGGAATTCGTGGTGCGATTGCGGTGTCTTCGGCGCTACCAAGTGAGCAAGCAATGGGTCAGCAACCATCCGAGAGCTATCCCTATCCAATCAATGACATCGCTGTGTCTCTTCCATCCGGCACTGTGGTCAGAATACGGAACATTGTCATCTTCAAAAGCGTGCGGGGAGACGGGCTGACTCTCTACATCGAGACGCCGACTCCACCTACGGAGCGGCAGAGGGTTGCGACGGAGGCGACGGAGCTCCTCGAGAAGTTCACGATCGCGTCGAGCAAGGACGCGACGCATGCGAGCGTTGGTATATGTCGGACGCGCGCGTGTCTGGAGATGCGCGAAATACCGCCAGAATTCTTTACGTTCGTGCGTAACGCCGACGGGAAATGGGATCCGCAAAAACTCCCGGGCTCGTGACTCGGCGCAGCAGTAATCTCCTGATAGTATTCGCTTTGGCACTTGCCAGGCCGACAACGACGCTCTCGCAAGAAGGTTCCAGCAAAGCGTTCGCGGAACTGACTTCTGACTCGACGGCGTGGCAGCGCGTACTCGTGCACGTAGTTGGAATTCTGAGCCCCGAGCTTGTAGGCGCTGCCACTGACCCGACGGCGCAACCTTGGCGCTTACAACTTCCTACCGATGAGCCGCAGGCGCAGCTGCTGAAAACACAATTGCGAACCGTCCTACGGGCGCGTGAGGTTATGCCCGCAGACACACTTGTACGATCATTAGGAATTGGCCCGTTACGCATCGCCGATGACACTGCACGAGTCGAAGTCCGATTCGAGCAGACGCAGAAATGTCCCGGAACCTCACGAACTACCGGTTTCGCGTGGACCACGACCGTCCTCGTTCCTCGCGAACCAACAAAGAATTTTTGGGGGGCAGCGTTCTCACGGACTACGACAGGCGGCGATCGACTACCCTGCTAAAGGAAACGAGGGAAGCTCAATAAGAATTCTCGCGGTAATAATTCTCTCAATGGTGGTTGGCTGTCGACGTGGGGTTCAACCAGTGCGTTCCTCCACCGACTCGCAAACGTCCATCGTTACGACCACTTCGAGTCCTGACTCCCAAACGCCTATCAGCGCGACATCTTCGAGTTCCGGCTTGGGCGCGCCAGCCACTGCACGTTCGGACACGGCGCCGAGCGTCCACCTTTCTTCCAGAAGAGATTCGCTATGCGGTGATCTCGGAGAGAATGGGTTTCGGATTACCGACGGCCGACGCAGGGCAGTGACGGCTCAACTAGGGCAGCCAGACAGCGTGCGGGCGCAGCCGATTCCAAATACCCACAACCCGGCCCAGATGGACACGGTGGTGGATCTGTTTTACCCGGGGCTTCGTCTTCACTACATCGTCCTCGGAGTAACCGAAGGAGAAACCGACATCCTCCTCGAGGCCGACGTCTCAAATAACCGGTTTCTCAAATATCCCGAACTCGGAGTTGGAGCGAGTGTCGGCGCAATCATCAGCGCATTGGGCGAGCCTGAGGAGCGTAGGAATGACACCATCAGCTACACCTGCGCGCTACACGTAATGTCCGGAGCTACGGTCTATTTTCATTTTGAGGGTGATCGCGTCAAGTTTGTGGTGTATCGGTGGGACGCTGACTAGAGTTTGTGTGGAGCTTGTTGCCTGAGAATCGTTGCAGCAGCCAGACGCCATGCAGACCAGAGTACTGATATGTTGTCGCAGCTCTCCCTCGCACTACTCTTTACGAGTCCATTTATCGCGATCTGGTTCGCCGCTCGAGAAGGAGATTTTCGAGCACGCAGACTCGCGGCAGCAGCTTTGATCGGCCAGGTGCTGGGAATCCTCATTGTCGTGGCGATAGCAAAGTTTCCACTTCCACGTGCGAATCGGTTGGTAGTGTATTTCCCACCCAGGCCGCGCCAGGACGAACTAATGGACTTCGCGTTCATCATTGCGTTGATCATCGCTTACGCACTTACGGCCGTCGGGGCGGTCCTGCTCGGTCACTGGGCGTACAGCCGCATGCGCGCCAACCAATGAACGTTCCGGCAGACGAGCGCTTATTCCGTTGCGCTGATCGGTTGAGCGCGCCCAACTCATGAAAGCTGAACGCCCGAGCCGGACCGCGCACTTCGTCGCCCACGGGCGTGCCCTCGCCAATCTCGGCATATCGCACATCCCGGATTTTCGCGATCCAACTGCGCGCGTCTTTCTCACCGAGAAAGGAAAGCGGAGTCTCGCCAAGACAGAGCACGCGGCTCGGCGAGGGAAAGGCTTCACGCTCGAGATGGCGCGCATGATGGCTGACACGATCGCGCTACGCACCACTGCCATCGACACTGCAGTTCGTGATGCGATCGCGAACGGCGCGAAGCAGCTCGTCATCCTCGGCGCTGGTTACGACGGGCGCGCCTGGCGCATGCCCGAGCTGGAAGATGTTAAGATCTTCGAAGTCGATCATCCCGCCACACAAGGTGACAAGCGCAAGCATCTCGTCGAGCTGCCTCCGTCCACCGGAATCGTCACCTTTGTCCCGACGAACTTCGAGAAGGACTCGCTCGACACGGTTCTCGAACGCTCAGGTCACGATCGCTCGTCGCCAACCTGCTGGATCTGGGAAGGGGTGGTCATGTATCTCACTCGCGACGTGATGCGAGCCACCCTGGGCGACATCGCCCGCAGGAGCGCGGCCGGGTCGACTCTGATCGTGAACTACCACACTCTTCATCGCCGGCTCTTTGCGCGGCTGATGTTCCGGTTGATTGGTGAGCCGCAGATCAGCGCCTGGTCACCAGAGGAGATGGCCGCCGACTTGCGGGCGGTTGGCTTTGTCATCCGCGAAGATTCCAGCATCACCGATTGGAACGACCGGTTCGCACAGGGCAAAGCGAAGGTCGAGCGCGCGTTCTACATGCGAATCGCGATCGCACGAAAGGAGGAGAAATGACGGAGCAAGCAGTAAGAAGCCAGATCGTTCACCGGTGGTACACGCGCCCGGTCCTCTTCGTTGCCGACGTGAACCGCGCGATTCGTTTCTACGTCGACATGCTCGGCTTCGAGAAGAGTTGGCACTCAGGCGACGGCACGGGCACGGTGTGCCAGGTGAACCACGGAGAGTGCGAGATCATCCTCTGTGAGGACGCCACGCGTCGGGACAAGGCGCGCCTGTTCATCGAGCTGACCGCCGAGGGACTCGCAGAGCTTCGCCGCGAGCTCGTCGAGCGGTCCGTTCCCAACAAGGAGACATGGTGGGGATACGACTCGATTCAGATCGACGATCCCGACGGCAATGAGCTTCTCTTTCCTATTTCAGACTGAGATGTGATAACGCTCGTGGAAGAAATGCCCGCTTTCTGATGAAGGCATCGATCATCACGTTCAGTATCGTCTGCGCGTTTTCCAGTCTCGGCGCGCAGACGTCTGTGTGGCAGCCGTCGCCCGGACATACGCAAATTCCGATATGGCCCGGAGTGCCACCGGACGCGCAGCGAATATCATCGGCTGAGTCCGTAACGACAAAGAGGGACGGGTTCGTGGCTCGCAGGCCGTGGACTTACATCAGCAACGTCTCTCGACCTACCCTGACCGTCTATTCCCCAAAGGGAAGAAACACGGGCGCTGCCGTCGTCGTGTTTCCCGGGGGTGGCTATCAGATACTGGCGATCGATCTCGAAGGCACAGAGGTCTGCGACTGGCTGACAGCAAACGGCATTACCTGCGTGCTGCTCAAGTATCGCGTGCCCAATACCGGGCCGTCGTGGGACCAGGAATGCGGATGCGACCGCAAGACGAAATCATCGATGCCGCTCGAAGACGCGCAGCGGACGATCAGCCTGGTGCGCGCTCGCGCGGCCGGAGTGGCACATCGA
>JBKPDS010000238.1:0-10731 GCA_046727995.1 Gemmatimonadota bacterium
AGTACACGCCGCCAATCACCACACCCCACACCAGCGCCATCAGCAAACTGTGCGAGTACGGGTAGTAGACGAAGTCGAGCGGGCTGGTCGTCATCAGGCCGGGCACGATTCTCACCTGCTCGACGCCAAGAAGAAGCAGGATTGGCCATAGCTCGTCGAGAAATTCCGCAGCGAAGGTGAGAGCGCCAAGTGATGTACGCGACGCAGCCCGCTTCGCCGCGAACGCTAGTCCATAGTGCCCCAGGAACATTGAACTCTCCAATCCGACGCCGGCAGCTATCCGCAGGTAGCGATCAGCAGGCAGCCGGTAGTGTTCTGTTGCCGTTAGCTCTCAGAACAATGACATCTGCTCGCCCAACAGATCTGGATCGACCGGTGTCAGCCCGAGCCGATACTGGAACTCGCGAGCGGTGGCCGGACTGTGGCCCGAGAAAGTATTCGCCACGTACCCATAAACGTGCGTGACTTTCTCGGACAGCGCGCTGATCGCCTCTGACCACAGATCGATCTCGTACGACCGATCAACCTGCACCCGCGCGTAGTCGACGAGATCACGATTCGGCCCCATCCATCTGATGTACGCGAAGTCAGCGGTCGGACGCGCTGCCAGGCTGATCATCAGCTTGCGCGGGATCCACCTGCCATCACTCAGCGCCAGGGCGATGTTGTGCTCTCTGAGCAGCGCCAGTACACCCTCGGTGATCCAGCCGCGGTGCCTGAATTCGATGGCGATCTTCAGGTCGTTCGGCACGCGACCGAGGAAATCGACCAGCGCCGGCAGCTCGCCTGGCTGGAAGTCCGGACCCATCTGTACGAGCACCGGTCCCAGCTTCTCGCCGAGATCGCGGACTCTCTCGAAGAAGGTTTCCGTCGCGCCGGTTACGTCGCGCAGGCGCTGTTCGTGGGTGACTTCCTGCGGCAGCTTGAGAGCGAAAATGAATCCTTTGGGAGTGCGGTCCGCCCAGCTGCGGACAGTCGTCACCGCCGGCGACGCGTAAAAAGTGGAATCGACTTCGACGGTGTCGAACGCTCTCGCGTAAACCGTCAGGAAATCGGAGGGACGAGTGCCGTCTGGGTAGAAGGGTCCGACCCAGGCGTCGTAGTTCCACCCCTGCGTCCCAATGTGCATCTCCGCCGACATACGTTCAATCGGAAGTCGCGGCCTCCAGATGTCAAGTCGGCTTACAACGTCATGCGACGACAGCACGGGGAGTGAGTTGTGGCGCGCGGGGATCCCGGCGCGCCACAGCCTGAATGAGCGGCGGCGAGATGAGCGTAGTCAGCAGCACCATCAGCGTGATAGCACCGAACAGCGATGCGTCGAGAGCGCCGATCGCGAGACCCGTCTGCGCGACGATGAGCTCCACTTCCCCACGCGGGAGGATGGCGACGCCGATCAGCGCCTTGTTGCCCTTGAACCACCACGGCACATACGCAGCCAGGATCTTGCCGACCGCGCCAGCAACGAGCAGTACGAGTGTGATCACAACCGTTCGTGGCGTCACCAGCGCGCGGAGATCCACCGATGCACCTACAGATGCAAAAAAGATGGGGGTAAGCAGACTTCCCATTGCCGCTGCCGATCTCCTTACCTCCTCGCGCTGATCGATGCGATTGAGAAGCACGCCGGCGACGAACCCGCCGACGATAATCGCCGAGCCCAGCATTCCGGCGAGCGCCGCCAGCAGGAAGGCGAAGGAGAGACCCATCACTGCAATGGTGGTGGGCGACCGCAGCCGGTGCAGCGCCCTGAACAGCGGTGGGACTACAAAGCTGCCGACCGCGATTGCAACCGCCACGAATCCGAACGCGATTACGGTGGTCCGTAGCACTCCTCCTGCGCTTATGGCTGCGCCGGAGACGAAGCTGCCGATCACTGACAGCAACACCAGACCGATGATGTCGTCGAGCACTGCAATTCCAAGAACGATCCGCCCTTCTTCTGTCTGGAGAAATCCAAGATCGGAGAGCACGCGCGTGGAGACTCCAATCGACGTCGCCGTAAGTGCTGCTGCGCACACGACTGCCGCCAGGGTGTTGACACCCATCGCTTTAAGGGCGGCGTACCCCAGCACGAAGGAGAATGCGACGCCGACAACAGCGATGAGGGCGGCGATTCCACCGACGCGCGTGATAGCCCGCAGATCCGTCTCGAGCCCGATCTCGAACAGCAGAATGAGCAGGCCCAGCTCCGCCAGAGTTTTTATGACGGGCTCGTTCGGGTCGAGGATGCCGAGTACCGACGCTCCGAGTACGACGCCTCCGACGAGCTCACCGAGAATGGCGGGTTGACCTAGCTTGACCGCGAGAACGGCGAGCACCCGGGTCGTTATCAGAACCGCTGCTAGAACTAACAACAGCTGCACGATCGCGTGAACGTCGGTCATCGATATGTCTCGAAGAATCCGATTCCTGTTCCGGAAAGCGGCTGGCCATCGAGCCGTCCGGAAATGCGCGCCGATCCTTTCATCTGGATAAAGTAGGGCCGCTGCTTCTCGCTGCCGACCGGATCCCCTCGCTCACCTTCCCTGGCCCTCTTCCGCGGACGTGTATCGGTTGCGATCGCGTCTTCGATGGAGATGTCGATACGAAGCGTATCCCCACCACGTGCGTCCTCGAACGTCGCGCGCGACGGGACGCGCAGCTGACCGCTTGCCACGCGCACGCTCCCACTGTCGGTATACGCTATCAGCTTGGGCCGGAATACCGCCCGGAATCCAAGTGAGTCGACGAGGTACACCAGCAGCGGTGGTATCGACGCAGTGGTATCCGGCGGATAGACGCGTCCGTAGAGGAAGGTGTACTGGCCCGCGCGGCCCGCGCCCCAATCCCAGGTAACGCCGCGCCAAACTCCCCAATTGTGGTCGTGGTACGACTGCGCATCGATCAACTGCTCACACGCGCCATCGACGCAGAGCCGTCCGGTTGCACTCGCCCGCAAGGCGGGCACAGTGTATCCCGATACGAACCCGCCCGATTCCATCGCCACGCCCGGGAAATACGCCATCGGCGATGGATGGACGCGTAAAGCGATCGAGATTTTCCCGCCTCCGCCCCCATTGTCCTCTGGGGCGGATGCGCGCACATCGTAGTCGCCATCCTCCAGAACCGTGACGCGCGAGCCGCCAAAAACCAGATCGGCGTCAGCCGTGGAGAACCGAACCTTCGATCGATCGAGAGTAACCCCAAACTTGCGCGTCCGCCCGCCCTGCTCGCGCAACGTGATACCGAGTTTGCCTCCCCAGTCCGGGGTAGTGACGTCGCCACCGACGATGAACGAGATGAAGCTCCACCTTTTCCCACCGTCAGATACAACGTTAAAGTAGTGCCACTCCGCCCACGTCTCTCGATTGGTGATGCTATCGGGGGGCAGATGAAAATGATCGATCTCGTTTCTCAGCTCGAACGGAGTCGGCGCGATCCATCTCCGATCGCCGTCGTCGTCTTGCCACTTCCCCGACACGACCTCGGCGGCCGCGCCGACCGCCTGCGTCGCCGACGGAATCTCCCCGCTGGCGTGTACTGGGTACTCTGTTCCATCCTCCGTCCGCAGATAGAGCAGCCTTCCTTCGATCTGGGGAGCAACGGCGGCGATCTGATCCGCGTAGCGGGGTGACGCCATCACCTGCTTGTAAAGGAAGGACGCATGGTCGATGGAGAAGAAGAGACCCCCGATTCCACCCGTCTTCATCACCTCGATGTCCAAACCTTCCGGCAGCACGGTGATGCTTCCACCACCGACGAGCTTCTCCTCTCTCGCCTGAGAGAGCAGCGCCTCGCCGATCGAGAGCAGCACGATCATCACTGCGACGCCGATTCCGAATCCGACGAACAGCAGCAGCGACCGCCACGGTCGATAGGCAATGTTGCGGAACGCAAGCTGACCAATCACGGCTGCACCGCTCCGTCTACGATTCTCCCGTCACGCATGTGAATCTTCCGCCTGGCCGCGCTCGCCAGCTCTTCGTCGTGCGTCACCACGACTATCGTCGCTCCATCGCCGTTCAACCGCCGAAACAGCGAGATGATCTCGGCGCCAGTATGCGCGTCCAGCTCGCCAGTCGGCTCGTCGGCGAGAAGGAGCGCCGGACGGTTGGCGAGTGCCCTCGCGATCGCAACCCGCTGCTGCTCACCCCCGGACAGCTGCGATGGCCGATGGGTTCCACGGTTACTCAGCCCGACGTATTCCAGAAGCTCCGCGGCTCGCATCCGCTGCTCATCCTTGGGGAATCCTGCCTCCGCCATCGGCAGCGCGACATTTTCCAGCGCCGAAAGAATCGGCATCAGATAGAAGCGCTGGAAGACGAAGCCGATGTTTCGCAGTCGAAAGGAAGTCGCCTCCCAGTCACTCATCTGATCGACGCGCTTCCCTCCGATCTCGACGGTGCCAGAGGTCGGCTGATCGATGACGCCGATCAAATTGAGAAGCGTCGACTTGCCACAGCCGGACGGGCCGACGATGGCGACGTAATCGCCGCGCTCGACATCTAACGTGATTCCCTGCAGCGCATGCACACGCTCCGCGCCAAGCGGGTAGTCGCGATGCACGTCACGCAGCGAAACGAGCACGCGGTCGACGTGCACAT
This sequence comes from Gemmatimonadota bacterium, assembly GCA_046727995.1. Lineage (GTDB taxonomy): Bacteria > Gemmatimonadota > Gemmatimonadetes > Gemmatimonadales > Gemmatimonadaceae > UBA4720. The sequence goes on from JBKPDS010000238.1 coordinate 4,587, forward strand.
CCTGGGTTGCCGCTGGCTCGCTCACGCGATCGCCTCGCGCCGCAGTGTTTCGGAAATCGGCAGCGATGCCGCTCGCCACGCCGGATAGATGCCGGCGGCGATTCCACTCACGGCGAGCAAACCGAGGGCCGACCATGCCGCCACCGGCTGAAAGAGAAAGAAGTCGATCGCCATCGGCAGGCCGGGGAACGTCGACAGAATTCCGTTTAGATATCTCGCCGTAACGAGGCCGAGGCCCAAACCGAGCAACGCGCCAACGATGCTGATCACCACACCCTCGGCGACGATCTGCTCCACCACGTGCGTGCGCGAAACTCCAATCGCGCGCATGACCGCGATCTCGCCGGCCCGCTCGTTCACCGACACCGTCACCAGCGTCGTCACCAACAGGAACCCTACTAGTAGACTTACGCTTCCGAGTATTACCGCCAGCTGTCGGAAGTAGCTGAGCCTCTGATCGACTTGCGCGATCGCCGTGGCGACAGAAATCGCCGAGACGGTCGGGATGTAGGTCTCGATCCAGTCGCGCACTCTGTCGGGATCGGCGCCTTTGCGCACACGAACCATGAATAGCGAAGCGCGGTCGCGACTGGCGGGACCGCCCATCTCTTCGAGCGTCTCACGCCGAACGGCCGCCGACAATTGCTCCGCCGCGCCATAGATGAAGCGCACCCGACCCGTCAAAACCAGTTTTCGCTGTCCCGAGTAGGTGCGGGTTTGCGGATCGTAGCCGGTGGCGACTGAGAGGGTGTCGCCGATCCGCGCATGTAGGCGCTTGATCAGGCTGTCGTTCGCCACCATCGCGTCGGGCGTGGTGACGTCTCGCCCTGAAAGAAATTCGTAGTCACCCTGGACAGTCGGATCGATACCGAGCACGGTAGCACTCACATCGCCAGACCGTGCCGGAATGTGGATTGACGCACCCAGGACCGGGCTGATCTCTCGAATGTCTGGATTGCTGCGCAATACTGCCGTCACCGCGCCGACACTCGGTATCGTCGCGTCAGTATCGAATGGCAGCGTTCCCTTAGGCGCCAGACGGATATCAAATCCGCGCGAGACGAGCAGCTCGCGAAACGACTCGCGCATTCCCGTCGCGAGCATCACCATGTCGAGCAGCATCGCCGCGGCGACGGCGACGCCAAGTACCGCCAGGACAGTACGTGCACGATGCCGAATCAGTGATGCCCGGGCCAGCGTCAGTCTCACTCAGCGACCCAGCAGCACGAGTGGTGGCGTGCGCACCAGTCGCAACGATGCCAGCACTCCCGCTGCGGCACCCAGGAAAAGAGACAACGATACCGCGACGGCGACGATCTCCGGAGTGACAATCGAAAACTGGAGCGGAGTGCGGTAGAGCGCCTCATAATGCCAGTTGACGAACAGCGAGGCCGCCCAGCCAAGCGCCACGCCGAGGATGCTGCCAAGCACCGCGACCAGCGCCGCCTCGACGATGATCGACTTCACAATCGACCATCGCGAGATACCCATCAAACGGAGGGCGGCGATGTCACGTCGTCGCTCCTCGACCTTGAGCACCATGATACACAGCAGAAAGACAGAGCTGGCGACGATCGTGATCACGCCGATAGCCCGGTGAAATCGGCTGACGACCTGAAAGGTTCTCGACGTCTCCACGGCAATGTCGCGCGAGCGGTAGGCGCGGAATCCAAACGCCACGTCGTTGATGTGACCGAGGAGCTGCCCGATCTTCGCGCCGGGCTTTGTCGCGATCGCAAATCGATCGACGCGATCGCCGTAACCGGAGATCTCCTGGAGCTGATCGAGATGCATTCGCACCAGCAGATCGCCGCGCGCGACCTGGGACGGATCCGCTCCCCGTCGCACTATCGCGGCGACGATGACGGTCTCCGGCGGGGCCGCACTGGGCGTGTAACCGCTCGGCGTCGCCGTCATTACGGCGTAGTCTTCGGCTGCCGGCCGGGCCAGCAGCGTAACGCGGTCGCCCACTTTGAGTTTCGCCTGCGCGGCAAGTGACTCGTCGATGGCAATCGTCCGCGGCGAAGTATGCTCGATCTGTTGTGGGAGGAGCAAAGCTCCGATGAGCGCGATGATCACGCTCGAAAACTAGCCGCGCCTACCTGCCCTGTCTGCCAGAGGAGCGACGAGCACGTGCGCAGCTAAAGCTGGTCCGATCGAAAGCTCCTGCCGTCCAACTGTAAGCGTGATCGGACCATCGTATGGCGCGCGCGCTTTCACGGTGATGCGCTTTCCCGGAACGATGGCGAGCTCGGCGAGATATCTCAGCATCTCCGGATCTTCGTCGGCAACGCGCACGACAGAACCAGACGCGCCGACGCTCATGTCGGCGAGGGATCTGTACTCCGTTTCGTCGACGGCACCATCGCGGGTCGGAATCGGCGCACCGTGGGGATCGACTTCCGGCTCACCGATCGTCGCCGCCATCCGGTCCACCAGCTCGTCGGATGCAGCGTGCTCGAGTCGTTCCGCTTCTTCGTGCACGCGATCCCAAGGGTAGCCGAGCGCTTCGGCGAGGTACGCTTCGATCACGCGATGACGGCGCAGCGTGCGCAGCGCGGCGCGGCGTCCGCTATCCGTGAGTTTGACGCCGTGATAACGCTCGTAGGCCAGCAGGCCCTGATCGGCGAGCCGACGCACCATCCCACTTACGGAGGCCGGCGCCAGTGCGAGACGCTGTGCAATTTCGTTGGTCGCCGCGGGACCGGTACCCTTCCCGATCGCGTAGATCGCCTTCAAATAATCCTCGACGGGCGCTGTTAACGCCTCTCGCGTCGCAGGTGCCGCCTCCCGCCTCCCGCCTCCCGCCTCCCGCACTCCGCTCATGTGACCGGTCTCGGCGCGGCGGGATTGGGTTCCGGGTTTCCGCGCACCATCAACACCGGCAACATCGAGATGTGGCGAAGCTCGCTGGCAACGCTGCCGTGGAAGATGTCTGCGAGTCCGCGATGACCGTGGGTCGCCATCGCGATGAGATCACAGTTCTCGCGCTTCGCACAGGCGGCGATCTCCTTGGCCGGTTCGCCACCCGCCAGAATCGCTTCCGCCCGAAAGCCCTCTTTCTCCAGTGATTCGGCGACCGCCTCGATGTATCGGCGGTCCTCCTTCATCTCCTCCGACTCGCGCAGATCGAGCTGATTGATGTTGCGCGCCGCCCAGCCATCGGCGACGTGGATCAGGACGATCGAGGCGTCGTTGCAGGTGCGAGCGAGCTTGCGGATGTGCTCGAGAATGACCTGGTCATACGGCGAATTCTCGACGGGCACGAGTATGCGCTGGTACATCAGCTCACCGATCCGCGGAAGAATAGGAGCAGGAGCCAAATGTTGAGCGCGCCAATGATTACCGCAACGGTGTAAGCGAGCAACTTGAGCCAAAAGGGGTTCGCGAACTGCCCCATCTTCAGCTTGTCCGATGTGAACATCACCAGGGGGAAGACCGCAAACGACAGCTGCATGCTCAGAATGACCTGACTCAGGACGAGCAGCTTGGCGGTTCCGCTCTCGCCGTACATAAAGGCGACGATCACGGCCGGAATGATGGCGATCATTCGGGTAATCAGGCGCCGCAGCCAGGGCCGGAGCCGGATGTTGAGGAACCCCTCCATCACGATCTGGCCGGCCAGCGTGCCGGTAAGGGTCGAGTTTTGCCCCGACGCCAGGAGTGCCAGCGCGAAGACGGTGCTGGCGCCGGCACCGAGGAGAGGCGTCAGCAGCTTGTAGGCGTCCTGAATCTCACCGACTTCGGCGTGCCCGCGGGTGTGAAACGTGGCCGCAGCGATAATGAGAATGGCGGCGTTAATGAAGAGCGCGAACGAGAGCGCGAGCGTCGAATCGATGAAGGCGAACCTGACCGCCTCGCGCTTCCCTTCCGGCGTCTCCTCGTATTGCCGGGTCTGCACGATTGACGAGTGCAGGTAGAGATTGTGCGGCATCACCGTGGCGCCGAGTATCCCAATAGCGACGTAGAGCATCGAGGGATTCCTGACGATGTCAGACTTCGGAATGAATCCGCGCATCACCTCGACGAACGGCGGCTTTGAAAGAATGATCTCGAACAGGAAGCAGAGCCCGACGGTCGCGATCAGCGTAATGACCAGCGCCTCCAGCAGGCGGAATCCCTTGTTCTGGAGATATAGGATTATCAGTACATCGGCCGCCGTGATGACGACGCCGTACATCACCGGGATTCCGAAGAGCAGATTGAGGGCGATGGCAGTGCCGATCACTTCGGCGAGATCACAGGCGGCGATCGCGATCTCACAAGCGACCCAGAGGAAAAAGTTGACTGGTCTCGAGTAATTGTCGCGGCACGCCTGGGCGAGATCGCGACCGGTGACGATGCCGAGCTTCGACGCCAGTCCCTGGAGAAGAATCGCCATCAGGTTGGAAGCGAGGATGACGCTGAGCAGCGTGTAGCCGAACTGCGCGCCTCCGGCGAGATCTGTTGCCCAGTTGCCGGGATCCATGTATCCGACGGCGACGAGGTATCCCGGTCCGGCGAACGCGAGGATCTTTCGCCACCAGCCTTTCCCGGCGACGGGGACACTACGATAGACCTCGACCAGCGATGGCGTGGTCCTCGCCCGTCGCCATCCGGGCTGGACGGTCTCGGTGTCCTTGGACTTCCGTTGTGTTCGCTCGAGCTGTATCGCCAAGGGATTTCCCTGAGATTATCGTAAAACTAGGAAATAAGTTAGTACAGCCTAACTTTTATCGCAAGTGTAGTTCGCGCCTCAATCAGGTGGGATTCACCCGCGAGGACAGGCCGTTCGCGCGTCCCTGACAGCACTTGTTTCCTGTCGGCCGTAGCTTGTGTGACGTCTGGCGTGCCGACATTCCCGATCGACGAGAGTAAGACAACGATGTCCTGGCCCTACGCGCACATCCTCATCAATCACTTTCCGGTGGTACTCAGCTTCTCGGCGTTGGCGGTGGTGATTCTCGCCCTTATTCTCGGGCGACGGGGACTCTGGCTGACGGCGATGGCGGCGCTAACCGTCGCCGGACTCTTTATCTATCCCGTGCGCTTCACCGGCGTCGAGGCTGACGAGGCCCTCAACGATCCGTGGTACATCCATCCCGGGGTAATCGACAAGCACAACGACTTCGCTACCATCACGATGTGGGTCATACTGATCGTCGGCGCATTTGCAGCGTACGCGTGGTGGCGGTCACTCAAAAGACCGGCTGACGTGATACCCGGCTGGATGCGTGCGGGGCTAGTTCTCGGATCGCTGGCAGCAGTCGGTACCGTCACCTACACCGCTTATCTGGGCGGCAAGATCATCCACGACGCCCCGATTCTGAGTCTCAAGCAGCCACCGGCCGGACTTCCGCCGGGGATCGCAGCGGAGAAGACGGACTCAACGGAACACTGAGGCGCGCCGTAATCCTGGCGTAAGTTCCCCGCCAGTTCTTTTCGCTGCCCAACATTCGGAGCTCAACGTGAAATCGAGATTCCTTGCCGCGCCAGGCATTCTTGCCGCGCTGCTGTTCGTCGCACCGTCGTTCGTCACGGCGCAGGCGCCAGGCTATCACGTCATCCACAAGATCTCGCCGGGCGGTGACGGCGGCTGGGATTACATGACGATCGACACCGCCCGCAATCGACTCTTCCTTTCGCGCGGAACCCACGCCATGGTGATCGACCTCGCCAGGGATTCTGTCGTCGGCGACATCCCCAACACACCGGGAATTCACGGCGTGGCCCTCGCTCCCGAGCTCAATCGCGGATTCACCAGCAACGGTCGGGATTCCAGCGTCACCATCTTCGATTACAAGACGTTGGCTGTGATCGGCACCGTCAAAGTTCCCGGTCGAAATCCGGATGCAATACTCTACGATCCCGGCACGAAGCGCGTCTTCACCTTCAACGGCGGCACCTCCAACGCCACCGCAATCGACGCCACCAATGGAACGGTCGTCGGCACCGTCGATTTACAGGGCAGACCCGAGACAGCCGTTAGCGACGGCGGAAAAGTCTACGCCAATCTCGAGGACAAGAGCATGATTGCCGTCTTCGATCCGAAGACCCTCGCCGTGGAAGCGCGTTGGCCGCTGGCGCCGTGCGAGGAGCCAAGCGGGTTGGCGATCGATCGGGTCAGCAAGCGACTGTTCGCGGGATGCGGCAACAAGACAATGGC
>JBKPDS010000239.1:0-25151 GCA_046727995.1 Gemmatimonadota bacterium
GACGGCGTGCCCGTGAAGGGGTACTTCCTCTGGAGCCTGATGGACAACTTCGAGTGGGCCGACGGTTACGGGAACCGCTTCGGCCTCCACTACGTGGACTACGCCACGCAGCGCCGCACGCCCAAGTTGAGCGCCGCGTTCTATCGCGAGGTCATCGCCCGGAACGCCGTGGCGTAGTGGCCGCGGCCGGGTGGGCTAATGATTGGTCGCTTTGGTCGCTTGGCAACGGTGTCTGTTCTGGTGTCCGTTTAGACGGGCAAGGTGTTGCTGAAGCACACAGGATGTTCGTGTGTGCGCGACGTGCTGAGCAGGATGTCCGCGAGATGCGGTCTAGTTCGAACTTCTGAGCTAATTTCGTGATCGGATGAACCGGCCTGATAAGCGTGAGGTCGGGGGTCAGTTTGGGGGTCAGTTTGTCCCGGCAACGTCCGACAATTTGTAATCAGCAACCGGCTCCGACGCTCGGTTCCCCTCTGAAGTCCGGCAAATCGATGTGATTGGTTTGTGCTATGTTTTGATTTGCAACCAGGAGGTCGCAGGTTCGATCCCTGTACGCTCCACTCGAGTACCCAAAAAAAACGGCGCCAGGTTTGGCGCCGTTTTTCACTCTGGTAATCTCGGATTCAGAAAATAGGCAGATCGTCGAAGCTCACGATCGCGTCGCCATCACCCTGCAGCGGAGCGTGATCGAGCGCGCTTTCGGCGCGGTGCACCAGCTCGGGGACGTTGATCTTCGACATGGCGAGATCGGAGACCGCCGAATAACCCGCCCGCAGGCGGACATTGCCGCCGATCGTCTTGTTCTTGGCGGCGCGGTCTAGCTCACGCTGGAGCCGGGCGACCAGCAGCCGGGCGCCTTCGGCATCGGTATCCGGTGCGAGAATGGCGAGTCGCATGTCGCCAACGTGACCAACGACGTCCGACTGGCGGCTCTGCTCGCGGAAGACGTGAGCGACGTCCGCGAACCCGCTGACGCTTTCCTTCCACAACGTGCTCGAGCCGATCTCGCGATCCTGGACCTGTGGTGCGAACGCGACGCACGCAAACGGCTCGTGTCGTCTCAGCGCGCGTGCGCCCAGTTTGCCCGCGAGCTGGCGCAGCCCAAACGAAGTGTAGAGGCCCGTAGTCGCGTTGACGAAATCCTCGGACCGCGCGATCGAGATTTCGCCGCGAGCGCGCACGAATGTCTCCAGCTTGACGAAGACCGGCTCCAGATCGACGGGATGACTGCAATACTCCCAGGCGCCGGCGCTGAACGCGGCCATGCGCGCGCGCGGATCCGCTGGTGTCGGTGACGTCACCACGATCGGAATGGAGTGATCGAAACGAGCGCCGTCGCGGATAGCACAGCACACATCCAGCGCGCTCATGTCGGTGAGGGATTCGTCGACGATGAGGAGATCGTGATTGGCGAGTCGCGCCAGCTCGAGGCTTTGCGCTCCGGAGCGTGTGTGGGCGACGACGTACCCGCGTTGCTGGAAGACGCTCTCCAGAGCCCTACTCATCCAATCGTCACTGCAGGCAATCAGCGCAAGCGGCGGACGTTCAACGGGCAACTGCATTGAGCCTCCTCTTCGGTAGCCCGACTTGCGTGGCGCTCAGTGAGCGCTTTAGCCTCGTAGCTTTGCGTCACCACCTTTCGATGGCTTTGCCGGTTTTCGGAGGTGCCCAACCTGTCCCGGAACGAGCCGTAACAGGCTGCGCAGGGTCTATTTTTGAGACGACTGAAACGGACGTGGGTTACGGGTAACGCGCAACCGCGCCCAGCACGTCTGCACGTGACCGAGCAAGCTAAGTTATTGAATTGTAAGGGGTTACTGCAGGACGGGTAGGGAAAGCACGAAGGAGAAGCGGGTTCCTTCGCTGCCGCTGTCCACTTGGAGGGTGCTCCCCATCGCCTCCACCAGTGTGCGCACGATCGCCAGACCAAGACCTGCGCTCGAGAAGCGGAGTTTCACACCCTCGGGCGGGAAACCGTAGCAAAGTCGCTCCAGTACTTCGTCGGGAATGCCGGGGCCGGTGTCCTCCACCCAGAATTCGACGCGATCGCCGGAGACTTCACTGCATCCCATCGCCACTGAGCCCGAGTCAGTGTAGCGAATGGCATTCGAAGTGAGATTCAATAGCGCCTGCTGAATCGCCGACGCGTAGCCGAGTCGCGCATCGTTCTCCGGGAACTCCATGCCGAGCGGGATTCCTTTCTCCTCGCACATCGGCTGCACGATCGAGCTGACGGAATGCATTGTCTCGCTGACCGAGAACGGCATCGGCTGACCCTGCACCAGCCCGTCACCGCGGGCAGCGGCGATGAGATTGGAGACGGTGGTGCTGAGACCGAACGCGGCGCCGTAAATCAGTCCGAGCTGTCGTTCGCGAACGGGGTTCGGCATAGTGCGCTCGGCGTGGCGCAGCGCGTCGACGAGCAGCAGGATCGAACAAAGCGGCGACCGAATGTCGTGCGCGATCGCAACTACTGCATCAGCGCAATCTGCCCCCGTCAGGCGGGATATGAATTTGCCGCGGTCCGTTCGGCGCCACGCTTCTTCCGCCTCATCGAGTTTGAGCAGCGTCCCAATCACTTCGTTCGCATTGAGATCCGGAGTGTTCGCGAGCGCGGAAAGGAAGTTCACCTTCAGCGTCGATACGTATTCGCGCGCTATCACCGGTGGGACGGGTGTGGAATCCTGCGCCTTGTTGCGCAGACCTACAATCAGCCAGTCGATTACTTCATTCAGGCGCTCGCGAACTTCGACGCGGGCCTGCCTGGTACCGTGGGCTATCGCGGTGGCGGTGTGATCAGCGGCCGATTCGAGCGCGTGGATAAGCGCGCTAACTGTTGGAGAGGGAACTGTCGGGGACGGTGGAGAGTCGCCATCGTTGCGGCTTGGCGCGGCGCGGCTTCCAGAAGACAGGAATGTCGGGAAGCCCTGGACGTCTTGCGTAGATGATGCTGATTTTATCGCCGTCGGGTCCATCTGCGCCGTACCCCTCGCTGTAGCGGCTGACCCACTTGCCGGACGCCCATCTTAGGTGGAAGTCCTTACAAGGTCAATAGCCGCTTTGACATAGTGCCAAGGCGTTACGAGAGGAGGGGACGTTTCACAGGGTGAAACGCCAGTTTGCCCGATCAACTATCAATCAGGCAATCAATGCGGCGGCGTCGCCTGCCCGGCAGGCTTCAATTCATCGAAGCCAACTACGGCTTCGCCATCACCTTTGGTTGGAACCGATGCGAGAGCGCTCTCTGCGCGGTGCACCAGCTCGTTGAGATCGAGCTTCGCCTCCGCCAGATCCGATACCGCGCAGTACCCGGCGCGTAGTCGTACCGGCGTGCCCAATCTCCTCTTTCCGGAGGCGGAGTCCAGTTCGCGCTGCAGGCGCGCGACGAGGAGGCGTGCGCCGGCGGCATCGGTGTCGGGGGCAAGAATCGAGAGCTGCGCATCGCCGGTCTTCGCCACGATGTCGGACTTTCTCGCCTGCTCGCGCACCAGATTGGCGACGTCCGCGAACGCACCAGCGTCGTCGATCTTTCGCATCTGCTCCGATCCCTCGCCGGCCGGCTGCGGGGAGAAGGCGAGGCACGCAAAGGCCTCGTGCTTTCTCAGGGCCCGCGCGCCGAGCTGTTCGGCGACCTGGTAGAGCCCGAACTCAGTGTAAAGGCCGCTGGCATCCACAAGGGTCTTCGATTCAGCGGCGGCGTGTTGCTCGCGCGCGCGCAGAAACGTGGCCAGCTTGAGGAACAGGCCGTCGACGTCGAGCGGGAGATGGCAGTACTCCCACGCGCCCGCCGCGTAGGCAGCGGTGCGACTGGGCAGCGTACTGTGCGCGGCCGATATGATCACGATCGGACTGGCGTGATCGAAGATGGGGTCGTCCCGCAATGCCGCGCAGACATCGACGCCGTTCAGTTCTTCCATCCGCTCATCGAGCAACAGCACATCGAAGCTGCCGCCGCGCGCCAGCTTCAACGCCTGCTTGCCGGAGCCAGTGCGCGTGACTTCATACCGCTTCTCCACGAACACGCTTTCAAGCGACCGAGCCAGCCACTCGTCTGAACACCCAATAAGGGCGGTGAGCTTGCGCGCGAATGTCGGGTTCATGATGTGGCTCTGACGGCCGCGGTGGTGTCGAGCTGGGGTGATCTTGTGCTTGCGGTGGCGGCGTGTCGATGAAGCGGCGCGCCATGGACGAAGCCGGCACGGGCGCGCTCGACGTACCAATCGAGTGCTTCCGCCAGGCCTTGCTCCACATCGTGTGTAGGTTCGAAGGAAAGCATCTGCCTCGCCTTGTCGATCGACGCGCACGAAAATCTAATATCACCGGGACGGAATGGGTCGTACTGTGGTGCCGCAGACAGGAAGCGCGGGTCGTTGAGCCCGAGGCGATCACGCATCATCCGGAACAGCTCGTTCAGCGAGACCGACTTGGCGCACGCGACGTTGTAGGCCTGACACGTCGCGTCCGGATTGTCGACTGTCGCCGCGAGAAGATTCGCCTGCAGCACGTTGGCGATGTAGCAGAAATCTCTGGTGGTCTCGCCATCCCCGAAAATGCGACAGCGCTCGCCGCGCAGGAGACTGGCGATCCAGCGTGGAATGACGGCGGCATAGGCTCCCGCTGGATCCTGCCGTCGGCCGAAGACGTTGAAGTAGCGTAGTCCGACCGACTGCAGCCCGTAACTCATTTGAAACGCGACGGCATAGGTTTCGTTGATGCTCTTGCTGGCGGCGTAGGGCGAAAGCGGGCGACCGAGACTGTTCTCGATCTGGGGATAAATGGCCGTGTCGCCGTACACGGCGCTCGATGACGCGTAAACGAATCTCCGGACGCCGGCATCCTTTGCCGCGACGAGCATGTTGATGAAACCGTCGACGTTGACGGCATTGGTGCGAAGCGGGTCGTCCATCGACCACGGAACCGAGCCCAGTGCTGCGTGATGCAGCACATAGTCGGCGCCTTCGCAGGCGGTGCGACAGGTCTCCAGGTCGCGAATGTCTCCTTCTACCATCCGGAAGCGGGCGGAAGACTCCTGCGGATCTGAGAGTACTTCGTCGAGGTTGGCACGATGGCCGGTCGAGAAGTTGTCGACGCCGACTACCGTTTGGCCCAGCGCCAGCAGGTCCTGGAGCAGATTGGACCCAATGAAGCCCGCGACCCCAGTCACCACCCAGACTCTGGGCGACGAAGCCAGCTCTTCGCGAAGATGACGATATGCTGCAGAGATCACGCGTTCATAAAAGAAAGTGTTCCCGCCGGATGATTCAGAGCGTCGTGCGCGGGAGCACTTACGCCCGATCATGCGCGCCGCGTTCGCGGCATCCCCGGCGACCCGCGGAAGCATCTTCCATTCCCGCCAACGGCAAACAGGTGCCGCCCATAACTCGCTTTGTGACAGTCGCTTACCATGCGCTGAAAAAAAACACCCGCATACACCGCGGATGTTTGTCGCGGTTTTGCCCCAGTCATGTTGTAGCCGGACTACATCGACAGGTGCCCGTCGTCTCCCTTCGCAAGCGCATCCGCAGCGATAGTGAGCTACGGCTTGCATCATCACCGGTGGGAGATGACCGCGACAGGGTTGTCGCGGCCGCGCCACGCAGGCCTTTCCGTGGACGGATTGGCGAACCCGCAGTGGCATGGTGTGAAAGGGCTTAGACCGTGTCGTCGGTCGGCACGGCGTCTGCGATTTGCCGGCCCGAAACGCAGTCTATACGCGGGCCTACCTTAAAGCCAATCGCCGTGAGCGCTTCCATATCGGAACCATTGCCAGTTGCGCGACCAACTGTCGTCTGGGTGAAACTGCCGGACGGAGCCGTTTTGTTCCTTCCCGAGACCGAGGTCTATTACGGCATGAACACGGTGGCCGCCACGGTGTGGGAGCTGTTGCCACAAGCGGCCGACAGCTTGGACAAACTCTGCTCGCTGATTCAGGAACGGTTTCCGGACGCCGAACTCGAGCAGATTCGCTCGGACGTAGTTGCCCTTCTGGACGACCTGGAGCAGGCCGGCCTCACTGACGCACCCGGCGCGCAATCGGTGGCGTGATGCGAGCCTTCGCCGTCATGCGCGCCGTGCGCGATCGACGGTGGGCCGATATTCTAGACGTTGCTGAAGCACAGATAGCGCTGTTGCGGGCGCAAGCGCTGCGTTTGCTGCGACCGGTGGGCGAATTCGTTGAGGTCGACGTGGGCGATCCACCACCGATTGCGACCACCACTCCGGGGCGGGTTGAAACATGCCAGCGCGTCGCGCTCGCGATTGATCGGGCCGCCCGGTACGGTTTGTTCCGCCCGCTGTGCCTGACGCGCGCGATGGCGCTCAGTCGAATGCTGGATGCGCACGAGATAACCGGGCATCGCATCAGAGTCGGAGTTCGGCGCGACGGGGAATCTTTTGTCGCGCACGCCTGGGTCGAGCTGGACCAACGCGTTCTCGGAGATACGAGCGCCAACACGCTCTCGTATCTGCCTCTGACTTCAATAAGTCGAAAGGGTTCCCACTCGCCGCGCGCGCTGCAGCGCAAGGCAAAACACCAGCGTTCCAACTGACAGCGAGATCGTCATCATCGCTGCGAGTATCCCGACGTCGCGGGCAACGAATGCGAAAGAGTCGCCGCGCAGCGTAACCTGACGCAGGGCCCGGAGCCCGTAGGTGAGGGGGAAGAATGCGGCAAGATCGCGGATCCACGACGGGATAACGCTGGTAGGATAATAGACTCCACCCAGAAACATCGATCCGGTCAGGAGCACCGTCGCCAGCGGTCCGCTCGTCCGAAACAACATCACGATCGCGGCCAGAATAAATCCCAGACCAACGTACGTCAGCATGGTGAGCGCGATCACTCCCAGCCCAAGCGGTATCCCACGCCACACCACAGCGGCGCCCAGCCAGACAGCAACCGCGAACAGAATCGCCGCGCGAAGAATCGCCCAAAGTACGTTGTAGCCCATGAATCCGACACAGATTGCGCGAAGGCGGGCCGGCGTGCCGAGGATTGTCTCCAGCGTGCCGCGACCAATCGCGCCATCGATCGCCGAGGGCAGGGCTGTGGTGCACGTCGAAACCAGAGAGAAGCAGATCGCACCAAGTACTACGAACCCGAAATACTGGCGTGCTTCAGCCGAAATCGTGTGCTGCATCGTCGGCTGCAGCGCACTGGCGATGAAGTAGAGTGGAAGCAGAATGAACACCAGACCGAACAGGGAGATGAACATCGCCATTCGATAACTGGCTGCTGTGAGCCACGCCGAGCGAATCAGTGCCAGGGACTCACGCACGGGCCGTCTCCTCCCTTGGTGCGACAGTGTGCGACTCCACGATCCGCGCAATCAGCGCGGATAGCGGCAACGTGACGCGCTCGAAGCGATTGACGCCGACGTGCGATTCCACCAACCGGCGCAAGACTTCAGCAGCCTGGCCGTCGCCGCCGCTGATGGTGCACTCGATCGCTGTTCCACCATCAACATCCTCGACCTGTGTCAGCTCCTGAACGAGACCGCGTCTCACCAGCGCATTGAAGCAGGCGTGCTCTCTGCTGTTGCTCCAGATGCGGTATCGCTCGCGACCGAAGCGAGTGGCGAGCTCACTGGCGCGGCCGAGTGCGGCGATGGTTCCCCGGTGAAGAACGGCGACTCGGTCGCAGTAGGTGAACGCCTCGTCCGGGTTGTGCGTCGCGAGAAGGATCGTCACGCCACGATGATCCGCAAGGTCACGCAGCAGTCGCCTGAAATCGTGGGCAGCTACCGGGTCCAGACTGCGGGTCGGCTCGTCCATCAACAGGATTCGCGGACGCGACAAAAGCGCGCGGGCCAGCAGCAACCGCTGCCTCATTCCGGAAGAGAACGTGCCGACGATCTTGTCGCCGGTACCCTGCAGGCCCACTGCGCGGAGAGCTTCGGCGATCGCCTCTCGCGATTGCCTGGCGCTCATGCGATGCAGTCCGGCAAAGAGCAGCAGGTTCTCATGCGCGGACAGACGCCAGTTGAGGCTTCGCTCGTCTGCCGTCACCATGGCGAGACTCCCGCGCACTTCTCGTGCGTCGTCGTTGATGTCGTACCCGCCAATGATCGCGGTTCCCGAATCGGGGACGATCAATGTCGCCAGCATTTTGAGCAGCGTTGTCTTTCCGGCTCCGTTGAGGCCGAGGATGCCGAACATCTCGGAGTCGAAGACGTCGAGATCGAGGGCGTCGATGACGACGGTCCTCCGGGCCGGGTAAGGGTGTCTCAATGTTTCGACCCAGCGCCGGCGAACTGCGAAGCTCTTGGTGAGCCCGCGCACGCTCACGCGAGTTACGCGCGATTCTGGTGCTCGCCGGCTGGGGGCGTCCGGGCGGCGAATCGAGATGGGATCGATTCCGGCGGCGAGAGTCATGCGAGTATCGCTACGCCGAGATCAGGTGGGTTTGCGCGAGTGCGGCCTGAGCGTGCCAGCCAATCACCTGATCGACCACTTCCTCGACGCGTGCCCAGTCGCGCGAGACGGTGAGCTCGTAGACGGGAACCGTGCGCACGATGGCGCCGAGTTGCCTCACCAGGCGAACGGGATCATCACGACCGACGACGGGTCCGAGCTTGAGGTGCTGCATGAGGACTGCAACGGCGGATGTGGGCGAGACGATTCGGCGCGTGGCGGGAGCGCCGGCGTCGAAGGATTGTCGGGGATTCAGGATGTAAATGGCGTTCAGCGGGGATCGGGCATCGCGTCCGGTACCAGCAGACGTTGATTGGCCAGATCCGGCTTCGCGTTTGGTGATGACGAACTTGCCATCCGATTCACGACGGATTGCACTGGCCGATGAAGCGAGGTGCGACCGGCTGTCGGAACAAAGCCGGATGATGTCGTCGCTGGGCCAAACCATCGGGCTGGCGCCCGCTTCGACCGGCAAGGTGTCGTCGCAGATATGGTCGCCGCCGCCGCGCGCCAGCGCCAGAGCGAGCGTCGACTTTCCGGAACCGGATGCGCCGAGAAAGGCGATCGCGCCGCCGCCGACGCGAACGGCGCTACCATGCAACCATGTAATCGATGCGTGGTCTACACAATACAACAGGACACGCGAGATAAAGTCGGCGCGAGCTCCATCAAGGTCACCACGCTTCGCCGGCTCGAAGAGAATGCGCCGGCCTTCAGCGAAGACCTCGAATGAACCGGTGCAAGAGTGGGAGTAGCGAAACCAACCCTCACCGCGGGTGAGCCTGATGCGGCACGTCGGCGAAAGCTCGACGTCGGACAGAACCTCGGCGTCGTCGCTTCGGGAGAGCGTTCCCATGCGCAGCATCCAATTGGGCGTGCGGCCGTGTGCTGGCGTCAACTCTGGAAACGTCAGCTCCGAACGGAGGCACCCTCCATAGACGAAATAGTCAGGCATTGTGCTGCTCGGTCACCCGTGCCACGTAAAATGGGAAGAACTGCTGAAGGAGCAGTCGTCGGGCGAGGTGTGGCCCAGCAAAATGTCCGACAGGCTTCCGCAGCGCGTCAGCTCGCGGAAACTGCCAAGTCTTTTCAGTTGCGGCTCGTCATAAGTATCAAACCGGCGCTGTTCCGCCGGGCTGTTACTGAGTTCGATACTATCCATGTGCTTGCTCCGTTCTGTGGTTAGCGGCTGGAGAGAAGTCGTCGCCGGGAGGGGCAGACTTGCCCCTCCCGGCAGACCCCTCGTTCACGGTTCGGTACAGGTGTACGAGGACGAGCTGTTCAGTACACAGCCATCATCACTGTCGGTCACGAATAAGTCCGCGAACGCAGTTCCACCCGCTCGGGTCAATTCCCGAAACGTGCCAAGGCGGGCAAGCCTTGGCTGACTGTAGGACACCGGGGGTCCTCTCCCCTCTTTGCCCATAGTGTTCATGCTTCCTCCATGGAAGGCGTCGGGCAGCCCGCCCGACGAAGGTGCGGCCAAGGCGGCCGCGACACCACGCAATGAGGAGGGCTGGCGCGGTGCAAAGCTCATAGTGCGTGACCCCGCCTTCTTCTGGGTCGCACTTTCATTCCAGAGTTCAGTCGGGCTGACAGCCACGATTCCGCTTGTAGCGTGCAGTACAACGATTCCGCGTGCGGATAGGCTGCGCCTTCGTTGCGGTAGCGGGCAACCGCACGCGCTAGCTCGGCGGAGTCTATGATTCCCGCGTCAGAGAGCGCAGTTGCGGGCAGGAGCTGATTGAGAAGAGAGAGACCTTCGTTCCGCATGTGATGCGTGAAATACGAGCTCAGGGTTCCAGTCTTTGCTCTGCGAGGCGCCAGAACGCTCTCCGGCAGCAACCCACGCATTGAGGCACGGAGCAATCGCTTGTTATCGCCGGCGTTATTGCGTTCTTCCGCGGGGCGCGACAGGGCGAACCGGACTATGCGCCGATCGAGCAGGGGCGAACGCAGCTCCACGCCATGATCGAGTGCGAAACCCGACATCTTCGCGTTGACGCGCGCAAAGAACTGGTGCGTCAGGTAGAACTGGGCTTCGCGCTCGACGGCGGAGGAGCCAGCCTGGCCATCGGGTCCCAATGCGGCGAAACGCTCGACGAGCGAATGCTGCCGCACGAACCGCTCGTCGATCCACGGTGGCGCCGTCCGCTGCATCGATGCACGCAAGGATTGATTGCCGCGAGCCGCGCGGAGCGCCGTGGTCGCCCACTTCGGAAGCAGTGGCTGCATTCCATAATGAAAGAATCCGCGAAGACCTTCCTTGCCGCCGTCCATTGCTTGCCAGTCGCGGAGAGCTCGCGTGACACGGCCGCGCGCCACGAGATCGGACAGATAGACACGCGAGACCTGGAACAGGAAATCGCCGCCGTAGCCATCGAGCGCGATCGATGACCCGATCGCTCGCCCGGTACGCGCCAACGCACGGGTGAGTCCTTCGAAGGGCGGAGCGAACGCCTCGGCGCTCCAGCGAGTCCGATTGCGGATGCCCGGGAAGAGCGGAGTGTGCTCGGCCTCCGTCCAGTGTGGAGTGGTTCCCCAGTGGCGTGCGATGTCCTCGATCATTTCGTCCTCGCGCCCACTGTCTCCGCGCGGATGACTCCGGCAGACCGGAATGAGCTCACCCTGGCTCCTTCCACTGCGAACAGCATCCATGCCGGCGGCGAAAACGGCGGTCGAATCGCGTCCTCCGCTCATCCAGACCGTGGTCGGTCCAATCCGGCTGACGCGCTCGCTGACCGCGGTCGCCAGCAGATCGCGGAGGTGCTCCGCCGCATCGTCGAACGACATTGGTCGGACATTCTTTGCCGACGGATGCCAGAATCTTTTGGTCCTCAAGGTCTCGCCGGCGCTCCACTGGGCGATGTGTCCGGCACGCAGCGACCTGACGCCCTTCATGCAGGTTTCGTCGTCGCAGGAGAAAAGAAGACCTGCTGCGTCGGCGCCGACGGCGGCGAGGTTGACTTGCGGATCGAACCCAGGCAGGGCGGCGATGGAATCCAGGGATGTCGCCACCACCAGTCCGCCGCGCCACTCGCCGAGGAACAGCGGCCGACGCCCGGTGAAGTCTCGCGCGCAGAAAACCCGTCGCGAATGCCGATCCCAGATCAGAAAGGCAAAATCACCCTCGAGGTGATCGACACATGCAATGCCGAACTTGCGAAATGCCGCCAGAATGAGCTGCGATGCCGACGGGTTCGCGCCTTCGCGCATGCCGAGCACGCGGCAGAGATCCGCGATGTAATAGAGCGTCGCATCGGCGAGCACGACGAAGTCGTCATCGACCGCAAAACTCGGCGGCTGAAGCAAGCCCGACGCCGGCTCTGGCGCACGATGCGCAACGCCCAGAATCGCCGGGGGCTCGATCTGGAGTCGCACGCGCTCGCCTGCGCGTCCCAACGCGTTGCCAAGTGCATCGCAGAACGCGCGTTCGCCGGGCCCGTAGGCGGCCGTCTCGAAGACGCCCAGAATCGCAGTCACGAGTCAGCTCGCAAAAGCGGTGAACATACTGGCGAGATAGAGCGACCACTGCCTGGTGCGCTGCAGGTGGGATCCCAGCCGTCGCACGATTTGCATTCGCGGTACCGTGGCAGCGCGAGCCTCGATGTCCCACTGCAACGACTCTTCGTTTACGGACCAAGTCGTCTGCAGCGCGAACGCCCACAGGCGGTAGCGCAACGCGACCGACGGACACGCGCGCGGCGACCGAAGCACCAGCTGCGAAAAGTGCCGCTCCAGCAGGGAGAGGAATGGCTCGTTGATGGGCGGCGCCATCTCCCTCAAAACCGCATCGGGTACCGCCAGACCACCCAGGGACTTCGCCAGTCGCAGCGTCCAGTAGCAGCAGGTCTCCGCGCTCGTTTGCCGCGCGACCTCGATAAGTCGGTTCCACGAAAATCTTCCGGTCGATTCCAGGGCGGCGAGATCGCGGAACGCGTTCAGTGCACCTGATTCAAATCGGTGGGACCATGCGAAGTGAATGGCGCTGTGGATCGCATAGATATGAATGTCGGGGACGAGGACCTGCACTCCGTCGAAACTCAGAAGCTGGGCGGTCGACCTGACACGGCCGAAATCGAGATTGTAGCCGTGACCCGGCGGCAGCGGCGCGACATGAATCTCCAGCCGGAGGCGGCTGCCGTTCTTGTCGGCGAGCGGCGGGAGGTGATGGTGATTGTTCCACGCGTCGTCAGGATGCCCGGTCGAATCCGGTGTCCAACCGTGCTGCTGCATCAGCAGGTGCGCGTCCCGAGCGTGTGACGCATCTACCATCATGTCGATGTCCGCCATCGGCCGGTCCGTGAATGAGCGGTCCGTGATTACGGCCAGCGCTGCACCCTTGAGCAGAACGACTTCGATGCCGGCATCGGCAAGGATTCGGAGCGACTGCGCCAGCCGTTGCTCGAGAAGTTTGAGCTTGAAAGTCCAGATCAATCCGAGATGGCCGATCCGCTCGCGGTGGAAGGAGGGGATTAGTGATTTCGGGAGTCGCGAGACCCGGTCGTCGAGCAGGGTTGCAGCGTTTTCCAGTAGCGCGAAGCCGGTCAGACGCTCCCAGTCGAGACCGTGGGTGTCGCTGACAGACGCACTCCAGCCCGCGTCGGTAGGACGCGTGGTTGCCATCCGCAGAAAGAGGGATGCTTCGAGTGAGTCTGGATGCGCGATAGTCAACGGCGATTAGAACGCTTTTCGTGAATCCCGGATTTTGGGGGCGAATCGACGACTGTTTCGGACCGGTGCAGAAGCAGCAAGGGTGCCGATTACGGTTGAGCCGATGGCGAGCGGGGGAACTGTTGGCCACCCGAACCTAAGTCCGTGGCACCGCAAAAGTTGCGACTCGATCCGCGCGTCGATTTGAGGGAGCGTCGATTTTTTACGATGCCCTGACTGTTGTATCAAGTCCACACGATTGTAACGGCACGATCACCGGAGTTTGCGCGCGAGATGGGGAGTAACCCTCACCGCTCACTCCTTTCTGCATGTGCCGCAACATGATAGCGGCAACGCCATCGCGCCCGACACGCGAGGGCTAACTGGCATTTGAAGTGCGAAACCCGCGGCGAAGTCGATCGTGCCGTTACCCAAACAGTGGGCTCTCAGATTTCTCAACCAAAGCATTTTTTCACCGTCGACGTCGAAGAATACTTCCAGGTCAGAGCGCTTCGATCTGCCGTCTCTCGCGACGATTGGCTGTCCCGCCCCAGCCGCATTGCAAACAGCATTGACGATCTGCTGTCCTGCCTCGATCGTCACGGCGCACGCGGCACGTTCTTTTTGCTGGGATGGATAGCCAGATACCGTCCTGAGGTCGCTCGCACTATCGCCAACGCCGGGCACGAAATCGCGTCGCACGGCTTCTGGCACGACCAGGTTACGTCGCTGACACCGGCGGAGTTTCTGGAAGACGTGCGCTCGTCGAAGCGCGAGCTCGAGGACGTCACCGGAACAGCGGTGCTCGGCTACCGTGCGCCAAGCTTTTCGATCATACCGGGATGGGAGTGGGCGTTCGACGTCCTGATCGAGGCAGGTTATCGCTACGATTCCAGTCTTTTTCCCATTCGACGCCGGGGCTACGGTTATCCATCTGCGCAGCGAACTCCGCATCTCATTCAGCGACCGAACGGCAAGCTCGCCGAATTTCCGCTGGCGACGACGAAGATCCTCAGTTATCCGGTGCCGGCCGCGGGAGGCGGATACCTTCGCCAATTCCCGCTGGCGGTCATACAACGCGCTTTTCGTGAAGCGAGCGATCGCGGTGAATCGGCAACGTTCTATATACATCCCTGGGAGATCGATCCCTACCAACCGCGTCTTTCCGTCTCCCAGTTGAATCGGATTCGGCATTACCGCGGACTCGATGCCGCACTCCCACGGATCGAGCGACTGCTGGAGGAATTCTCGTTTGACGCCATCGCATCAAGTCTCCCCGCGGTTGAGGCGCAGGTTCCCACGCTGCTGAAGCAAGGCGCAGCCTGATGATTCGGGTAGAGCAATTCACCGGCACGGCGGGCGAGTGGGACGGCTTTGCCAAGAGCCAGAGCGGCTACACTCATTTTCACAGACTCGGATGGCGCCCACTGATCGAAAAGGTTTTCGGCCACCAGTGCCTGTATCTGGCAGCGCGCGATGCGGAAGGGACACTCGTCGGAGTTCTGCCGCTTGTTCGCGTACGCAGCGTTCTGTTCGGCCACTATCTGGTGTCGATGCCGTTTCTCAACTACGGTGGCCCGCTCGGGACGAAGGACGGGGTGGAGGCTCTGGTGAACGAGGCCGCGGCTCTGGCGCGAAGCGGGAGGGTGCGTTTGCTCGAGTTGCGCAACCGCGTGCCGCTCGACATTCCGCTCACGCCCTCGCACCGCAAAATCACCGTTGTCCTCGATTTGCCGTCGCAAGCGGATACGCTCTTTCGACGCTTCGATGCCAAGCTGCGCTCCCAGATTCGCCGAGCCGGGAAGGCGGGAGTGACGGTGGAGTTCGGGAACGAGCAGATCGTTCCGTTCTTTTCTGTGTTCGCGCGACACATGCGCGACCTTGGAACGCCGACCCAGCCGCTCAGATTCTTCCGCGCGATCGCGGAGGAGTTTCCCGAAGACTGCTGGTTTGCGTGTGCCTATCTCGCGGGCCAACCGGTTGCCGGTGGCTGCGGTTTTCGATTCGGCGACGAATTCGAGATGACGTGGGCAAGCTCGCTTCGTGCGCACAGCCGCGAAGCGCCCAACATGTTGCTGTACTGGGCTTGCATGGAACGCGCGATCGCCGACGGCGTGAAGCGCTTCAATTTCGGGCGCTGCACTCCGGGCGCCGGGACGCATCGCTTCAAAATGCAATGGGGCGGACGCGAAGAAACGCTCTGGTGGTACGGACTGAGCGCCAAGGTCGACGCGACGACACCGTCACCGAACGAAGGCGCTTTCCGATTCGGACCGCGGATTTGGCGGCGCATCCCGGAGCCGATCGCCACTGCGGTCGGGCCATCGATCGTTCGCTACATCCCATGAGCTGGCGCTGGGTTCCACCTGCGTTCTCGCCCGTCGCACCGGGCACTCTGATTCATGGTATCGCCGCGGCGTGCGGGAGGCGCGCTGAATCGGTCAACGCTGCCACTGGAGTGCTGCGGGCACGTTACGGGGCTGAGACGGTATTGCTGACTGACAGCGGGACGTCGGCGCTTATTTTTGCGCTGCGTGCCATGGTCCCGGCAGGCGGAACGATCGCCTATCCCGGCTACTCGTGCATCGATCTGACCACCGCCGCAATCGGCGCCGGGGTCCGCGTTCGACTTTACGATCTTGATCCCGTTACACTCAGCCCCGATCTGGGATCGCTCGAGGCAGCGATTGCGCGCGGTGTCGATGCTATAGTCGTGGCGCATCTATACGGATATCCAGCCGATGTCGGGGGCGTGCGCTCGGTGGCCGCGAAACACGGAATTCCCGTCATCGAGGATGCGGCGCAAGCAGCCGGCGGAACTCTTCGCGGAGCGCCGCTCGGCGGACTGGGAGACGTTTCGATCCTGAGCTTCGGCCGCGGCAAAGGTGCGACCACCGGAGCCGGCGGGGCGATACTTACGCGCTCGAACGTCTACGCCGGTCGAATGGCGCAATTGCGCGATCAGCTCGGCACCGCTCGTCGCGGGAGCCGAGAGATCGGAGCGCTGGCAGCCCAGTGGCTGCTTTCTTATCCATCGGTCTATCGCTTGCCGGCATCGATTCCGGCGCTCAAGTTGGGAGAGATGGTCTATCATCCACCAAGTGAGCCGCGTACGATGCCGGTGGCAGCCAGCGCGATGCTCCGCTCCGTGCTGCGGCAGAGTGAGATAGAGGTCGGGATTCGTCGAGCTCGCGCTGAAAACCTGCTGTCGAAGATCAACGGTTCCGGACGCATCGTACCCATCCGGCCAGTGAGCGAAGGGCGGCCCGGCTTTCTTCGTCTGGCACTCACTGATGGAACTGGCAATCTGACTGAAAGCGAGTCGCTCGGAATCCGGCGCGGATATCCGCTCACGCTCGAACAGCACGAGCAACTTCAACCGGTGCTGTCGCCGGGAGAAAAAGCGGGGAAGGGCTCGGCCTTCCTGCGCGACCGCCTTTTCACTCTCCCCACACATTCGCGTGTGGGATCGAGCGACATGGTCCGTCTGCAGAGCTGGATTGCGACGTCTTCCTGAGGGCTGATCACGGGCTTTCTCGCTGCGTTAAAGGGTATTCCCGATCGACTGCTGCACCAGCGACGTCACCGTGCGGCGCGCGATCGAATATCGCAAATGGATCGACCACGGAGTCTGCTCGTCGTGTGTTACGGGAACGTCTGCCGAAGTCCTTATCTGGAAGCGGTGCTGCAGCGCGCTCTTCCCGATGTGCACGTCCAGTCGGCGGGTTTTTTTGGTCCAGGTCGGCCGGTGCCACCGTTTGCGCTGGAGGTCGGTGCAAAACGCGGCGTGGATCTATCGACGTTCCGCTCGCGACCGTTGCTGCCAACGGTAGTGCGCGGTGCCGACCTGATAGTGGTGATGGACGCGTATCAGGCGCGTCACCTCCAGCGTTATTTTGGCGTTCCGGCGAAAAGGATTGTCGTAGCCGGCGATCTCGATCCAAGGCCGGCGGCGACACGCGCTATCGCGGATCCCTTTGAGCAGCCGAGAGAGGTCTTCGTGTCTTCGTTCGGCCGGCTGGATCGTTGCGCGGCAACGCTGGTCAGTCTGCTCTAAGGAAGAAAAAGGTGCCAGGCGGTTAGACAACGGCGCCTGATGCCGCACCCGCCACAGTGGTCTTCAGCGTTATGAGATCGTGCTTGCCGCTCGCATTTCTGGGGATCGCCGTCAGGCAAACGTAGCGAGCGGGCTGCATGTATCTGGGCAACTCCACTCCGCAGAATCGCCGGACCTGATCGACGCTCACCTCCGGCCGGAGCACGAGACAGGCGATGATGCGCTCGCCACGCTGCGGATCCGGCTCGGTTACGACTGCGTTTTCGACGACCAGTCCGGAGGATTGGATGACGTCGCCGATTTCGTCAGGACTGACGCGAAATCCGAGCGTCTTGATCATACGATCGCGCCTGCCGACGTAGTACAGCCTTCCTTCTTCGTCGCGGCGCACGAGGTCGCCACTATAGACAACGCGCGCCGGGGCTCCCGGCCGCGGGAAAGGATTTGGACGGAAGACCTTGGCCGTGGCTTCGGGATCGCCGACATATCCGATCGCCACCGACGGCCCGCCGTGAAGAAGCTCTCCTACCTCGCCGGGCTTGGCGAGCTGGCCTTCTTCGGTCACGACGTAGACCTCTGATTCGGGGATGGCGCGTCCCATTGAATCGGGATGCGCGTCGACCTCCTCCGGCGGCAGAAACGTGCTGCGAAAAACCTCGGTAAGCCCGTACATCAGAAACAGTTTTGCCTGGGGCTGAGCACGGCGCAGATCGCGAACGCTCGAAGGCGGCAGACGGCCACCGGCGTTCGTAAGGATTCGCAGCTGCTCGAGCGGGCGATCGCGGAACGCCGCGATCCCCAGCAGCTGTTGCCAGAGGGGCGGCACGGCGGCGAGAACCGAAACGCGCTCGCGCCGGAGTGTTGCCACGATGTCCTGCGGTAAAGTGGATCTCTCGACCACCAGCGTAGCGCCAACGTAGAGCGCAGTCGTCAGCTGATTGAATCCGTACACGAAGCTGAATGGCAGCAGTCCGGCGATGCGATCGTCCGACCTCAGACCGAGATAGCCGGCGACCACCCGCACGCCGGCCCACAGATTCTCGTGACTCATCGCCACGCCCTTGGGCTGTCCGGTGGATCCCGAGGTATAGGTGATTTGCGCCGGCGCCGACGCTTCGCAGGCGATTGGCGAGAACTCCGACACGCCATCGTGAATGTCTTCAAGGACGATGATTTCGGCGTCGGTTGCGACCGGACGCGGCAGACCCTTCAGCACGTCGCGACTCACCAACAATACGCGCGCCCGCGAATGGGTGAGTACGAACTCTATCTGTCGTGGTCGGTACAGCTCATTGACATTGATTCCGGTGGCGCCTGCGCCCAGCACCGCGAAGAATGCGGCGGCGGCATCGCTGGGCCCCTGGGCGAGCACGGCACAGACGTCTGGGCTGCGGATTCCGCGCTCGCGTAGCGCCCTGCATATCTCGCCCGCCCGTCGATTCAGAGCCTGAAAGGTCGTTTGTCCGGCATTGTGCACGATCGCGACGCGCTCTCCGAACTCGTCGCCGGCGCGTCGCAGGAGGTTCGCGAAGTTGGACTGAAACAGCCCGCTGGAATGAAAATCGTCGGTCATTCGTTGACTGGTTGCACGCGCAATGATAGCGCGGGAGACGCTTGTTCGCCTCCCATCATCGCTGTTGCGAACGTGCCACACATTCCCGCCCGAGCAGCGTCCGACTGAGCCCGGGCGTGAGGCGCAAGCTGTTTGACGGAAGGGAGTTAGCTCGCGCAACTATCAACCTACAACCGCCGACGGAGTAGGGTGCCAAGCTTGCAAACCGCCCAACTGCCGGGGACGCCCACCCGTCCAGGCAACAAGATCCACCGATCACAAAATCGTCCAGCCCTTCTCATTGATGACAGCGACACTCAATGCACTCGAGATCGACCCGGCGGCGGTAGTGTCGCGAATTCGCGACGCTTTGCGGAGCCAGCTCGCGACCTTGCTCAAGCGTCGCGGTCTGGTGGTTGGGATGAGCGGCGGCGTCGACAGCTCCGTCTGTGCCGCGCTCGCCGTCGAGGCTGTCGGTCCGAAGCACGTTCTCGGGCTCTTCATGCCGGAGCGGGAAAGTGATCCGGAAAGTCTGACTATCGCGCGCTCCTTCGCGCAGCAACTCGGCATCGATACGGTCACTGAAGATATTGCGCCGGTCCTTTACGGAGCCGGCTGCTACCGTCGTCGGAACGAAGCGATTCGTCGGGTGGTGCCCGAATTCACGGATGATTGGGGCTGCAAGCTGGTGCTGCCACCGGACAGGCTGGAGGCAGATCGGCTCAACATCACCTATCTCGTCGTTCAGCCGCCGCGCGGTGAGACGCGTCGCGTGCGCCTGCCGGCGCCGGAATACAGGCAGATCGTCGCCGCGTCGAACTTCAAGCAGCGCGTGCGCACGATGCTCGAATACTATCACGCCGATCGCCTGCACTACGCCGTGGTTGGGACTCCCAATCGACTGGAATACGATCAGGGATTTTTCGTCAAGGGCGGCGATGGTTTGGCCGACGTGAAGCCAATAGCCCATCTCTACAAGACCCAGGTATATCAACTGGCGGAACACCTCGGCGTTCCGGCGGCAATCACCTCCCGTCCACCGACGACCGACACCTTCTCGCTCCCCCAGTCACAGGAAGAGTTCTACTACAACATGCCGACGCGGGTCCTCGACATCGTGCTCCACGCTCGTAACGAGGGGCGTCCGGCGCGTGAGGTTGCCGAAGAAGTCGGCTTCAGCGTCGACCAGACGCAGCGCGCCTACGCCGACATCGATCAGAAGCGGATGACGACGCGCTATCTCCACCTCGGTCCCCAGCTCGTGGAACCGGTGATTCTCGCCGCGCCCACGGAGAAGGTCTGATGTGCGGAATCGCCGGCGTCGTGCGACGCTATCCGACGGGCGTATCGATCGATTCGCTGGGGAAGATGGCGGCGTCGATCCGTCATCGCGGTCCCGACGGCTACGGTTTCTACATTGGCCAGCGCGTCGGCTTCGCGCACGTCCGCCTGAGCATTGTCGATATCGCCGGCGGCGATCAGCCACTGACCAATGAAGACGGGCAGATCGTCGTCACTTACAATGGCGAGATCTACAACCATCCCGAGCTGCGCCGCGAGCTCGAGGAGAAGGGACATGTATTCCGCACGCGGTGCGACACAGAGATCCTCGTCCACGGCTACGAGGAATGGGGAGTCAATCTCCTCCCGCGGCTGAATGGCCAGTTTGCGTTCGCGCTCTATGATCGCAACACTGAAACCGTCTTTCTTGCGCGCGACCGCTTCGGTGTGCGGCCGTTGTTTTACGCCCAGCCGCGCGGCGAGCTGTACTTCGCGTCGGAGATCAAGGCGATTCTGGCGAGCGGCGAAGTGGAAGCGGCAATCGACCGCCGGGGCCTGGATGAAGCATTCACGTTCTGGGCGGCGCGTCCGCCGCGGACGACTTTCGCCGGCATCGCTTCGCTGGAGCCAGGCACTTACGGAATACTCAGGGACGGCGCGCTCTGGCTGCACCGCTACTACGAGCTCGATTACCCGGAAGCCAACGCCGAGCCCGCCGACGTCGTCGAGCAGCTCGACGAGCTGATGCTGCGCAGCGTCGGGATGCGTCTCCGCGCCGACGTTCCCGTCGGAGCGTACGTCAGCGGCGGTCTCGATTCGTCGATCACCGCATCGCTGGCGGCGAGCGCGTCCCCGCACACGCTGCGCAGTTTTTCCATCACCTTCGACGATCCGCAGTTCGACGAAAGCGAGTACCAGCGAGAAGTAGCGGGTGATGTGGGCAGCATCCACGCCATTGCTGGAATCTCCCACGGCAGCATCGCGCACTCATTCCCGGAAGTGCTCTGGCACACAGAGACTCCGCTGCTGCGCACTGCGCCGGTACCGATGTATCACCTGGCCAAGCTGACGCGCGACTCCGGAATCAAAGTGGTTCTCACCGGTGAGGGCGCCGACGAGCTTTTCCTCGGCTACGATCTGTTCAAGGAAGTATCCGTGCGCAGATTCTGCCTGCGGCAACCCGCATCGACGGCGCGCCAGCGGTTGCTGGACCGCCTCTATCCCGAGCTGCTGACGCAGGGCAGGGGAGGCGAGTTCTGGCGGCGCTTCTTCCTCGAAGCGGGGCCGTCGAGCGATCCGCTCTTCTCGCATCTGCCGCGCTTTCTGCTGAGCGCGCGCGCCAAGGAATTCTACTCACCCGAGTTCAAGACTGCACTCGGCGAGATCGACGTTCTGGGCGAGCTACGCGGCTCGTTGCCGGTGCGATTCTTCGGCTGGTCGCCGCTCAATCAGGCGGCCTACTTGGAAATGACGACGTTGCTTTCACCGTATCTCCTCAGCTCGCAGGGAGATCGGATGGCGATGGCTCACGGCGTAGAAGGAAGATTCCCCTTTCTCGACCACCGCTTGTTCGAGTTCGCGGCGGCGCTACCCACAGGATCGCGCCTGCGTGGTTTGCGTGAGAAGGAGATTCTACGCCGTTGGGCATCGCGCATTCTTCCGCCGCGAATCAACCAGCGTCGCAAGCAGCCGTATCGCGCGCCGGACGCGCCAAGCTTCTTTGGCCCCAATGCGCCCGGCTGGGTCGGCGATCACCTCACTCCGGATGCACTGCGCCGCGTCGGCGTCTTCTCCTCGAACTCGGTTGCAGGTCTCGTGCGTCGCTGTCGCGCCGGTCTGGCGACGGGATTCCGCGAGAATCAGGCGCTGGTCGGCGTTCTGTCGACTCAGCTCTGGCACCACCAGTTCATCGAGCGCCCGGTCTCGCCGACGCCGCTGCCGCTTAGAGGCGCTTCGGTGATTCTCGACGACACGATTCCGGCTCTTCCCAACTAACCCGATACCTTCGCGATCAATGCCCGTTACCGAATCCGAAATCCTCAACCGAGTCCGCAACTTCGTGCAGGAGAACTTTCTGTACATGCACTCCAACTTCGAGCTCGGCGACGACGATCGTCTGCTCGAGAAGGGAGTCATCGACTCGATGTCCATCGTCGAAATGATCTCCTTCATCGAAACGGAATTCGGTGTTCATGCAATGGAGGAGGAGATAAGCGACGCGAACTTTGGCTCTCTTTCCGGTATCGCGCGCTTCATCGGAGGGAAGCAGTCTGTCCTGGTCAGTTGAGGCAATAGCGGAGATCAATCGCGCGAGCGCAATCGCTGGATCGACATGAGCGCCACTGCGACTGCATCGGCTTTCGGTCGAGCGCGTGTAGGCGCTCGGTCTCGCGTCGGGCAACGAGTGTTGGCTGCCGGCGAGCGGCTGACGCTGGTGCGCGACCCGCTGCGCATCGCGCTGTTCGTGCTGACGGTTCTCACTATCGGACGCGTGCATCAGCATTACCCCATGCTCGCCAAGCTGAGGCCGGCGTTGCTGCTGGTAGTCGCTTCGGTCGGCTACGCGTACTTGAACCCCAAGTTCCTCGCGCAGGGAAGTGTCCTCAAGTTCTGGCCGATGCGGAACGTCGCGATTCTGGGCGTTCTGGCGTGCTGCTCCGCTGCGTTCGGCATCTCGCTGGGCGGAACGGCGAAGTTCATCCTCGATAACTACTCGAAAACTCTCGCCTACGCATTCCTCATCGCGGTTGCCATTCGCAATGTCCGCGACCTCTACACTTTCGTGTGGGCCTACGTGGTCTCCTGCGGCATTCTCGCCTATTTCTCGCTTTTCGTTTTTGGGCTGTCCAAGGGAACCGGCAGTTACGTCACCCGACTGAACGATCTCTACACGTACGACTCGAATGATCTTGGCGTCGTGATAATGGTCGGTCTCGCGCTCACGCTGCTGCTGCTCAGCGTGGTCCGAGGACGGCGGCGGTGGGCTTTGTTTGCCGTGGTTCTTGCAATCGGCGCTACGATCGCAAGGTCGGGATCCCGCGGGGGCTTTCTTGGATTCGTCGCGGCGGGCGGGGCCGCTTTGTTGCTTGTCAACAGCGTATCCGTCGGACGTAGAATCGGCGTGGTAGGCGTCGTGCTCATCGCGCTCGCCCTCGGTGCGCCGCCCGGCTACTGGGAGCAGATGCACACTATCGTCAGCCCGGAAAAGGACTACAACTACACCAGCGTCGATGGCCGCAAAGCGCTGATCCAGCGGGGAATAGGGTACGTGGAGCAGTACCCACTGTTCGGTCTGGGCATGGACAACTTCTCGCGGGCGGAGTGCACGATCTCGCCCAAGCTTGCCACCATGCGCCTAAACGGTCCGCTGCGCTGCACACCGCCCCACAACTCTTACCTCCAGGCGAGCACCGAGCTGGGTGTTCTGGGGCTGGTGACCTATATGTCGCTCATACTGGGCGGGATAGTCGCTCCCCTCAGAATGCGCAAGCGAATGCCGAAGGGGTGGAAGTATGGCACTGAAGCGCAACGCTTGCTTTATGGATCGACCAGCTTCCTGCCGGTAGCGATGGTCGGGTTTGCCGTTACGTCATTCTTCGTCTCCTTCGCCTGGATGGATCCGCTCTATTTCATGGCGGCGATACTGACGGGATTGTATGTGGCGACGCGAGCACAGCTGGAGGAAGAGGGTGCAGCCAACGGCGCTAAGGTACAATTCGTATCCGCAGCACCGAGCGCCGCCTGGCGCGTGCAGCAGAGCGCCCGGCGCGCTTTGATACCGGAACAATCCCGGCTCCGCCGCGAATAGTACGGTGCATCCCCTGTTGAAGCGCGGCCTCGAGAAAGCGGTCGCATCGTCCGCCGTCAATCGGGTCACGCGATACCGCGTGCGCCGGAAGCGGCTGATTCTTGCCTATCACGGAATCATTCCGGAGGGAGCAGAGCCAGCTGGAGAGCGGGTCCTATTCGTACGCCAAGGGGATTTTGCGAAGCAGCTTGATATGCTGGCCGAGATTGCCGACGTGGCGCCGCTCGACCGCATCGACGATCCGGGCGGCTCACGTCCCCGGGTCGCGATCACGTTCGACGATGCATATCGCGGAGCCGTGAATGAGGGCGTGTCCGAGCTCGTCAAGCGCTCGCTGCCGGCCACGATTTTCGTCGCTCCCGGACGTCTCGACGATCACGTCTTCTGGTGGGATGCCTTGTCGCACGGAAAAGAGGCGATCGACCAGACCGTTCGCACGCACGCGCTCCAGCAGCTGGATGGGTCCGACGAGCGCATTCGTCAATGGGCTGCCGCGACGGCCGTGCCGGCGTCCGATGCGCTGCCGTCGTATGCACACGCCGCCACTCGAGACGAATTGGCGGCGGCCGTCAGACATCCGGGGATCACTGTCGGCTCCCACAGCTGGAGCCATCGCAACCTTGCCTTGTTGGGGGACGCCGATCTCTTCACGGAAGTGCGTCAGTCATACGAGTGGCTGCGCGCCAGGTTTGGCGACAAGGCAATCAGCTGGTTTGCCTACCCCTACGGACTCGACTCCGCAGCGGCGCGTCTCGCCGTCGTAAATGCCGCCTACAGTGGCGCGGTCAGAGCCGAGGGTGGGTGGCACCGTCCAGAGGATGTGTCGCCGTTCGCGCGACCACGTTTCAGCGTTGGTCCAGGCCTGAGCCTGGCTGGTCTCCACGCCCGCCTCGTCGGCGCAAGGCTCACATGACGCCGGCGCGGGTGAGCAGGACAGTTGTCTCGGACCATGAAGCGCTCGCCATCGAAAGCTCGCGACTGCGCGCTGTCGTCATTCCTTCACTTGGCGGCCGCGTGTGGGAGCTCCACGATCGTATTCACGACCGCCCGTGGATCTGGCATCGCGACGACGTTGAGCTCGCCCCTTCGCCGCCCGGCTCGAGCTACGACGATGTCTGGGCCGGCGGCTGGGAAGAGCTCTTTCCGAATGATGCGCCTGCAGAATTCGAGGGCCGCAGCCTGCCCGATCATGGAGAATGGTGGACTACCGCCTGGAACGTCGCCGAATTGTCGGATGGCGCTGAAGCAGTAGTGCGACTCGTCGCGGAGTCGCGGGTGCGGAGGACGAGGTGCGAGAAAGAGTTTCGCCTGCCGGCAGAATCCGACACTCTGCACATCTCGTATCGCATCGAGAACAGAGAAGCTGACGCCTTTCACTTCCTGTTCAA
>JBKPDS010000240.1:0-2470 GCA_046727995.1 Gemmatimonadota bacterium
ATCCTACTTCATGGGCTTCTCCATCATTCCGCCGAAGCCCGATGTGAATGTCGCCATCCAATCGGCGGAGATTTGGACGAAGCGCGCAGATGCCGCAATCATGCATCTCGATGTTCCATGGGCGCTGCTTCTCGCCGGAACATCTCCCGAGGCTGCACTGCGCAAGGACGGAGTAGATCTCGAGCACTATTATCGCGGCAAGCAGCTACGCCTTGTCGTAACTATCGATGTAACCAACGGACTGGCGCGAGAGAGCGAGTCGCCGGCACTGGTCGCCGCGCACCGCAGCATCACCGAGCCCGCCGTACAGCAGCTCTATCGCAACTACGTTCGGGCCGTGGTCGAACTGCTTCATCCGGACTATCTGGGGCTTGCTGCCGAGACCAATCTCATTCGTGCGGCAGCGCCACGGCCGGTTTACAACGCGGTCGTCAAAATGACGAATGCCGCAGCCTCGGATGTCCGCCGCTTACGATCGGCGAGTGTGTTGCCACTCTACGTCAGCGTTCAGGTGGAAACCGCGTGGGGCAGACTCTACAACCAGACTTCGTTCGTCGGCATCGATCAGGATCTGCGGGATTTTCCGTTCGTCAACCTCCTGGGGCTGTCGTCCTATCCCTACCTCGGCGGATTCAAAGATCCGGATCAGATACCGCTCGACTACTACTCGCGAGTAAGGGGGACGGGATCGCGAATCCTGCCGGTAATGGTAGTGGAGGGTGGCTGGCCAACAGTGTCGGTGGGCGGTGTGTTCGTCTCATCGCCAGAGGTGCAGGCGAGATACATCGCGCGCCAGTCGCTCTTACTCGACGACGCAAAAGCGACAGGCGTATTTCAGTTATCGTTTACGGATCTCGATCTACGAACGTTTCCGAAACCTCTGCCCGCAATCCTGGTGCTGTTTGAGACGCTCGGACTCGTCGATACAGAGCTCAGACCGAAGCCGGCGCTCTCAGTCTGGGACAAAATCTTCGCGCGCCACGTCGTTCACTAGGCGATATCGGGCACCGCCTGGCTTCGCAGGCCGGCGGCTCTGAACCGGCCGTAGGAGAAATAGATCGTCAGACCTATTGCCAGCCAGACGAACAGTCTGATCCACGTCGGCAAGGGCAGTCCGGACATGAGATAAAAGCAGACGAGAGTGCCTGCTATCGGCACCCACGGCATTCCCGGTGTCTTGAACGGCCGCGGCGTGTGGGGCTCGGTGCGGCGAAGTATGAGCACGCCCGCGCAAACGATGGCAAATGCGAGCAGAGTACCCATGCTTACCAGTTGTCCAAGGACACCGATTGGAAAGAGACCTGCTGCAATTGCAACGACGCTGCCGGTGACGGCAGTGGTAATGTGTGGAGTGCGAAAGCGCGGGTGCAGCCGCGAGAATACCAGTGGCAGCAGTCCGTCGCGACTCATCGAATAAAA
Organism: Gemmatimonadota bacterium; assembly: GCA_046727995.1. GTDB lineage: Bacteria > Gemmatimonadota > Gemmatimonadetes > Gemmatimonadales > Gemmatimonadaceae > UBA4720. Next base: position 1,420 of record JBKPDS010000240.1, read on the forward strand.
AATTCTGGATTGGCCGAGCAGATTCACCAGTATCACGCTGGAGATGCCACAGATCGCGCCGATGTTGATGATCGGTGCCAGCCACTGCAGGCCGGTGGCGCGGACGGCGAGGGCGATCGGCGACGGGACGTCCAGCTGCTGGTACGGCACCAGCCCCGTCATCACCAAACCGACTGCGATGTAGATCACGGTACAGATAGCGAGTGATCCAAGGATGCCGATGGGAACGCTCCTACCCGGGTTCTTCGCTTCCTGCGAGGCGGTGGAGACCGCATCGAATCCGATGTAGGCGAAGAAGATCAAACCAGCACCCCGCAGTATGCCGCTGTAGCCGAACGCGCCGAACTCACCGGCGTTCGGCGGAATGAAGGGGTGCCAGTTGGCAGTGTTCACGTAGTGAGCGCCGACGGCGACGAACAGTGTGAGCACGAGGACCTTGATAATCACAATCGCCGTGTTCACCCGAGCCGATTCTCGAATGCCGATTATGAGGAGGCCGGTGAGGAGCAGGCAGATCACGAGTGCCGGGACATTGAAGATCCCCGTGACCGAAGAGCCGTCGGGAAGCATTACCTCGCTGCCGGGCGGTCCGGTCCAGCGGGCGGGGAGGTTGATACCCATTTCCTGAAAGAGCGCCAGCGCATAGCCCGACCAGCCGACGGCGACGGAAGAGGAGCTCAGCGAATACTCGAGAATGAGATCCCAGCCAATGATCCAGGCGACGAGCTCTCCCATGGTCGCGTAGGCGTAGGTGTACGCGCTACCGGCGATTGGAATCATGCTGGCCAGCTCGGCGTAGCAGAGGCCGGCGAAAGCGCAGGCGACGCCGGCGAGTACCATGGAGAGCGTGAGCGCCGGACCCGCGTGCTGCGACGCGACCGCGCCGGTGAGGACGAAGATTCCTGCTCCAATTACGGCGCCGATGCCGAGGGTGACGAGGTTGAGTGGTCCCAGCTCCCTTTTCAGCGTGCCGGACCGTGCCTCGGCGAGCAGCGATCCCAGATCCTTCCGGACGAAGAGCGACATCGATTCCTCCGTTTTGGATGCGTAA
>JBKPDS010000241.1:0-4522 GCA_046727995.1 Gemmatimonadota bacterium
TGCTGAATGCCAAGTCGCCAGTGAATTACCTGGCCGAGGACGTGAAAATCGTGGGTGATCCAAACCGCGCCGAGTGGGACGAACGACCCCAGGAACGAAGCGAGCGCAGTCGACACCGCAGCGAGTCCACCGCTGGCAATCAGCATCACCGAGGTCCAGCCGAAGAGAAATGCGGGAAGATCGCCGTAGGCTTCTCTCAGAAACACATACTCTCCACCCGCTTCCGGCATCATCGCGCCGAGCTCGGCGTACGTCAGCGCGCCGGCGAGAGAGAGGAGTCCCGCGGCGAGCCAGGCCCACAAGACTTTGGAGGGAGAGCCGACGAGCTGCGCCATTGGCGCCGCCTTGAGGAAGACGCCGGTGCCGATGACGGTGAGCACCAGCGCGATCGAATCGCGGAGCGATAGTGCTCTCGAGAGCTCTCCCCCTTTCCCTCTGGGCGCGGACGTCACTGCTGGTGATGCCGCGGCGGAGGCAGAGCTCACTCTGGCGGTCTGACTACGTCGTGTGGGCCGGTGTTACGAATACCGTACGTGGGGCGCACGTACTCTTCGGTAGTGGCGATTCCTTCCTGCCGGTCGAGCTCGCGGTTGTCGCGCTCGATGGCGTCACGCTCTTCCTTGTAGCGACGGTACCAGTTGCGGGTGATCTCTCCGGCGAGCTCGCGTCCACCGATACCGAAAGCGAGCGATAGCGCGAGCGCAACCGCGCCGAACAGAATCGCAAACGCCGTGGTCACGATCTCGGTGGCGACGCCCAGCTCCTGGAGCGCCATGAAGACGGCGAGGACGATGACGCCACCCTTCCCCACTCGCGCCAGCGTCGGACCGCCGTGGAGTCCACCGGCTGAAGCCATGATCAAGCCGCCGACGAAGCCGCCGAGGACGATGCCGACGATCATGATGACGATGGCAGCGATGACGCTCGGGATGTAGCTGACCAATTCGGAGAAGACGTTGGCCAGCGATTGCAGGCCGAGTGCATTGGCGGCGACGAGCATCACTGCGAACATCACGAACCAGAAGACGAGACTGCCGGCCACACGCGTCGGATTCACGCGCGAGCCCGATCTCTCTACTGCCTGCATCACTCCGCCACGCTCGAGGATCTGATTGAGCCGGATGCGGCGCATCAATCGATCGGTTCCTTTCTCGAGCAATCTTGCCAGCAGATAGCCGGCAAAAAGGATTACCAGCGCTCCGAAGAGCGCGGGCACGTAACGATAGAGCTGCTCGAAACTTCCTTGCAGTCGTTCGGCGAAAGTGAGTGTGGTCGTGGTGTCCACTAGAACCTCACGTTTATTAGGGAGTGGTTCCCTGGGGTGCGGGCCGCCGTCAGCGCGATGCTCGCCGGGTTGAAAGTTAAGCTAAAACGGGGCCGTCCGGCGTCTCGGCTTGGATGGAGATAGCGCTCGGTGACGATCAGGCCCGCCAGTCCACCGCCAACGGCCAGGCCGCCGATGACATGGGGGTTATTCCGGGTCGAGCTGCCAAGGGACGCGATTCCGGCGCCCATCAAGGCGCCAGCTGCCGTGCCGAGCGACAGTCTGTCAGCGTCGTCGCGGTCGTGATCGTACCGCTGGACGAGGAAGCGGTCGCCGGCCATCATGCCGATTACACCCCCGATTGTTGCCGCCGCCGCGAAGTGCGAGTACGACGCATGGCGATTTAGCAGACTGATGCCCGCGCCTGCTCCAAGCAGCGCCGTGGTTGGCAGGACTTCCACATCACCAGCGGTGACGTTGTATCTGGAATTCCTCGGGTAGAGCAACCCGATCGGGTACCCCAACAATCCTGACGCGAGGACGACGGCCACTTCGGAGCGATTGGACAGACGTCGCCTGGTACAGGTCTCGGTCAGGGTGTTTGGATCGAAAGTGCAATCGCTGCTTCCGCGCAGAGTTTCCATCGTGCCGAAAGCAATGAGAGCGCCGATGTCCGAGCCGAATCCTGTGGCGACTGCGTCTGCTTCCGTCATGTTGCGCGCGGCTCGCAGGCCGACCGCGGTGCCCGCTATACCGCCGATGAACGCGCCAGCGGATTGTCCCTTGTCCGGGGCGTCCGCGAGATAGGTTATCGCCCAACCAGCGAGCGAGCCGTTGAATCCCATATTGATGGAAAGATCGGCCTGCGCTTTGGAGATGAACATTCGCCGTGATATTTCCGATGCGGCGAAGAAAGAGCCCCCCGCCACCACCAGATACGCCGCCGTATAACTGCCGCTGTTGTCACCGATGGCGCCAGCGAAGGTGGGACCGTAAACGCCAATTCCGAGTAGCGTCTGACCTCTTATGAACGCATTGCGCGCATCATTCCGCGCCGCGATCACATCGCGCGGCAGTCGGGAGACGATGGCGCGAATGGCATCTCTGTCTGCCGCCGAAAGGGTGTAGCGCTCGACGACACCACTCCGCCGTCCCACGGTAAGGACGTAGCTCGAGTCGTTCACCGTGTAGAGTCTGGCCTCGGTGAATTCCCCCGAAACCGGCCACCACGGTGCGCGCAACGCGGCCCGGTCGGCGATGTAGGGTGTCATCACCATCACCTGGCCCGAGTTGTCGAACGGCACTGGACGCTCCACGATTTGCGCGCGCAAACATGGGGCAGCGAGCAGCGCCAGGGCGCCGGACAGAAATGGGCGTCGCAATGAAATCATCTGTGATCTTGTCCGTTGAGGGCTCGAGACTTAAACGTCCGAGCTGGCAAGAGTTGCACAGCAAGATATGCGGACACGGGGCGTTTTGCCTCCGCGCCGCGTTGATCTCAGCGCTGAGGAGTCAGCAACCTCGCGAAATCCTCGAGCTCACCGAGGTTCAGATCGGAGACGATCCAGCGCTCCAACCCGTTATGTCGGGAGTGAATGAGGTGATAGCCGTTGGCGTTCGAAGCGGTGGGTTTCAGATCTCCCGCTTCCTCTGTCGGCCACGAAAAAACGTTGATGACGTGCTGGCGGCGTGTGTAAACCACCGCCGCCACGGGGCGCCCGTCGACATAGTCGAGGCGGCCACCGACGAGCGGATACCCCAGTGAGTCGAGCCGCGGCACGTCGGGGGACATGTTCACCCGACCATTGAACCACGGTTTGACGTTGTGCTGGTCGTTCGAGGCGACATCCGTCAGATGTCCGGGCATCAGGGACCGAATGTGGCTCGCCAGAACCTGCTGCTCGGTCGGATTCGACGGTGCCCGCTCGCGCAGCGCGGCGAATGTCAAACCGCTACTCACGATGGCGACCATGGCGGCAGCCGCAATCAAACGCGGCCAGGCATAGCCGCGCCCGATCAGGGCAAGACCGCGGTCGGCGGGGCGCTCGCGGATCGGTTCGGCGAGGCTGGCACGAATGCGTGCCTTCAGTACATCCGGTGCTTCGTAGCGCATGAGTCCTGTCTTTATTCGTGAAGATGTTCCGAGGAGCCGGCGATGCGCGGCGGCGCAATCGACGCACGTCTCGAGATGCTGCTTGATGGCGGCTGCTTCATCAGCGGGTAATTCACCGTCGATGTAAGCGCCGAGGTTTTCCAGACAATCCGCGCAAGTCATGTCAGCCCACCTTTCGTGAACCGTCGCTCAGCGCAGTCGCCAGACGATCCCGCGCCCGCGACAGGCGCGACATCACCGTGCCGATGGGAGCGCCGACGACATCGCTGATCTCGCGATACGACAGCTCGTTCAATTCACGCAGCACCAATACCTCCCGCAATTCGGCGGGCAACTTGTCGACCGCCGACTGAATCCGCTCTCGCTCCGATGACTCGATCGCTCGATCGTCGGCCGCGCCCGGCTCCTCGACGCCCTGCGCCGCTTCGTCAGAGAACGACACCGTCGACCTGTCCCAGCGACGGGACTTGTGCGAGCTGTAGCAGCAATTTCTGACGATCGTCAGCAGCCACGCCCGTGCATCACCGTGACGGAATCCCTCGAAGTGACGCAGCGCTCTCAGTACTGCGTCCTGCACCGCGTCCTGCGCGTCGTGCTCGTCGCGCAGGAGATAGCGAGCGAGAGTGTACGCATCGTTCAGGTGCGGTAACACAACCTTCTCGAATCGATCGACCTGCTGATCGGCCATGCGCTGCGTCCCCGCCTCCCCGCGTCGCCCCATGGGTCCGTTCCTAGGTGACGATGATTTTGCCTTTCATCACGGGGTGCAGAGAGCAGAAATAGTCATACGTGCCCGGTCTGGTAAGGGTCGCGCTGAACCGCTGGTCGGTATCGAGCACCGGCGATTGCCGGAATTTGTTTTGAATGTTCACAATCAGGTGTGGGACGTCGTCGTTGTTGATCCACACCACTTTGGTTCCCGCTTTGACGGTCAGCGTCGTCGGGTTGAATCGGAAGTTGTCGATGCCAATTTCGTTGGCGGCGAGGACGAGGCTCTTTCGTGCCGTCTGGCGTCGCATCATGGCGTCGTGAGTCGCCGCCTCGAACGCCGGCGGCAGGCCCGACAGCGTCGCGTCGACGACGGCGAGAGCGCTGCGCCCGGGAATGAACGTCACGTCGGTGACGCCGAGCACGCTCTTGAGTCT
>JBKPDS010000242.1:0-6230 GCA_046727995.1 Gemmatimonadota bacterium
TCGGCTGCCTGTATTACGAGTCCGCGTTGCGCGAATTGCTGAGGCTGCTGGTCAACGGCGGCGGAATGATCGATCACGTCCATTGCCGTGAAAGGGGCGAGGACATATGCGAGTGGCGGGCGGAATGGCGCGCGGTGAAGACCTCTCAGTAGACTACGTTGTGCTAAGCTCCGAGTCTCTTCCTTCTCTGCAGTCGGCGCTCGAGCGTGCCGATCTCGATGGCTGGCTGATCTACGATTTTCATGGCCTGAATCCTGTGGCCGTCGGGATGCTCGAGCTCTCCGGCATGACCACTCGCCGGTTTTTCGTTTACATCCCGCGACAGGGGACACCGGTTGCCATCACCCACGCCATCGAACAGGGCCCTTGGGTGTCGTGGCCGGCGAAATGGCGCAAGGAGAAATACAGCAGCTGGCGCGTCCTCGAATCGCTCGTCGCCGAGCTGGTGAAGGGCAAGCGCGTTGCCATGGAGTACTCGCCCGGTGATGCGGTGCCGTACCTGGACAGGGTCCCCGCCGGAGTCATCGAGATGGTGCGCAGCGCCGGCGCAACGGTAGTATCGTCTGCCGACCTCGTCTCAAGTTTCTATGCCGTGTGGAGCGACGAGCAGCGCGCGTCCCACGAGCGAGCGGCGCGCGCTGTCGCCACCATCGGCCAGGAAGCGATCCGGCTCGCCGGCAGTCGTGCCGACAGCGCTACACCCTTGACCGAGTACTCACTGAAGACGTGGATCAAGGAAAAATTCGCGGCCGGTGGTCTGGAGGCCGACCACGGACCGATTGTCGCCATCGGTCCCAACGCCGCCAATCCGCACTACGAGCCGACAGCGGAGAAATCGGCGACGATCAAACGGGGTGACATCCTGCTGATAGACCTGTGGGCGCGCGAGAAGAACGGCGTCTACGCTGACCAGACCTGGATGGGATCACTCGGCCCGCCAAGTGACCGCGACAAGACCATCTGGCGGGCGGTTAGAGACGCGCGCGATGCCGCAATCTCCCTGCTGCAAAGGAAAATCAGCGGCCATCAGCCGGTGAAGGGCGGAGAAGTCGATGACGCTGCGCGAGACGTTATCACGAAGCGCGGTTACGGCGAATACTTCTTCCACCGCACCGGGCACTCGATCGATCCACGGGATCTTCACGGCTCGGGCCCGCACATCGACAACCTCGAGACGCGAGAGGAGCGCGCTCTCATTCCGGGCGTCGGGTTCTCGATCGAGCCCGGAGTCTATCTCGCCGATGATGTGGGAATGCGCAGTGAGGTAAACGGCTTCATCGGCGCAGACGGGCTCCTCATCACTCCGGCCGATTATCAGAAAGAGCTGCTGATCGTCTAGCGGCCGATCAAATCCCAGACGTCCGAATCTTCGAGGCCGAGTCGCCAGAGAGCGAACGTCGTCACGCCTAGCTGTCGCGCACCTCGCACCAGCGTCGCCAGCTGCGTGCGGTCCGTCACCCAGACTTCCCACCCTTCCGGCGACAGAGCGTGCAACGTAGCGGACGCGTGATCGCGTGAAAGCGGGGTGTTGGTCATCGTCGCCAGACGGCGCGCTTCGTCGTAGCTGATTACCTCGGTATCGGCGCTCTTGCGCCACCGATAGCCGTAGAGCGGAAACGCGGCAATGATTCTGGCGGCGCCAACTTCTGCCACCCGCGTTCCGAGATTGCGCATAACCCAATCGGGCGCGGCGATTGGTCCGGGCGGAGAGTCGCTCCAGTGCTGGTCGTACAAAACCGCCATGATGAGATCGGCCGGCTGGAGCAGCAGCGGAGCAGGGTACGCAGCGGTGTCGCCGGCCGGCACGGCAATCACCACCGTCGAAACGCCGTGGGCGCGTACTGAATCAGCGATGGCGCGCGTGAAGGTGAGGAGCTGATCGAGATCGTGCGGCGTCATTCCCTCGAAATCAACGACGACGCTCCGGTATTGCCCCGAGTCGACGAGCGCGGCGATCGCGCCAGCAGTAATCGCCGAGACCTGCGGGCTGCCACCAATACCGCGAATGATCTCCGGATGAAACCGACTACCGACGTACGACGTGATCAACGCCGTCTTACGTGGGGCCACCGCCGGCAGGTTGCCGATGCTGTCGGGGTAGAGAAGTGCGGGGCGAAAGCTCGTCGTATCGAGCGCGATCCAGCCGGTGATGATTTGCGCGAGCGACGAGGCGTGCTCGATGACCGAAGAATCGCTGCGATGATCCCACGGACCGGTGAATCCCCAAAAGGCGGCCTGACCTCGCGGCTGCGACGGCAGATGCGCGCACGCCGCGAGACTCGCCAGACAAATCAGCCGGCTTGTGTTCGACAGCGACAGTCGGCAAACTCCGCGGTCATGAAACATCTCTCAACCTACCTCGCAGTAGCGGCGCTCGCACCAGCGGTGCTCGGAGCGCAATTACCAGCGGATCTCGTCCTCACCAGCGGAACGATTTACACCGTCGACAACGCGCGCCCAGTGGTTTCGGCCCTCGCCGTCCGCGCCGGTCGCATCGTCTTCGTCGGGTCCGACGCCGAAGCGAGGGCGCTGGTCAGACCATCGACAACTGTCATTGATTTGCGCGGCGCGACCGTCGTGCCGGGGCTCACCGATGCCCACGCACATCTACTCGGCCTCGGAACGACGTTGCAACGCGTGAACCTCGCCGGCTCGGCCTCGTACGAAGAGGTGATCGCCCGCGTCCAGACGTGGGCGAAAAATGTCCGGCCCGGCGAATGGATCCTCGGTCGCGGCTGGGACCAGAATCGCTGGCCGATCAAGGAATTTCCGACGCACGACGCGCTCTCGCGCGCGTTCCCCAACAACCCGGTCGTTCTGACACGAATCGATGGGCACGCGCTGCTGGCGAACGCTCGCGCAATGCAGCTGGCGCGAGTGACAGCGTCGACGCCGGATCCCGCCGGCGGCAGAATCATTCGCACCGCGACAGGGGCGCCAGCCGGAGTTTTCGTCGACAACGCGCAGAGTCTGATTTCGCGCGCCATCCCGTCGGCAACGCGCGCCGACAAGAGGAGAGCCACGCTCGCCGCGATCGCCGAGGCCAATCGCTGGGGACTCACCGGCGTCCACGATCCTGGAGAAGACGCGGAGACGATTAGCGTCTTCGAGGAGCTGGCGCAGGCAGGCAATTACAATCTCCGGAACTACGTGATGGTGAGCGATCCGGGTGAGCCGGGCTCGGCTGCCGCTCAACGCAATCCGTACGTCCAGCGCGGGCCCCAGAACGCGCTCTACGATGGACACCTCTGGATTCGCGCCATCAAGCTTTACGCTGATGGCGCACTCGGATCACGCGGGGCAGCGCTCCTCGCGCCCTACAGCGACGAGCCAACCAACTCGGGTTTGCTCGTCTCGCGTCCCGAGCATATCCGCGCCTGGGCCGAGTGGGCGCTGCAACATGGCTTCCAGATCAACGTCCACGCGATCGGCGATCGTGGCAACCGCATCGTCCTCGATGCGTTCGACTCGGCGCTAAGGAGATTTCCAAAGGCGGACCATCGCTTTCGGATCGAGCATGCACAGGTCCTCAGTCAGCAGGACATTCCGCGTTTCGCCAGGCTGGGCGTGATTCCTTCGATGCAAGCTACGCATCAGACCAGCGACATGCGGTGGGCTCAGGATCGAGTTGGGCCACAGAGAATTCGCGGCGCCTACGCCTGGCGTTCGCTGCTCAGCACCGGAGTCATCATTCCGAACGGAACCGATTTCCCGGTGGAGGAGGTGAATCCTCTGCTTACCTTTCACGCCGCTGTCACCAGACAGGATCCAACGAACTGGCCGCCGGGCGGCTGGTACCCAGAGCAGAAGATGACGCGCGAAGAAGCTCTTCAGTCGATGACGATCTGGCCGGCATACGCCGGATTCCAGGAGACGATGCTCGGGTCTCTCACGCCCGGGAAATACGCCGACTTCGTCGTTCTCGATAAGGACATCATGCGTGTGCCGGACAACGAAATCCTGAGCGCTCGCGTAATTTCCACCTGGATAGGAGGAAAGCGCGTGTACGACGCTAGTAGCGCGGCACATCGCTTGCCCCTTCGTTAAAAGACTTTTCACTTCGGCTCGACGTCCATGCTGCGCCGGTTTTTCGGCTTACCGATAGTTCTCCTTGCAATTGTCTCCTGCGCTCGCGACGACACTGCATCCGCCCATCCCCGCAAAGGTTCCGGCGATGACGATGGCTTTCCGGCGCGCCCCGCTGTAATCGCACCCGCCTCCCAGCCTTACAAAGTCGTGCCGGTGGCGGGAGGAGGAACTATCGTCGGCACGGTCGATTTCGAGGGAATTCCGCCGAGTCCTGAGATCGTCCGCCCAACCGTCGACCAGAATGTCTGCGGCAACTCGTTGGTGGCGAAGAATGTCACCCTGTCGGGCACGCGTGTGGCGGGCGCTGTCGTCTGGCTGACGGACATTCGCAGCGGGAAAGGATTCCCGCTCGAGCGGCGATACGAACTAACCAACGACAACTGCACTCTCGATCCGTACGTCCAGGTGATCCCGACCACCGGCACGCTCAACGTCACCAACGACGACCGAACGTTGCACACCATCAAATTCATCAACGTGGGAACCGGCCAGGTGGAAGGCGTCGCTCCGTTCAACGACGACGGCGAGGTGGTGCCGGTCGATCGCTTCACGGAGCCCGCCGAGGTAGAGGTCGTCTGCGAGCAGCATCCGTGGACCCACGCCTGGATTGCGGTGCTCGACCATCCGTATTTCGCTCAGACTGCCGGCAACGGCACCTTCACCATCGATGGCGTCCCAGCGGGCCGATATCACATCCGCGCCTGGCACCCGGGTCTCGGGTTCGTCGATGACAGCGTCACTGTAACAACCGGACAGTCGACCAACGTCGCGTTCAAGATTCGCAAGGCCGCTCCGGCAACCCCGATCGAGCTCGGCAACGAGAAGGCGAGGGCCGACTCAGTGCGCGCCGCCGCGTCGAGTACTCCTGCCATTCCGATTCTGCCGACCGCCTCGAGTACTCCGCCTGATACCTTCCCTCCGCCGAGGTATTAGCCTACCCGACGAGCATGTCTCCCGGCCTGAACTGGCCGCGGTAGAGACGGGAATAAACTCCCTCGGAAGCGAGCAGCTCCTCGTGCCTGCCTTCTTCCACAATCAATCCGCGATCGATAACGACCAGTCGATCGGCTCGTAACACCGTGCTCAGTCGGTGGGCGATGATCAACGTCGACCGCGCCCGCAGCAAGTCTTCCATCGCCTGCTCCACCAGACGTTCGCTCTCGGTGTCGAGACTCGACGTCGCTTCGTCGAGAATCACCAATGCCGGATCCTTGAGAAAAACTCTGGCGATGGCGATGCGCTGCCGCTGTCCGCCTGAAAGTTTTACTCCTCTTTCACCAACTCGAGTATCGAATCCGTCGGGGAGCCGCTCGATGAATTCGACAGCGTGCGCCGCCTTTGCTGCAGCGCGAATGGATTCTTCGCTTGGCCGTGACCCGTCGGCGCCAATACCGGCGTAAGCGATGTTTTCCCGGATGGTACCGCTAAAGAGAGTCGGCTCCTGCGGCACGATACCGATCGCGGCACGCAGCTCGGCGAGCGAAAGATCCCGGATGTCGAGCCCGTCAAACGTGATTCGCCCCGAGGTAACGTCCCAGAATCTGGGGAGTAGCGATGCGATCGTCGTTTTGCCCGCGCCACTCGGGCCCACCAGAGCGACGACCTCGCCGGCGCCGATTCGCAGCGACACGTCCTGCAGCACTTCCGGCAGCGCGGGATTGTATTGAAATGCGACCTTGTCCATCACGATCTCGCCGCGCAGCGGATGCGGCAGCTTGAGCGGTCGTGGCGGGTCTTTCACCGCCGATTCCGCCTCCAGCAGATCGAAAACGCGACGCGCTGCGCCCACCGCTTCCTGATACGCGCCGAAGAGTGAAGCGAGCGAACCGACTGCGCCGGCTACGTATAGCGCATAGAGGAGGAATGAGACGAGAGCACCGGCGGTGAGATTTCCCGCCAGAACCTGTCGACCGCCCTGCCACAGCACAGCGACGACGCCGCCGAAGCCGCAAAAGGTGAGGATTCCAAAAAAAGAGCCTCGAATCCGGGCGCGGCGCAGGGCCGCGTCGATCACCTCACGCAGATGCGAGCCGTACCGCCGCACCTCCTCAGCCTCCGCTGTGTAGCTCTGCACCGTCCTGATCTGCGAGAACGCTTCGTCGGCGGTGCCGGTGGCTTCCGCGATGCGATCCTGCACTCCG
>JBKPDS010000243.1:0-10039 GCA_046727995.1 Gemmatimonadota bacterium
ATTCACCTATCGCTTCTTCACCAATCCGCAAGGCGTCAACGATTCGGTGGCGCTCAAGCGCAACGTCCGTCACACATCATCGACTTTCGCCACGCCGTTGCGAATTGGCGGGTATAGCCTCGGCAACAATTTTTCGCTCAACGAGTCTGAGACGGACGCGCCGCAGACCTTCGTGATCCAGGATCCAAATGATTCTTCAAAAAAAACCTCCCGGGTGTTCGCCAGGACTTACGAATCCGACATCGATTGGCAGCCCCAGTTCACGCTGCCCAACATTTTCCACGGCGTCCTCAACCTGGCGCCTACTCTTTCCCTGAGTAACGTCGACGGCAGTCATGGCTTCTGGGTCAAGTCACACCTGAGCAACGGTCTCTACGTCCATCAGTCGAAACGAATTTCAACCGGAATCTCCGCTTCACCGACCCTCTTTGCTCTATTTCCGGGCTTCGGTCCCGTGACTCGTTTCCGCCATTCGATCACTCCAGTCATCAACTTCTCATACGCTCCCGCCGGAAGTCTCAGCACCGAGTTCCTTCAGGCTACCAACCGCAGCCGACAGGGCTTCCTCGGGGCGCTGCCACAGAACAGAGTGAGTCTCACGGTCTCCCACGTACTCGAGGCAAAGCTCCGCAGCACGGACACGAGCAGCACTGCCGAGCAGAAAAAAATCAAAATACTGTCGATGGATTTTTCGTCTTTCGAATACGATATCCAGCGAGCGCGTAAGACTCATCGCTCGGGAGTCACCACGCCGAACCTGACCACTACCATCGCGTCGGATCTGCTGCCCGGATTCAGAGGCAACGTTGGTTGGTCGCTCTACCAGGGTGATGTGCAAAGCGACACCGCGCGGTTCAAGCCGTTCCGTGAGACGATTGGCGCGTCCATGACGCTGAACTCGCAGTCCGGAATCTTCGGCGTGATATCCCGGATCTTCGGCAAGGCGGTGCCCGAATCCCATCCGCAAATCGAGAAAACGTCGCCGAGCCCGGAAGACGCGCTGGCGAATCGGGTCGCATCGACACCCGTTGCCGGCATCACCGCCCGTCAGACCCAATACTCGGTGCCGAGTACCCAGGGTTTTCAACTGACCTTGCAGTACACATCGTCCCGGCAGCGTCCGCCGACCGGCCACGGAGTTGTGATCGACCAGGACTTCGCGGAGCAGCGGTGTCTGCCGTTGCTGGCGAATCCGATCCTCCACCAGCAGTGCATCGACCAGGCAGTGGCGCAGGCGAGCAACGCTCTTCCCGTCACCAGCGGACTATCGGGTGCTCCGTTCATCCGCGTGCCGCCGCGCGACAACCTGAATTCTTCGATGAACTTCAACCTGACCCAGAACTGGGCGGGAACCTGGTCAACGAACTACGACTTCGTGGCCCACAAATTCGGAAGCCACACCGTGACGTTGCAGCGGCAGCTGCACGATTGGCGAGCCATCTTCGGCTTTACTCAGGCTCCGAACGGGAACTTCGCGTTCAACTTCTTCATTGCCCTCAACGCGGAGCCCGATCTAAAATTCAACTATGACAGATCGACGTACCGCCCCATAGCTCACTGACGTTGACCTCCAAGCAGCGTCTCAACATCACCAACGGCGACAGCGCCGCTGGGACCATGAGCGATGCCGGCGTCGAGGGCAAGATCATCGCCTGGCGTGACGTCCTCCACGAAGGACCGGTGGACTCATCGCTCTCCCTTGAAGAGCTGAGCAAACAGCGCGCTCGCTTCATCGCCGGCAACAACTGGGACGATTTCGCGCACATCAGCGGCGATTTCTCGGAGCGCGATCGGGTTATCCGGCAGCTGGATTATTTCGACGAAGTAGTTCTGTGGTTCGAGGACGATCTTTACGATCAGCTGCAGCTGATCCAGCTACTCGACTTCTTCAGTCGTGGTCCGGCAAAGTCGAAAAAACTGTCGGTGATCGTGGTCGATGGTTACATCCCGCCGCTGTCGGCGGGCGAGCTCAAGGAGCTGGAGAGAATGCGTCCACGCGTGAGGCCGGAGCAACTCGACCTCGCCCAGCGCGCCTGGAAGGCCTTCGGCTCGGCCGATCCCAGCTCGATCGAGAAGCTGCTCAACGAGTCGACTTCCGCGCTGCCATATCTGGCGCGGGCTCTGACGCGCCACCTCGAGGAATTTCCATCGACTCTCAACGGATTGTCGCGCTCGGAGCGTGAAGCGCTGACAGCGATCCAGGCGGGGCACTCGACGCCGGTTGCCGCATTTCTCGAGGTGGCGAAGAAACAGGAGAGCATCTTCCTCGGCGATCTCGTCTTCTACTCGTACCTGGAGAGATTGAGTGGGAAGGAGGATCCTCTCATCACCTTGAAGGACGGCAGTCCGGTGATTGCGCCTTCGAATGCCGTTTCGCGCGCATTCGTAGAGAGCGAGCTGATTCTGACGCCACTGGGTCGCGAGGTGCTCGCCGGGAAAAAAGATTGGCAGCTGATCAACAAAAAGGCTCGCTGGCTCGGCGGCGTCGAGATCGCACCAGGCCAAGGCGGCTGGAGGTGGGATCCGCAGGAACGTCGTCTCACGCATCCATCAGTCGCCAAAGCAGCGAAGAAGACAAAGCCTAAAGCGAAGAGCAAAATCTCCAGGAAACCCGCGGCGCGTAAACGAGCGGCGGTGAAGAAGAAAAGGGCGAAATGAACGAGCAACTTCTCATCGACGGCGACACGCTCTCCGTCGATGAAGCCTACGCCGTCGCCGTCGATCGCTTGCGGGTCGGGCTCGCTCCCAAAGCGCGCGAGCGAATGCTCCGCACCCGCGCCGTCGTCGAAGACATCGTCAACAGAAACGAAGTCGTCTACGGAGTGACGACCGGATTCGGAAAGCTCTCCGAAGTCGCCATTCCCCATGAAAAGCTGGCAGAGCTGCAGGTGAATCTCGTGCGCAGTCATGCGTCCGGAGTCGGCGACCGGCTTCCGGAACGCGAGGTGCGAGCGATGATGCTGCTGCGCGCCAACGTCATCGCCAAAGGCTACTCGGGCGCGCGCCCGGAGCTGGTCGATCTTCTTCTCCAGATGCTCAATGCGGATGTCTATCCGCCAATTCCGGAGCAGGGAAGCGTCGGCGCGAGTGGAGATCTCGCGCCGCTCGCGCATCTGGGGCTGGCATTGATCGGCGAAGGAACGTTGATCAAGGGCGAACGCGAGACCGACGCCGCGTCTTTGCTAAAGGAAATCGGCGCCACAGCGGTCAAACTCGGCCCCAAAGAAGGCATCACCCTTATCAACGGCACCCAGACGCATACGGCGATCGCGCTCATCGCGCTCGTCCAGGCGCGTTCGCTGTGGCGCACCGCTCACGTCGCCGGTGCAATGTCTCTCGAGGCGTTGATGGGTACGCCGGTGGCGTTCGACGAGCGGATCCACGACGCGCGCGGTCAGAAAGGTCAGTCGCGCTCGGCAGCGCTGCTGCGCGACCTGCTGGCCGGCAGCGAGATCAGAGAGTCACACCGTCACGGCGATCCGCGCGTGCAGGATCCTTACGCGCTGCGCTGCATGCCGCAGGTTCACGGTCCGGTGCTCGATGCGCTCGACTGGATCGATGACGCCATCTCGCGCGAGCTCAACGCGGCGACAGACAATCCGCTCGTCTTCGAGAACGGCGAAACCCTGGGCGGCGGAAATTTTCACGGGTTGACGGTGGCGATGGCGCTCGATTTTCTGGCGATCGTTCTGACGCACATGGCCACCATGTCGGAGCGGCGCATCGACAGGCTCGTCCATCCCGATCTCAATCAGGGCTTGCCTCCGTTCCTTTCGCCGAACGCTGGTGTCAACTCCGGCTTCATGATGGCGCAGGTGACGGCCGCCGCGTTGGCGAGCGAGTGCAAAGTTCTTTCACATCCGGCGAGCGTCGACACCATCCCCACCGACGGCAGCAAGGAAGACGTTGTGCCGATGGCGATGGGCGCGGCATGGAAAGCGCGGCGTGTGCTGCGCAACCTCGAAAACATTCTCGCTATCGAGCTGATGTGCGGTGCCCAGGGGATAGATTTCAGAGCGCCTCTGCGTCCCGGCAGAGGCGTGCGTACTGCCCATGAAAGAGTACGTGACATAGTCCCGAGACTGGAGAATGACCGCGTCTTGAGCACCGACATCGCGACGCTCAGGACGGCCGTCTCGGAAGAGCGCTTCGCCGACATCGGAACCGTGACATGACCGATCTCCGGGTGCAATACGATCCAAAATCGTTCGAGGCGGCGGCGCGCGAGCGCGGCCCCGTGCGCGCGCCTCGCGGGGCCGGCATCTCCTGCAAGGGATGGCAGCAGGAAGCGGCGCTCCGGATGCTGATGAACAATCTCGACCCGGACGTGGCCGAGCGACCGGCGGACCTCGTCGTGTACGGCGGAACGGGGAAAGCGGCGCGCAACTGGGATTGCTTCGACGCCATCGTGCGTGAGCTGAAGAATCTCGGCAACGACGAGACGCTACTGGTGCAGAGTGGCAAGCCGGTAGGAGTGTTTCGGACGCACACCAGTGCGCCGCGTGTCCTCATCGCCAACAGCAATCTCGTCGGGCGCTGGGCGACGTGGGAACATTTCCGCGAACTGGAGCGAAAAGGGCTGATGATGTACGGCCAGATGACGGCGGGCTCGTGGATCTACATCGGCTCGCAGGGAATCGTCCAGGGAACGTACGAGACACTCGGCTCCGTCGCGCGCAAGCATTTCGGCGGCGATCTGCGTGGGCGCTTTGTGCTCACCGCCGGACTCGGCGGCATGGGAGGCGCGCAACCGCTGGCGGCGACGATGCAGGGTGCTGCCGCACTCGTCGTCGAAGTTGATGAGTCGCGTATCCAGAAGAGACTGGAGACGCGCTACCTCGATCGGCAGGCACGCGATCTCGATGAAGCCCTCCAGCTCGTAAGCGATGCGACTCGCTCGGGCGAAGCGATCTCGGTTGGACTGCTCGGCAATGCCGCCGACGTGCTGCCCGAATTAGTGAAGCGTGGCGTGACTCCCGATGTGCTGACAGATCAGACGAGCGCGCACGACATGCTGAATGGCTACGTGCCGGCTGGAATGTCGCTCGCGCAGGCTCTCGAGCTGCGAGAAGCAGATCCCGAGGAGTACGTGCGGCGATCGACGCAGTCCGCGGTGAAGCACGTCGCAGCCATGCTCGAGATGAAGAATCGTGGAGCGGTGACATTTGACTACGGGAATAACATCCGCACTGTCGCCCACGACGCCGGCTTGAGCAACGCTTTCGACATTCCGGGTTTCGTACCGGAATACATCCGGCCGTTGTTCTGCGAGGGGAAGGGACCGTTCCGCTGGGTGGCGCTCTCCGGCGATCCGAATGACATCAAGCGAACTGACGACCTCGCTATCGAACTTTTTCCGAACGATGCTCACCTGCGGCGATGGATCTCTCTCGCGCAGCAGAGAATCAAATTTCAGGGACTTCCGGCGCGCATCTGCTGGCTGGGCCAATCAGATCGCGCGAAGTTCGGCGTCGCCATCAACGACCTGGTTGCCGCGGGCGAGATCTCGGCGCCGATTGCCATCGGACGCGATCACCTGGATACGGGTAGCGTTGCATCGCCATTCCGCGAGACCGAAGGCATGCGCGACGGAACCGATGCAGTTGCCGACTGGCCGCTCCTCAACGCCATGCTCAACGTCGCCAGCGGGGCATCGTGGGTGTCCTTCCACCACGGCGGCGGCGTCGGAATCGGAAATTCGCTCCACGCCGGGCAGGTAATTGTCGCCGATGGAACTGCCGAGATGCGCGTCCGCCTCGAGCGCGTGCTCACCAACGATCCGGGCATCGGTGTCGCCCGCCACGCCGACGCTGGTTACGAACAGGCGATCGAGACGGCGCGGCAGAACGGGCTGCATCTGCCGATGATCGGGTGATGCGGGGCGAGGCGCGAGGGACGAGGGGCGAGGGGGTGGTTATTCGTCAACTGGTTTCGCAGCGCGCCTGTACCGCGTCCCTCGTCCCTCGTCCCTCGTCCCGCATCTAATGCTGACCAGCGAGTTCAGGCCTTGGCACGTCCCGCTGTTCCTGCTCAAATACGCCTATCTCACCGCGGCACGGCGGCCGGTGCTCGTTCATTTCGAAGTGACGATGCGCTGCAACGCGCATTGTGGCTTCTGCGATTACTGGAAAACTGATCCGTCGGCCAAGGCAAGCGAGCTCGAGTCGTTCGCCGACGCAGCGCGTTACTTCAATCCGATGCTTGTCACCTTTACAGGCGGAGAGCCGACCCTGCGCCGCGACCTCGAAGACATCGTGTCGAGCGTGAATCGAGCTGTGAATCTCAAGTTCATGACGCTGATCACACACGGCGGGATGCTGTCGCCCGAGCGGGCGCGCTCACTGTGGAAAGCCGGCATCAATCAGTTCAACATCTCGCTCGATTTTCTCGATGAGCGTCACGATCGGGCGCGAGGAATTCCCGGGCTGACCGCGAAGATCATGCGCACCATCCCGCGGATGCGCGAAATCGGCATCACCGGCATCCGGTTCAACACGGTGATCAAGCGAGACAACCTCGATCAGCTGATTCCGATCGTACGACGCGCACGCGAGCTCGGGTGTGGCGTGAATTTCAGCTGCTACACCGACGCCAAGAACGGAAATGCCGATGGAGTCATCCAGCGTCAGCAGATTCAGCATCTCGAGCAGGTCGTAAGCGAGCTCCTGGCGTACAAGAAGAAGACACGCGGTGTGATCACCAACTCGGATTACTATCTGGAGCAGATTCCGCGTTACGTTCGCGGCGAGATGACCGAGCCATGTCGCTCGGGCATGCGAACCATCCACATCGATCCGCTGGGAAAGGTCAAACGCTGCCCGGATTTTCCGGCAGACTTTCACTGGACGGAATTCAGGAAATACGAGCCGATCGATTGCAATGCGTGTTACTATGCCTGTCGGGGAGAGGCGCAGGCGCCGCTGCGGTTCTCGCGCGTTAAAGATGTTATGGCATCGCCGATAACGGCGGCGACCCATTTCGGCAATAAGACAACTGCCTGCTAGGCGCTGACCGCTTCTATCGCTGAGCGCTTACCGCTGCCGACGACGGGACAGATCTCACTGGGGCGAGAGGAACAACACTGCTTTTCCTATGACTCCACGGGGATCTGTCAGGTCGTTTGCAGCGGTAAGCGCTCAGCGTGCAGCGAAAAGCGCCCAGCAGGCAGTTGTCTTATTCTCGAATTGGCAGTAAGAACTCCACTGCGATGACTAACCCGAAGCCCCTCCTCTTCGTAAACGCCTCCCAGGTCGTCACCTGCGCCGGCCCCGCCCGCGCCCGCAAAGGCCCCGAGATGCGCGACGTGGGCATTCTCAGGAACGCCGCCGTCGCCGTCAGCAACGGTCGCATCGCCATGATCGGTGCCGCTTCCGACATCGAGCACGCGTATTCCGACGCCGAAGTGATCGATTGTCGCAGCGGCGTGCTCACGCCAGGATTGGTGGACTCCCACACCCACGCGGTGTTCGGGCGGGCTCGCTTCGAAGAACAGGAGATGCGCGCCGGCGGTCTAGACTACATGGAGATCGCATCGCGCGGCGGCGGCATCCACGCATCGGTGCGGGACTTCCGGCAGCGGAGCGAGGACGAGCTCTACGATCTTGCCGTTCCGCGGATCCGTGAGCTCGCATCCTATGGCACTACCACACTGGAGATAAAAAGCGGTTACGGACTCTCGGTCGAGGACGAGCTGAAGGCGCTACGCGTGATCGGGCGGCTCGCTGAACGTCAGCCTCTGCGCATCGTTGCGACGTGGATGGGCGCCCACGAGATACCGCACGATTACCGTGGCGGTGACGACCAGCGCGCCTCTTTTCTCGCCATGCTCGTCGACGAGCTGCTGCCGAAAGTGGTCGAGCAGGGAATCGCCCGCTTCGCCGACGTCTTTTGTGAGCCGGGCGTCTTCACCATTGACGAGACTCGTCGCATTCTCGAAGCAGCGCGCAAAGCGGGCCTCGGCGTGAAACTCCACGCTGACGAGCTCAAGCCCGCAGGCGGGGCGGAGCTGGCCGCATCTCTAAGGGCGACGTCGGCCGACCATCTCGCGGCTGTTTCCGAAACCGGAGTCAAAGCGCTGGCAAGGTCGGACACCGTCGCAACTCTGCTGCCTGGCACCATGCTCTTCCTCGGCAAGGCCAAACAGGCGCCGGCGCGGGCGTTGATCGACGCCGGAGCGGCTGTCG
Organism: Gemmatimonadota bacterium; assembly: GCA_046727995.1. Classification (GTDB taxonomy): domain Bacteria; phylum Gemmatimonadota; class Gemmatimonadetes; order Gemmatimonadales; family Gemmatimonadaceae; genus UBA4720. The sequence continues at coordinate 8,184 of JBKPDS010000243.1, forward strand.
CGCTGGCGACCGATTTCAACCCAGGCACGTCGCCAACTGTTAATTTTCCACTGATGCTGACGCTCGGCGTGAGTCAGCTACGGATGAGTCTCGCCGAGGTTGTCATCGGAGCGACGGTGAACGGTGCCGCGGCCCTCGGTCTCGCCGGTGAAACGGGGCAAATTGCCCCGGGTTTTGCGGCCGATTTGGCCCTGTTTGCCATAGGGGATGTGCGTGAGTTGCCATACTGGTACGGCGCACGTCTTTGTGTCGGGTCGTGGAAGGCTGGCGCGCCTTGTCACCCCTATGAAAACGTAGGTAAGTTGAACCCTCGTCCCCCGGAGGTAGTGCCTACCGGGTAATTCATTGCCCGGCCGCCCTACATGTCCAACGTCGAGAAGCTGAAAAAAAAGGCTGCCGAATTCGAGCAGAAAAAGCAGTTCGATAAGGCACTCGAGGTCTACCTTCAGATCATCGGACACACGGAGGGTCAGGAAGACCGCGACGTCACTGTATACAATCGTGTCGGTGACCTGTATCTGCGGCTCAACAAGACCGATCAGGCCGTCAACTATTACGAGCAGGCGGTCGATCTCTACACCGATGGCGGCTACCTCAACAACGCCATCGCCCTCTGCAACAAGATTCTCCGCCACGCGCCATCGCGCCACCAGATCTACTACAAGCTCGGTAAGATCTCGGCCAAGAAAGGCTTCAACAGCGACGCCAAGAAGAACTTCCTCGAGTACGCCGACCGAATGCACCGCGCCGGCAAGGACACCGACGCGTTCAAGGCCCTCCAGGAATTCGCCGATCTTTGCCCCGGACAGGACGACATTCGGCTGATGCTGGCCGACCAGCTCGCCAAGGCCGGGAAGACGGGCGAGGCGATCGAGCAGCTGCAAATCCTCCACGAATCGCTCGATTCCGAAGGCCGCACTGCCGAAGCGGAAGCGACCGTTCAGCGTATCCACAGCCTCGATCCGAATATCGAGCCGCGGCGGTCGAAGACGCCGGTGAAACGCGATTCAGGCGGGCTGGTTTTCCTCGATACGGGCGGGTCCCCACCAAAACCGCGGCCGAAGGTGGAGGGATTCCAGGGAACAGCGATGGCGCCGCCGCCTCCCCCGCGGCCGCAGACTCCTCAGCACGTGCAACCCTCTCCCGAATTCGAGACGCTGCCCGATATCGAGCCCGAAGAGTCGATTCCGCGGCTGGAGATTCAGACGAACTCTCTCGCGGAGCCGGAGCCCGCTCCCGCGCTGCCGGAGAACATCGAGCCTGCATTCGATTTGTCGATCAGCGACGTCGACATTTCGCCGTTGGAGGGACTGGAGTCCGTCGCCGATCCAGAACAATTCGCCATCGATCCCGAAGTCGGCGGGGTAGGTTTGGGCGTGGAGGGGCTCATTCAGTCGTCCGAGCCGATTCAGCATCCCACGCAGCATCCCGACGAGCCGGGACTAGGCGAGCCGCTGTCGACGGAAGATCCTCTCGCCGGTCTGAATATTCTGGAGGACGACCGCTTCTTCGTTCACGAGCCGGGCCCCGCGGCGGGCGAAGCAGCGACGGCGCCGGTTCAGGACAACGTGCCGGAGATCGACACCATCGATCTCCAGCTCGAACATCCGGAGCTGCACGAGGAGAAGCCGGCTCACCACGAAGAGAAGCCACACCGCCGCGAGGAAAAGCCACAGCCAGCGCCCGTCGCCAAGGCGCCGCCCAGGGCTCCGACGCCCAGAGCTCCCGAGTCCGTCGTCGAGGAGGAACCCGAACAGATTGAGGAGCAAGCCGAGGAGGTCGAGGCAGCAGTGGAGGAGCCAGTCGAGGAAGAGCGTCCGGCCCGGCCGCCGAGCAAACCGAAGCTCGTCCAACCC
>JBKPDS010000244.1:0-3954 GCA_046727995.1 Gemmatimonadota bacterium
CCGAGCCCGATGTAGGCGTACGCGAAATGGTAGGGCGAGACGTAATGGCTGCGCGCGACGTCGATCAGCCTGTCCAGGATTTCGCGCGCTTTCTTCTTGTCGCCGGCCATCCCGTACGCCTGTCCCAACTGGCCGAGCCACATCGTGTTTCCCGGCTCTGCGACAACCGCCCGCTCGAGCTCGGCTAGTCCCTCGCTCTGTCTGCCGCTCATGAAGTACGCCCAGCCAAGCGTCGCGCGCGCACGATCGTTGGCAGGGTTGAACTCAACGGCTTCCTCGGCGAGCTGGATGGCCTCGCTGTATCGTCCGGCTCTGATTCGGGTCGTAATTCGATCCAGTCCATGAGCGAGCGGATCGAGCTCGTGCGCGCGCTGCTGTAGCGCGATCGCGTCGTCGAAACGCGTGAGAGCGGCGCAAAACCTTCCATACATCATATATGTATCCGAGTTACTCGGACTCAGCTCCAACGCTCGCTTGAACTCCTGCTCAGCGCCGGACCAGTCGAATTCACAGACGCCCTTGATGAATCCCATCGCCGAATGAGCTTCGCCGAGATCCGGATCGAGACGCAGCGAATTGGACGCAGCCTCCAGCGCGCGTCGATAGGCAACGTCGGGCGCCAGCGCACCGACCTCGGCCAGTTCGGTGTACGCCAGCGCCTTGTTGGCGTGCGCGAGCGCGAACGATTGGTCGAGGGCAATGGCGCGATCGAAGAACTCGATAGCCTGCGTGAGTGCGTGCGGGGTGTATTGGATGTACAACTGACGCCCGCGCTGAAAGGACTGGTACGCCCGGACATGTCGCGTCGGCTGCCTGCGCACGCGTGTCTCCTCGTCACGCGACAATTCCGCCTTGAGCGCGGCAGCGATCTGAAGGGCGACGTCGGTCTGAACGGAAAAGATGTCGGTGAGCTGCCGGTCGTAAGTCTCTGCCCAAAGATTCTGCTCGGTGTCGGCGTCGATCAGCTTGGCGACGATGCGTGCACGATCTCCAACGCGCCGCACGCTGGCGTCGAGGACATTCGTGGCCCCCAGTTTTCTGGCGATCTCTTTCAGACTGAGTTGTCGCTCCCTGAATTGGGCCACTGAGCCGTGCGAGATCACCTTGAGGGCGCGCATCTTCGACAACTGCGCGATCACATCTTCCGTGATACCGTCCGCGAATAACTGACTTTCCGCGTCGCCGCCCAGGTTAATGAAGGGAAGCACCGCGACCGACGGCGACGCGACTCGCTGAGCGGCGGCAGCGGCCTGGCGTTCCCGGCGCGTTCCGCTGCGCAGCTGTTCCGCCAGGGCAACCACCTTGGGATCGGGATCGAGATCTAGATCCATTCTGCGCCGGCGGGCGTGCTCACTGGCATGTTGGAGCGCTCCGGCTGTGTCGCCGGCGTCATCGAGCGCGAGCATTAGTGTCTGCGCGTACGCGGCCGAGTGTGGATCGGCGGCGACGAGACGAAGGCACGTCCGCACCCTGCCACGTACATCGCCACTCTCTTTCTGGCGCTCGGCGAGAGCGAGGAGGGCGCCGATGTAGGCGTGCGACAGCTCGCTGCGCCGCTCGTCGAGCCAGAACCCGAACTCGGTGGAATCATCGAGATGAAATCCATCGAGCAGCGGCGCGGTGTAGAGGCGAGCCACGCGGTCGGATGCATCGGACTCGATGGCAGCACGGAGCTCGTGCAAATCGCAGCTGACGCGCGACGGATTCAACAACAGTCCATCTCCGGTCGACGCGATGGCGTCTTCACCGAGAGCGGTGCGCAGCACGTGAACGGCGAGATTGAGCAGACGGCGCGCGCTGGCGAGGTCCTTCTCCGGCCACAGCATCGCCATCGCCCGATCGCGAGACAGCGGCTGCGGCCAGGACGCGACGATCAGCGCCAGGAGTGCGATGCGGTGACGTTGCGCCGGTGGGCCACTGAGAGGGGCGTCGCCCGAGCGCAGGCAGGCGCCGCCGAGGAGTTGGACCGTGATCATGTCAGCTAATTCGTAGCTAATTCTGAGCGCAAGGAGCAGTTAATCGCAACGCTTCAACTTCCGCGCGTAGAACATAACCCACATCACATGATAGGGGAGGGAGCGATGCGACACACTGCGACACTGCTCGCCGGAATTGCGTTACTGGCTGCGTGCGGCGAGCCAATCACCACGGAGGCAACAGATTTTCAGCCGCGAGTGACGGAGAGTCAGGCGTTTGGCGCTGAAGTGAGTCAGCAACTCGCCGACTTACGTCGAGTCACCGCGGCGTTCCAGGATTTCAATGTTGCCAGTCAAGCGGGATGGTCGACGCAGATCACGCCGTGCATGACCGATGCGGGCGGCGCCGGCGGAATGGGATTCCACTACGGCAACACTAGTCTTATCAACGGTACGGCCACCGTAGAGAATCCTCAGCTGCTACTGTATGAGCCGGAGAAGAATGGTCGACTCCGTCTGGTAGCAGTGGAGTACATCATCCCGTACACCTTCCACAGCCGCGATGCTGCGCCGCCGGTGCTATTCGGCCAGCAGTTCCAGCAAGTCGACGCGTTCCAGCTCTGGGGATTGCACGCGTGGGTCTGGAAAGAAAATCCGAGCGGGACTTTCTTCCCGTGGAATCCGAACGTGGGTTGCGCGAATGCGACGGCCTCGATCTCAATGTCCCACTAGAGACTCCAATGCCTAAATACATCATCGAACGCGAGATCCCGAACGCCGGCGCTCTTTCTGCCGCGGAACTGAAGGCGATCTCGCAGAAGTCGTGCGACGTGCTGAAGCAGCTCGGACCGAGCATCCAGTGGGTGCAGAGCTACGTGACGGAGGACAAGATCACCTGCGTGTACATCGCGCCGAATGCGGAGATAATCCGCGAGCACGCGAGGCGGGGAGGATTTCCGGCGGACCGGATTCTGGAGATAGCGACGATCATCGATCCGGCGACGGCGGAGTGGAACGAGCTGGCAACAGCGACGTAGCGGGAGGCGCGAGGCGGGAAGGCGGGAGGCGGGAAGGCGCCCGATGCTGGCACCTCTGAGGCATCGGGCGCTTTCACTATCGGACTGTGGTTATGGAATGTCGATCTGAATCCCAGTTGCAGCGGGCTTGAAGGTGAGGTCGGCCAAAGTTTCGACGACCGCGTCGGCGGATGCGAGGCGGTCGCGCGGATAGGTAGCAGCGATGGCGAGCACGCGCATTTTTGCGGCGCGTGCGGCTTCAATGCCGAGTGGTGCGTCTTCGATGACTACGCAGTCTTCGGCTGCGTAGTGTAATTTGGCGGCAGCAGTCAAATAACCCTGAGGGTCTGGCTTGCCGCGCTCGATCTCGTCGGCGCAGATCAACACTGGTGGGATGGGAAGTCCGGTGAGCTTGAGCCGGAATTCCGCGATTGCGCGAGTGCCGGACGTGACGACTGCCCACGAGCCGGCGGGCAAGCTCTCCAGAATCTCGCGCGCGCCTGGGATTTCGTAGATCCCGTCGGAGGCCATCGCCTCGCCCGCTTCCAGAAGCTCCGCTTCAGCCTCGACATTGAGGTGCGGCGCCACCAGTCGCACGGTTGCTCGTGTCGGGCGCCCGTGGGCGAGCGAGATCACACGATTGGGATCGAGAGAGTTGCGCGTCGCCCAACCGCGCCACGTGCGCTCGACGCACTCGGTGGAATCAACGAGTACGCCGTCGAGGTCGAACAGGATTGCTTTGAAGCGAAAGGATCGCGGGATTGCCACGATCAAAATCTCCGACCCGGTCGGAGTAGTTAGCTAGGGCGAGGTCAACGAATCAGATAGCGGAGCGCTCCCGCCTTTTGACGAGCTGATGCAAATCGCGCCAGCCATACCCACCGTGAAACTCGCCCTGCTTACTAAGGAGTCGCTCCGCGCCGAGGTGCTCGTAGAAACCGTTCGATGGACTGCGAGCGTCGCCAAACAGCAGCATAGAGTTGACACCTTGCTCGATAAAGCGTCGAGCAACCTGGTGGACG
>JBKPDS010000245.1:0-23801 GCA_046727995.1 Gemmatimonadota bacterium
CAGCTGCTCTCGATCGCCGAATCACTAAGGGAATTCACTGACCTTCGTGATCAGCTCCCCGGCCCCGGTGCGCGCTGTGGCGTCGGCGGCCTCCATGGATCGTCCGACGCAGTTGTCGTCGCGGCCCTGTCGCAGACCCTGCCTTTCCGCTTTTTCACGGTCGTCAGCGACGATGTCGCGGGCGCCGAGCGCTGGCTGGCCGACCTCACCACTCTCGTCGAAAGCGAGCACGTAGCGTTTTATCCGCCGCGTGAAAGCTTCGGCGAAGCGGAGGCGCACGCTGAGATCGCCGGCGAAAGAGTGGAAACTCTCGAGCAGATTGGAAAGGGCGACCTTCGCATCGTTGTCACGACCAGCCGCGCTCTCCTCGAGCGTACGCAGCTGCCCCGGGCGTTGGCCTCCGCCCGGCTGGAGCTGCGGAAGGGCGACACACGGCGTCCGGAAGAACTCGCCGCGCATCTCGAATCGATTGGGTTCGAGCGGGTTCCAATGGTAGAAGACGTCGCCCAGTTCAGCGTCCGCGGCGGAATCTTCGACATCTACAGCTTCGGAATGGCGGAGCCGGTGCGGCTCGAGTTCTGGGGCGATGACGTCGCCGAGCTGCGGCACTTCGATCTCCTCACCCAGCGATCAACGCGTGATGCCGAGCTGGCGCTGATTCTTCCCGTCGATGGCCAGATCAAATCCGGGGACGTCGAGCCGGAGAGGTCCTCGATACGGGCGCTGTTCCCGCCTGACACCCTCCTCGTCGTTCCACGCGGTACGCACCTGAAGCCGGAGCTGGAGCGGACGTGGACCGAAGCGCAGCATCACATCGATCTGGCGCGCCGACGCGGCGAGGACACACCCAGCCGCGACGAGCTGTTCGAATCACCCGAAGAGACGTTGCGCGCCCTGAAATCTTACGGCACGATCGATCTTTCGGGCGACGACGCGTCGCTCGTCTTTCCTTTCCGCGAGCCTGAGGAGATTCAGCGCGACATCAAGCGTCTCAAGCAGATCGCGGCTGACGGAATTCCGACGCTCATTCTTTGCGATAACGCCGGCCAGGCCGAGCGTCTCGACGAGCTGCTCAACGACGATCGCGTCTCGCCGGCGAGCCTGGCGATTGGCGTCCTCGACGGAGGATTCGTCACTCCGCCTCGCGGTGAGTTCCCGGGATACCGCGTTCTCACCGACCACGAAATCTTTCGGCGCGAGCGTCGCTTTCGCCGCGCCAGGCGCTACACAACCGGCAGCGCACTCGAGAGCCTCACCGCGCTCAAGCCCGGCGATTACGTCGTCCATCTGGAGCACGGCGTCGGGATTTATCGCGGCATGGAGAAGATGTTCGTCCGTGAGAGCACGGTTGAAGTCGCCGTCATCGAATACGAGGGCGGAGATCGACTCAACGTCCCTCTCTACCGCATCGATCAGATTGAGCGCTATCGATCAGCGGCCGATATCACCTCCGACGCGCCGCCGCCGCGGCTGCACTCTCTCGGCGGAAAACGGTGGGCCTCGCAGCGCGACAAGACCCGAGCTGCAATCCAGGAGATGACCGTCGAGCTCCTCGATCTCTACGCTCGTCGCAAGGTTGCCACCCGTCCGCCGCACCTGCCGGATACAGTCTGGCAGCGTCAGCTCGAATCCTCGTTTCTGTTCGAGGACACTCCCGATCAGCGAACGGCCACCACCGATGTCAAAGGCGATATGGAAAAGCCCCGTCCGATGGATCGCCTGCTGGTCGGCGACGTTGGATACGGCAAGACCGAGATCGCTGTGCGGGCCGCGTTCAAGGCGGTGCAATCGGGCCGCCAGGTGGTGGTGCTCGTGCCGACGACGATTCTCGCCGATCAGCACGCACGAACGTTCGGCGAGCGTCTCGCTGATTTTCCGCTCAAGGTCGACACTCTCAGTCGATTTCAGACGACGAGGGAGCAGGAAAGCATCCTCGCCGATCTCAAGGCGGGTAAGACCGACATCGTCATCGGGACACACCGCTTGCTCAGTGCCGACGTGGCGTTCGCACAGCTCGGTCTCATCGTCGTTGACGAGGAGCATCGCTTCGGTGTCAAACACAAGGAACGACTGAAGAAGCTTCGTCTCGATACCGACGTTCTCACGCTGACTGCCACTCCGATACCGCGCACGCTCCACCTCTCCCTCGCCGGCCTGCGCGACATGACGCTGATGCAAACACCGCCGCGAGATCGATCTCCGGTTCTCACCTACGTCGAGCCGTGGGACGACGGCCTCATCGACGAGGGAATCTCCCGCGAGCTCGATCGTGGCGGACAGGTTTTTTTCGTCCACAACCGCGTCGAGACGATTGATGGAATGGCCGAGCACATCAGGCGTGTCGTGCCGCGCGCTCGCATCGGCGTCGGACATGGTCAGATGCGGGAACGCGATCTCGAGAAAATCATGCGCAGTTTCGTCAACGGCGAGATCGACGTGCTCGTCTCGACGATGATCGTCGAGTCGGGACTCGACGTCCCCAACGCCAACACGATGTTCGTGAATCGGGCCGATACCTTCGGGCTGGCCCAGTTGTACCAGCTGCGCGGCCGGGTCGGACGGTCACACCGGCGGGCGAGCTGCTACCTGCTGGTGCCGGACTCCATCGACGAAGACGCCAATCGCCGGCTCACCATCCTCGAGCACCATACCCAGCTCGGCGCCGGCTACCAGATCGCGCTCAAGGACCTCGAGCTGCGGGGCGCCGGCAATCTCCTCGGTCCGGAGCAATCGGGATTCGTGCACGCCGTCGGATTCGACATGTACCTCCGGATGCTCGACGAGACAGTGAAGCGCGTCATGCGCGGCGACGATGCTCCGCGCCTTCAGCCATCTGAGATCTCGGTCGACCTGCCGTCGTATCTCCCCGACGAATACATCAACTCCCAGGACGCCAAGCTCGACGTCTACCGCCGTCTCACTCACATGACGGAGATCGCCGAGATAAGGGCATTGGAAACCGAGGTCCGCGACCGCTTCGGAATACTTCCTGAACCGGCGCGCAGCTTTTTCGCCGTCGCGCTCCTCCGCGTTCTTGGCGGAGCCTCGGACATCGAGTCAGTGCTGGTGCGCGGAAACGAGGCCCGTATTACCTTTCGCGAGCACGCAGTGCCCCGTATGAAGGGGATTTCCGCGGCTTTCCACGAGGTACAATTTCAGGCGGAGGTGCGACGCGCTCACCCGCTCTCACTCAAGCTCACCCGTCTTGGAGGAGCTGAGATGCTCGATGGACTTGTCCGTGCCCTGACTACACTGCGGCCCACCTGACAGCCAACCTGTACTACTCACTCATGAAACGGAATCTCGTTGTTGCCGCGGCAGCGGCTGTTACGATTTCAGCCTGCTCTGGGCTGAGGGACGCTCTTAACGCGCATACCGATTGGGTCGCGCGCGGCGGCAGCACTGAATTGACCGTAGCGCAGCTCTCGACCCTCCTCGGCAAGTCACGGGCGCCGATCCGCAAGGATATTGCAAAATCCATCGCCAATGTCTGGGTCGACTATCAGCTCCTCGGAAACGCCGCGGCGCACAATGATTCGCTCAGCGATCCAAAGCAGATCGACGATGCGATGTGGCCGGCCATCGCCAATCTCAAGGCGCGCAAGTGGTACGAGATCGTCTCGAAAGGCTGGGGCGTCGAAGACACCGCCGCCGCGCAGCGCCAGTGGGAGAGTGGACAGATCCTCGCCGCCGACCACATCCTGCTGTTAACCCCCCGGGAGATGAGCGACGCCCAAAAAGCCGACGTCAAGAAGAAGATCGACGCGCTTCGCACCAGGGTGACGCCGGCGAACTTCTCCGAGATGGCGAAGGCGAACAGCCAGGATCAGGCGACCGCAAAATCTGGTGGATCGCTCGGTTTGTTCCCGCGCGGCTCGATGGTTCCCGAGTTCGAGAACGCGCTGCTCGCACTCAAGCCCGGCCAGATATCACCGGTGATTCAGACCCAGTACGGATATCATATCATCCGCCGGCCGACCTACGATCAGATCAAGGGACAACTGCTCCAGGCTTCGAAAGGCAGGAGCGTCGCCGCCGCCGAGAGTACCTACCTCGCCAAGCTCGAGCAGAATGGCAAAATCGAAGTAAAAAGGGGAGCCGTAGCCACCGTCCGCGCGCTCGGCAACGATCCCGACGCATATCGGAACGACAACACCGTGCTGGCGACGTCCACTGCCGGGAAATTCACCACGTCCAGACTCGTCGGCTGGCTCGAAACGCTGCCGCCACAGGCGCGCGTGCTCGACCAGATCAGGCAGTCACCTGATTCACTGCTGGTGCAGCTGGTTCGCAACTTCGTCAAGAATGAGCTCGTGCTGAAGCAGGCAGACAGCGCCAAAGTCACGATCGATCCGTCGGAGCTCGCCCAGCTCCACGCGAGTTTCGTGAACGCAGTTCATTCTGCCTGGTCGCAGCTCGGTGTGACTCCGACGTCATTGACGGACAGTGCCAAGAGCGAAGGCGATCGCGAAAAGCTCGCCGCGAAGCGCATCGACGACTATTTCACGCGCATGGTCCAGGAGCAGGCGCCTTTTGTCCCCATTCCCACGCCTCTGTCCAACATTCTGCGCGAGAAGTACAAGTATTCGTTCAACGACGCCGGTTTGGAACGCGTCGTCCAGGAAGCATCCAAGATTCGCAGCTCGGCTGACTCCGCCCGCAGCGCTGCCCAGCCCCAAACGGCGGTACCGTTCGGTATGCAGCAGCGCCCGCCCGCAGCCAGCTCGACGCCGCCGTCGACTTCTTCCACTCCACGGGGCAAAAAGTGATTGAACCAGCCCTGGGCGAAGGGGTAAGAGCGTAGATGATCAAGCGACTCATTCTTGCTGCCGCGGTCGCTCCGCTGAGCCTGGCCGCGCAAATCCCGGCGGCCGCCGCCAGCAACGTTCCACCTTCATTGCCGATCGACCGGGTCGTCGCGATCGTCGGCGATCAACCGCTTCTCTGGAGCGATGTTCTCACCGCCATCAACCAGCGCCGCACGCAGGGGCTCCAGCTGCCGACAGATTCTGCCGCCCAGGCAGCGCTGGCGCGCTCAGTTCTTGGCGACCTGGTCGACGAAGAGATCCTCGTCCAGAAAGCCAAGGAGATGAAGCTCGAGGTGACGGACGCCGACATCACTTCTGCCGCCGATCGTCAGATCAAGCAGGCCCGCGCCCAGTTCGGCTCCGACGAGGAATATCGGAACGAGCTCCGCAAAGCGGGACTCGGCACGCCCGAGGAGTATCGCAAAGGACTCATCGAGCAGTATCGCCGTCAGAATCTCCAGCAGAAGGCGTTCGCCGAGCTGCGCAAGCAGGCGAAGCCCGTCAACGTCAGCGATGAAGAAGTGACAGCTGCGTTCGAGAAGAGCCGCTCCGATCTCCAGAAACGGCCCGCGACCGTGACGTTCCGCCAGATCATCGTCGCTCCGCACGCATCTGCCGCTGCCAAAGCAAAGGCAAAGGCGCGCGCCGATTCATTGCTTGCCGAGATACGTAAGGGTGGCGACTTCGAGCAGATTGCCAAGCGCGAATCCATGGATCCGGGAACCAAGCAGTTGGGCGGCGACCTCGGCTGGAACCGCCGTGGTAGCGGCCTCGTTCCGGAGTTCGAAGCGATGATGTTTGCGCTCCGGCCCGGAGAAATAAGCCCGGTAATCGAGACAGCGTTCGGCTACCATATCATTCGCGTCGACCGCGTCCAGTCGGCCGAAGTCAAAGCTCGCCACATCCTGATCGCACCAGTCATCGACTCAGCTGACGTCACCGCGGCAAAGGTCGAAGCGGACAGTGTCGCCGCCCAGTGGCGTCGTGGCGTCCCCTATGACACGCTGGTGAAGAAACACCATGACCCGACGGAAGAGAAGGGCGTGCTGCAACCATTTCCGCGGGATTCATTGCCGGCTTCTTACAATGCCGCTCTTGCTGGTGCAAAGGCTGGCGATATCACCAACCCGTTCCAGCTCGCGAATCCGCGCGGCCAGCCAAAGTTCGCCGTCATTCAGGTCGTTACCGCGACTGACGCGGGCGAGTACAATCAAAACGAGATACGCGATCAGATTCGCGCGCAGCTATCAGAGGAGCGATCGATCAGGCAGCTGCTCGACGAGCTGCGAAAGAAGACTTACGTGTCAATCAGGATGTAGGAAGTGAAAGCGCGTCTTGCCATGACCGTCGGGGATCCCCGCGGGATTGGACCAGAGATTGTCGTCAAAGCGCTCGCTGACCCACGGGTTGGCGAGCGCTGCGACGTTGTAGTGGTCGGTCCGGAGGGATCCGGCGCTCCCGTCGCAGACTCGATCGGAAAATGGACGAAGGGTGGCAGCGCCGCCCAGGCGGGAAAACTGAGTGGTCTCGCCATCGAGCGCGCTGTGAAAATGGCGATCGAAGGCGACGTCGAGGGTGTTGTGACAGCTCCGATCGATAAAGCAGCGTTGCTCGCCGGCGGGTACGATTTTCCTGGGCACACCGAGATGCTGGCAAAGCTCACCGGCTCACATGTGGCGATGATGCTAGCGTCGGACAAGCTCCGCATCGTTCTCGCGACGACGCACATTCCGTTGCGCGAGGTTGGTAAGAAGCTGAGCGCTGGGGTGATAATCGAGGCGGCCACCATCACACGTGAATCCCTGCGAAGCTGGTTCGGCATTGCCGAGCCAAGAATTGCTTTATGCGCGCTCAATCCGCACGCTGGAGATGGGGGACGGTTCGGAGATGAAGACGCGAAGCTGCTCGCCCCTGCCGCCAGGAAGGCGGGAATCGCCGGTCCTTTCCCGGCCGACACTGTTTTCGTCAGGGCGATGCGCGGTGAGTTCGACGCGGTGATCGCGCCGTATCACGACGTCGGGATGACCGCGATCAAAGTCGCGTCGTTCGGCGACGCGGTGAACGTGACACTTGGCTTGCCGTTTCCGCGCACCTCGCCCGATCATGGCACCGCGCTCGACATCGCCGGGGAGAACCGCGCCGACGCCTCGAGTATGATCGCGGCTACACTTCTGTGTGCGTCGATTGCGTCTCGCGTTCAGCCGCGCGCCGGTCGCCGACCGAATGCAGGTCGACGGCAAGAGTCTCGATCCGCCGGCCGTCCATCTCGCGCACGGTAAAGATCGCTCCGCCGGCGATGACGCGATCGCCAACGACAGGAAGCCTGCCCAGCACGCCAAAGACGTAGCCGCCGATCGTGGTGTAGTCTACGTCCGGAACTGAGAGTCCGAAGTGCTCGTTGAGCTCGCCGATGTGGGTGCTGCCCGGCACCATTGTTTCTCCGGCGCGAGTGTGTAGCGGCGCTTCAGCATCTTCGGGCGTGTCGTACTCGTCGAGGATCTCGCCGACGATCTCCTCCAGCAGATCTTCCATCGTCACCACGCCGGCAGTGCCGCCGTATTCATCGAGCACGATTGCCATGTGCTCCTTCAGCCGCTTGAAATCCGCGAGAACTTCCTCGACCTCCCGCGAACCGGGAATCACGTGCACCGGTCGCATGATCGACGGCAAATCGAAAGCTTCCGTGTTGGCTCGCGGCGCCAGCAGCTTGAGGAGATCTTTGGCGAGCACGACACCGATGATGTTGTCGATGGACTCGTCGTACACGGGGTATCGCGACAATCCGGTTTCCTGGACGAGGTTGAGCACCTCCGAAAGCGTCGCCTCGACGGGCAGCGCCACCAGCTCCGTGCGCGGCGTCATCACCTCGCGCGCATTTTTCTCCGAGAACTCGAATACCGCGTCGATGAGATCGGCATCGTGCGCCTGCATCTGGCCGCTCTCCTGTGATTGCTCGACGAGCAGCCGAATCTCCTCCGGCGAGTGCACCGCCTCATCCTGACCGGCGGCCTCCTGTCCCAGCGCGTGGAGGATGACCTGGGACGACCTGTTCAGGAAATAGGTGAACGGCTTGGTGATCAGCGCGAACAGAAGCAGCGGCGGTGCCAGCCAGCGCGCCAGACCCTCGGGATGATTGAGCGCCGCCGCTTTGGGCGTCAGCTCGCCGAAGACGACGTGCAGGTAGGTGACGACGATCAGTGCGATCGTGGCGCCCAGCGTGAGCCGCACCGACGCCTCAATGGCGAACGGGAGATTGCTGAACAGATTGGCGAAGATGTCGCCGACCGTCGACTCGGCGACCCAGCCGAGGCCGAGGCTCGCCAGCGTTACACCAAGCTGGCTCGCCGAGAGAACGCGGGAGATATTTGAGGAGGCGCGCAGCGCAATGCGGGCGAGCCGGTCACCGTTCCGGGTCATCGCCTCCAGACGCGTCCGTCTGGAGCGGACAAGAGCGAACTCGGCGCCTACGAAGAACGCGTTGAGGAGCACGAGCAGAATTATGGCCAGCAGCCGACCGAGCACGGATGCAAGTTATCACAATTCCGGGCACGGACACCAGCACAGCGAGGGGCACGAGCACCACCACGCGTACGGACATTCGCATGTTGGCGATGCATCGGTGCCGAGCCTGCGGCTCGCACTGATTCTCACCGCCGCGCTGTTGATCGTAGAAGTAATCGGCGGCCTTTTATCCAACTCGATCGCGCTGCTTGCCGATGCGGGTCACATGTTGACCGACGTGGCCGCGCTTGGGCTGGCGTTGTTTGTGGCGTGGTTCAGCAGACAACCCGGCACCCCTGAAAAGACTTACGGATATCTGCGCTGGGAAATCCTCGCCGCACTGATCAATGGATCGACGCTTCTTCTCATCTCGGGCTGGATTCTCTGGGAGGCAGTGGCGCGCCTGCGAGTTCCGGAACCGGTGGCCGGCGGATTGATGCTCGGCGTCGCCACCGCGGGGTTGCTGGTAAACATCATTGCGGCGCGTGTATTAGTCCGTAGCTCGTCTCACAATCTCAACACGCGTGCCGCCTATCTGCACATACTCGGGGATCTCCTCGCCAGCATAGGCACTATCGTGGCGGCGATGCTGATTCGATTCACCGGCTGGCTGACGGCGGATCCGATCGCATCGATTCTGACGACGGTGCTGATCATGACGGGCGCCTGGCGTCTGGTGCGGGAGTCCGTCGACATCCTGCTCGAGTCGACGCCGCGGCACATCCCGCTGCCGGCAGTGCGTGGCCAGCTCGAAGCGATTCCCGGCATCGAGTCGGTGCACGATCTGCACGTATGGTCGGTGACTCCGGCAGTGGTGGCGATGAGCGCGCACTGCATCGTGCGCGAGCCCGATCGGCAGCAGCACGTGCTCGAGCACATCCACGACGCAATGCGTCTCTTCGGCATCCAGCACGTGACCATCCAGCTCGAGCGCGACGAGATGCTCGACCGCGAGAGGCACTTGCACGCCTAGCTAACTTAGAGGGCTATGGCAAAGCAGGAAATTCGTAACGTCGCCATCATCGCGCACGTCGATCACGGGAAGACGACTCTCGTCGACAAAATGCTGCGGCAGGCAGGCGCGTTTCGCGAGAATCAGGTCGTTGTCGAGCGGGTAATGGACTCCAATCCGCTTGAGCGCGAGCGCGGCATCACCATTCTGGCGAAGAATACATCCATTCGCTGGCACGGCACCAAGATCAACATCGTCGACACGCCCGGCCACTCGGATTTTGGCGGCGAAGTCGAGCGCATTCTGCGAATGGTCGACGGCGTGCTGCTCGTCGTCGATGCGTTCGATGGTCCGATGCCGCAGACGCGCTTCGTCCTGCGCAAAGCGCTGGCCCTCCAGCGCACGCCGATCGTGGTGATCAACAAGATCGACAGACCAGGTGCTGATCCCCTGCGCGTTCATGATGAAGTGTTGGATCTCTTCATCGAGCTCGAGGCGGATGCGGCGCAATTGGACGCACCCGTCGTCTACGCATCTGCGCGCGAAGGTGTAGCGACGATGGATATGGATGTCGCTCCCGTCGACTTGTCGCCTTTGTTCGACTCGATCATCCGACACGTGCCCGCGCCACCCAGCGATGCCGACAGCCCGTTCCAGATGCTGATCTCGACGATCGATCACTCTCCCTACCTGGGGCGACTGGGCATCGGTCGAATCGAGCGCGGAACCGTGCACGTCGGCGATCCCGTTGCGCTGCTACCTCTTGATGCCTCGCAAAAGGGCGAGCAGTCGCGCGTCACCAGACTCTTCACCTACGAAGGACTCGATAGAATCGAAGTTCCGGAAGCGTCGGCCGGCGAGATCGTCGCTCTCGCTGGACTGGAAGGAGTCGAGATCGGGCTGACCGTGACGGATACCGAGCATCCGGAGCGACTGGCTGGAATCTCGGTCGAGGAGCCGACAATCTCCGTCGATTTTCTCGTCAACAACTCGCCGTTCGCCGGCAGGGAAGGGAGGTTCGTCACCTCGCGCCAGATCCGCGAGAGATTGTATCGCGAGCTCGAGCGCAACGTTGCTTTGCGAGTCGAGGACACCGAGTCGACTGATACGTGGACGGTTTCCGGTCGCGGCGAGCTGCATCTGACGATTCTGATGGAGACGATGCGGCGCGAGGGATACGAGTTCCAGGTTTCGCGCCCGCGTGTCATCACCCGCACTGGCGCGCACGGCGAGCGGCTCGAGCCCTACGAGGAGCTGGCGATCGACGTGCCCGAAGAATTCCTCGGCGTCGTCATCGAAAAACTGGGTCCGCGGCGAGCGGCGATGCTGGAGATGAAGAATCCCGGACAGGGAATGGTACGACTTCTTTACAAAATCCCCGCGCGTGGGCTGTTCGGTTATCGATCAGAATTCCTGACCGACACCCGCGGCACGGGCATCATGCACCATCGTTTTCTCGAGTACGGACCGTGGGCGGGACCGCTCGCGGGCAGAACGCGCGGAACACTAGTATCGATGGAAGCCGGAGTCATAGTCGCTTTTGCGCTTGCAAATCTCTCCGAGCGCGCTACCCTATTCGTGTCCCCCGGCGATGCCGTTTATGAGGGAATGCTGGTTGGTGAGAATTCGCGGCCGGGCGACATGGATGTGAATCCGACCAAGGAAAAGAAACTCACCAACATGCGTTCGAAGGCGAGTGACGAGAACATTCAGCTCGAGCCGCCGAGGGAGTTGACGCTGGAAGGGGCGCTGGAGTATATCGAGGAAGACGAGCTGATCGAGGTCACGCCGCAATCGATTCGACTGCGGAAACGCTTCCTCAGCGCGAACGATCGTAAGAAGTTGTCACGCGAGGCGAAGCGCGAGCGCGCTTCGGTCTAACAACCAGGAGATCAGGGTAATGTGCGCCATGCTGGAGCCCGCGGAGAGCTTCCCGTTCGACAACGCGGAGAAGCCGGAACCGTGGCTGGCGAAGCGGACACCAGATGCCGATCCCGAGGACGAGGATCTCGAGGACGATCTGGAAGATGACGATGAGGACGATGTCGACGATGAAGATGACTGGGACGACGACGACCTCGAGGACGACGACCTGGATGATGACGACCTCGACGACGAGGACGACGACGAGCTCGATGACGATCTGGACGACGATCTCATAGATCTCGACGACGAGTTCGACACCGAAGACGACGAGCGACCGCACCCGAGCCATCCCCGCAAGTACGAAGACTAGAAAACGTTGCGACAAAAAAGCCCCGACGAGGGGCTTTTTTCATGAATGGCGCGTGTTCCGCGCGAGTTGTCGGACTAGAAGCTGTGAAACACGCCCGTCGTGAGCGCGTTGCCGGTGGTGCAGGTGATCACGCCAGCGCGCAGCTCGCAGCTCTGCGACGTCGGGCCGTGACGCGCGACCGCCGTCCAGTCTGCCAGTTGGCTGCCCAGAATGTTGAACGCCGTTAGCGTGACCGTGACATCCTTTGAGGGCGCGAAGCCATTGAGGGGTGAGTCGTGCGTAGCGACGCCCGAGAAGTATTGGCCATGGTTGTCCGCCGCATACTGCTCCTCGTAGATCGCGGCCGCGCGCAGGTCAGCCGTCATCGCCGCGGCGTACGCTTTGTCTTTTGCGCCGAGGTAGTGGGGAATGGCTACCGCAGCGAGTGCGCCGATGATGACGCACACGATCACGATTTCGATTAGCGTGAAGCCTTTGCGAGAGGGAGCCATAACAGCAGGCGGAAAGCAACCGTTTTGAGAGATGGATTTTCCCGTCTTCAATACTCAGCAATTGGCATGACACTGTAGTGAAATCAGCATTACAGTTTCGTCACGTTCGGATTGACCGTCTCCCAGTGCACGGCTAACTTGCAAAACTCTGCGTCACACGCTGTTAGGTCGTGACGAGGGCCTGTAGCTCAGGTGGTTAGAGCGCACGCCTGATAAGCGTGAGGTCGGTAGTTCAACTCTACCCAGGCCCATGTCTGAGAACTCATTGCCCCGCTTACGGATACGTCCCTAAGCGGGGTTTCTCCATCCTGCCCAAAATAGGTCTGCTGTCGATTGGTGCGTCCCTTCTCAGTGTTCATGCGCTGCGGCTGGACCCACTGTGGGATCCGCTGCGAACCGAACCGCGATTTCAAGATCTGCTGGTTAGGTACGGCCAGCAGAATTGATCTGTGCAGAATACGATACGTTGTCGATGTTGCGGCACGACTTCCCATTTCTTCGCCGTCCTCGCGATTTCCTCGAAAACGAACTCTCCAAAGCTGCCGCGCTGCGCATTGTTGAGCGTGATAAGTTGCGCGCCCAGCGTTTCACTTGGCATGATCGTCAGTCACGTGTCAAATCTTTCAGCTGTGAAAGGAACGAGGACGGATTAGGACGAGAGGTGCGAGTAAACTAGCGCAAGAAGTAGTGACACACACTTGAACGAACATAAAGATAGGTTTGGTAATCGTTGTTATGGTCGGGCTGGCTAACTCGTGTCGATCGGCTGGCCGCGCTTCCGCTTCTAGTATAGCGCGATGATTTTCGAGATCTAAGAGCTGTGGACAACTTGAATACCTCACGCCCGATAGCCATGACGGTGAGTTCAGCGGTGTTGCCCACGCTTAGCCCCGCGATCAATTTGCTGCAACGGACAAGGTATAAGTGGCCGATGGCGCATCACGTGAAACCGCTTGTCGTGTTCGCCGCACTCTGCGCTGCCGTATCCGCCCCAATCACGGTCGTGCCGGCGCAACCCGAACCCTTTCGGCCGCAGTTTCATTTCTCGCCAGAGCGGAACTGGATGAATGACCCGAACGGCATGGTCTTCTACGCGGGAGAGTGGCATCTCTTCTATCAATACAATCCGTCCGGCGACAAGTGGGGCCACATGAGCTGGGGCCACGCAGTCAGTCGCGATCTCGTGCACTGGGAGCAGCTGCCGCTAGCGCTCGCCGAGGAAGACGGCATCATGATCTTCTCAGGTAGCGCGGTTGTAGACTGGAAGAATACCAGCGGGTTTGGTAGGAACGGCAAACCGCCGCTAATCGCTATCTACACCGGACGTCGCGAAGGACGGCAGGACCAGCGGATTGCTTTCAGCAACGATCGTGGCCGCACGTGGACGAAAGTGCCCGCGCCCGTGCTCGATCTGCACATGGCCGACTTCCGCGATCCGAGGGTGTTCTGGCACGAGGCTACGTCCCGCTGGGTGATGGCCGTCGCGCTCCCGAACGATAAAAAAGTGAACTTCTACACGTCGCACGATCTCAAGCGATGGAAGTACGTCAGCGAGTTCGGCCCCGCTGGCGCAACAGGCGGTCAGTGGGAATGCCCGGACCTGTTCAGTCTCCCCATCGAGGGAGGTGGGAGAAAGTGGGTGCTCATTGTGAACATCAATCCCGGCGGTCCGGCGGGCGGTTCCGGCACCCAGTATTTCACCGGGAGATTCGACGGCACGCGCTTTGTCGCGGATGCGGGTGCCGGGGATATTCGCTGGGCGGACTACGGACCGGATTTCTACGCCGGCGTTTCGTGGAACGACGTCCCGAAATCCGATGGGCGGCGGATCTGGTTGGGCTGGATGAGCAACTGGTTGTACGGGCAGGACGTTCCAACATCGCCCTGGCGGAGCTCAATGACGGTGCCGCGTGAACTGAGCCTCCGACGAGCACCCGACGGTCTGCGGCTCGTCCAGAAGCCGGTGGGTGAGTTGAAGAAACTGCGCATGGGGCCGCCGCTTCAGTTTGGCGGAGGCAGCTTTGCCGCTGCCGCGCGCTGGCTTGCGGCACACAACGATCTTCCGCCACTGCTGGATGTCGAAATGAGTTTTACCGAAGTGGCTGGGAAGGCTCCGTTCACGGTGCAGCTGCAAACCGCGCCGGGGGAACGCACGTCGATCGTGATCGACCCCGCGCGAAACCGATTCGTATTGGATCGCGCTCACTCCGGACAGGGCGGCTTCCACCCCGACTTTTCTGCGCCGCACGTCGCGCCGTTACGCGTCGCCAACGCTGAGGTCGTTCTTCGGTTTCTGCTTGACGCGTCGTCAATCGAGGTCCTGGCGCAAAGGGGGTGAAACGTCGGTAACGGAACTCATCTTCCCGACGGCGGGAACGCGCGGCCTGAGTATCACGTCCGACGGCGCGACTCCGAACGTAAGGGCGATCATCATTAATGCGTTGACGTCGGCGAGGCGGGGTGATTGACTTGCCGACGGGTTGAGCGATTCAGAAGCAAATCAGCGTCCGAGCTGGTCCCGACATCCATCAGCGCCACGCCAGTGGGAATGGGCCGCTGGGCCATTAACCCAAGCCGAGCGGGGAAGCGGACACCCTAGTCCCCATCCGCCGATTCTGGCAGCAGCACTCGTCATGCGGAAGACGATCGAGGAATTAGTAAATCGTTTCCGTTCAGGCAACTACAACTGAAGGATGTTGAAGGCGCGATCGCTTCGGAGACGTCATCTTGCTGTCGATTGCGCTGTCGATTGACTCCGACATTATCCGGCATCGCGAAGGGTGAACAACGGCAGATCACGCTGTCCGTCAACGATTTACAGATTTCTTGCCGGACTTCTTACTCCCCTTCGGTCGCCTGATAAGCGTGAGGTCGGTAGTTCAACTCTACCCAGGCCCATCTCGAACACCAGATCGCCAAAATACCCACTCTAGTTCGCAGTTCGCACGCTAGGTAGGCCCATGAACCTCAGATCATTACCCCGCATGCGCTTAGGCGTGCGGGGTTTTTCTCTTTCGTGCCCAGCCCCATAAGTTTGAGCTTGGAGACTGGCTTCCTATGAGAGTCAACATCCGATTCCTGAAATGGCTCCTGGTACCGGTACCCGGCTATATAGCATTCGTTCTGCCGGTACTCATATCGCCTCCGGCTCACCATTACGGTGGAGTTCTTTTTCAGACTTACACCGATGCTCGCTACACACTTGGCTGGTCGAATGGACTCTTCTTATTCCTTCTCGGCGTAGGGCTGGGTTTCTTCCTAACGGAGAGAGACCTACCGCGTCCTCTATGAGGAGTGTGGACTCTCCATCCTCGGCGAGGAACGTCCCCTCGGACAGGAAGCGGACGGCGTCGCGTGGCGAAGCGAGACTAAGATCGCTCCCAGGACGATCTATATCCTCGAGGCTCACCGCCACCGGTGAGCGACTTTTGTTCTTATTCAGCCTCAAGCGCGGTGAAATGAGCTAGATTTCAATCACGTATTCGGATCACACTTTCCAAGGAAAAAGTGAGAGAGTTCCAGTTCGTAGATGGGGAGCGCACCTTTTTCTGCTCCGTAGAGGTTCCAAGCAGGGAAGGGATGGCCCCGTGGTGGTGGTTCAGGGTCGATTCCAGCGGCAACACCCGCTACGCTCCCTTCGAGGCAAAGGCAAACGACACCACCGAATCGGTGAGAAAACGCATCATCGCCTACTATGCAGAGTTGCTGGCGATACAGGCACGCCCTGCCTATCAAAAGCCGCCCTGGAGAAAGCCGGAGAAACCCGCCGAAGTCGCGAAGTAAAACCCCGCCAGAGTCTACCCCGCTGGCGGGGTTTTCTTTTTCCGCATGGGTGTCTGTGCAAAGCAACGCGTACTTCCGGTCATTGACGCGTCCTGGGGGCGCCGGCATTCTTGGGCACTCGAAAAAGCCCGAGGAGACAGTATGCGCTTTCACCCGCCCATGAACACGAAGTGGCACGTCCCGTGTCTGCTCCTCCTCCTCACTCTCGCAGTTTCGTTCGTTTCACCACCTGCCGCGCAAGCTCAGGCGAAGGCGGCGGTAACGAGCGCCTCGATGTCACCCGACCTGGACGCGGCGCGAACCGCGCTCTCCAAATACCGCGACCCGTTCGCCGCTATCAAGGACGGATATTTCTCGACGCTCGCCTGCATGGATTTTCCAACCGGCGCCACCGACGGCAACGTCGTCTATCCGCCGGGCGCGATGGGCGTCCATTTCCTCAACCCAGCCAACATCGGTCCCAAGCTCGACCCCACCAAACCGCAGGTTCTGATCTATGAACCGGTCGGCGACAGGCTGGTCCTCGCCGCCGCCGAATGGTTCATGCCGGTTGCCGTCGCTGGAGATGTCGCGCCGAGCATCTTCGGTCAGACTCTCGCCGGTCCGATGGATGGTCACGAGCCAATCATGCCCGCCACCCTCCGTCATTACGATCTGCACGTCTGGCTGTGGAAAGACAATCCGAAGGGGATCTTCACGTCGACGAATGCGGCGATGAAGTGCACACCCGGCTCTCCTTACACCATCGCCATGAGCGAGATGCATCATCATTAGCGCGATCTCTACTGGCAAATACCCTCCCTAGCTCGCAGTTCGCAACCAGCTCGCAATCCGTAACAAAAAATCCCGCACCGTGCACTGGTGCGGGATTTTTTTTTCTTCTTGAGAAGATTGCTACATCGCCGGCTTCTTCGCCGTCGGCGGCAGCATTCCGTTCAACCTCAGATAATTGGCGTACTGGCTGTAGTGGTCAGCCCAGTCACCAGTCGTCAGCGTCATTATCGCCGCTCTCGACATTTTTCGGCCACCAAAAAATGGTAGCTGTTCGCCGAGGGTCGCATCAGTGAGCGGTGCCAGCGCCTGGTCGCAGAAAGCGAAGCTCTCCCGCAATTGCGCGAGCAGTGCATCCTTGCTGTCCGTGCCAGTCAGTTTTGCGCGAGCCGGGGCTTTCATGCCGCCGATCGTGCCGCAGAGAAAATCGTTGCCCTGAATCAGGTGAACGACGATATCGCCAACGCTCATCTGCGCCGGTGTCGGTTTGTAACTGTACTTGTCTGCCGGAAATTCCTCGGCCGCCGCTGTCAGATTCTTAGCGGAGGTCTTCGCATAATCGCGAAACGCGTCGGCAACGGGATTTGCCGAGGACGTGGCGGCAGTAGCAGCTCCCTGGGACGTGGCGAGTCGTGGTAGCAGCACAGTGGCAGCAAGCGCTGCGGAATAGATGCGGGGGTGCATCGAACGGCTCCGGATTGGGGGATGTCAATTCTGCGCAGGAGCCCCAATTCTGTCCAGAACTTTCCGGTTCCGTTGCTTTAGGCGGCCCCCTGCTCGTTCGGTGGCGAATCTGCGCGTAGCACCGGCGGTTCAACGAGACGCAGGTCGAGCAGCCGATTCGGGCCGATGTAGGCGACCGCCTGGCTGTCGTGCACGCGGCGCAGGCGCCTCAGCGAGAACGCGATGCGTCGCGCGGCCTTGAAGATCGCTTCGGCGGACTGGCCCACCTCATTCTGACGGCACTGCTCGACGATCATCTCCGAGTTCAGCATCAACGCCGTCAACGTATTCCCGATCTCGTGGATGGCTGCCAGGGTCGCGTCACCCAGCCGGGCGAACCAGACTTCGTGATCCAGGAAGTCCTCGGCGCAGTTGTATGGCGGCACGAGCTCGAGCTCGGCGACGAAGACTATCGGCTCGAGCGATCTGCCCCTGATTGCCGAAACCGACATTCGCGCCCACACGGTCTTCAGGTCCTTGCGAATGTAGCGGTGGACGAGGTCGTAACGACCGATGTCAGCCGCCGCCAATCGCTTCCGCTGCTCCCGCTCTGTTGCTGCGTCGTCCGGATGAATGATGTCGGAGGCGCGCAATGCGCAGAGCTCCGTTCGCGTGAAGCCGAGGATTCGACAAAGGCTTCGATTGGCCTGGACGATCAGACCATTAGCGTCGATAAGCGCCATCGGGTGGGGCGCGTTCTCGAAAGCGGCCGCGAATAGCGGCTCGCTCGCTGACTCAAGTGCAGAATTTCCCATAACGTGAGCCGGGCGAAATCCGGGCAATTTCGCTCCTCCCGATAAGTTTCGTTAACCATCACGCCCAAAATTCTAGACCTCTGCGGTGCGCGAATTGGTCACAAGGAAGGGATAAGGCTCAGCAGTAGTGTTCACTTGTATGGGCGGCGCCGTTGATTGACGATTGCCCCACCATTCTTTCGCTTGAGCCTGAGTCCAACCCTCTGTGGGAATCCAGCTTAGTTCGTCAGCCAGACCTGCCGCGCTTTGCGGGCGATCGTCGGCTCTCTTCGACAAGCACTTGAGTATGACTCGCTCTAACTCAGTAGGAATCGTCCGATCGGTTCGCCGCGACGGGGGAATCGGCTGGGACTGCAGATGCTTCGCTATCATCTGAAACGTCTTCTCGGCTTCGAAGACGAGATTGCCCGTGAGCAGATAGTAGGCAACGCAGCCGAGCGCGTAGATGTCGGCGCGCCCATCGACAGCCTCGCCGAGCGCCATTTCCGGAGCCATGTACGCCGGCGTGCCCAAAGCCATCTGTCCCGGGATCGTCGCCAGCGAATGCTCAGTGGTCGCGCCCGAAACTTCTTTGACGAGGCCAAAGTCCATCACCTTTACGAAATCATCCACTAGTCCGACGCGTCCGAGGTGGATATTCGCCGGCTTGATGTCTCTGTGAACGAGCCCGCGAGTGTGCGCTTCGTCCAGGGAATCGCACACCTGGCGGAGAATGTGGATCACTCTCCCAGACGGTAGCGGGCCCGTCTCACGCACGAGCGTTTCCAGATCCATACCCTCCAGGAATTCCATCACCAGATAGAGAGTCTCGTCTTCGGTGACGCCGAAGTCGTACAACTCCACTGTGTGAGGTGACCGCAGGTTCGCCGCTGCCTGCGCCTCGCGGCGAAACCGCGTCACCGCCAGCTGCGCCGTCTCCTCGTCGGCTGCTCCGAGCATCTCCGGGCGAATGAGTTTTATCGCGGCTGGTCGCGCGAGCATTCGATGCTCCGCCTTGTAGACCTCGCCCATCCCGCCGCGGCCAAGCAGCTCTCCCAGCCGATAGCTACCGAGCTCGCGGGCTTTGGTAATCTGTTGGCCGAGTTTGGTCACGACGTGCGAAATAACGACCGCCGCGCCGACCAGGATAAAATCGGGATAATGCATGACGAGAACTCTCGACCAGGGGCCGAAATCCCAAACCCCCCGCGCCTTGGCGACGATCATGCTGATCGGATTCATCGAGGCCGCCACCACGCCGGCGATGAGCATTTTTTTCGGCGGGCTCGGAACGATCGCTGCGAAAATCAGGACGAGAGCGCCAACCCATGAAATCTCCGGGAATACCATAATCCCTGACGGAATTCCCCCGAGGTGAAAGAGCACACCGAGCGCAAACGCATTAAGGACCATGTACCAAAGCCCGAGATCCAGAATGCGTCTCGGATCCTGCGTGCTCCGCCGCGCATAAGAGCCGAGTGCCAGGGAGACAATTACACACGCCGCCGCGATTCCGTCCGTGAAATCGAGTTGACGCCAGCGGGTATTCGTCGGATAAATCGCGTATGCTGCGACGTGGCCAAGTGCGACCGCGACAACCCACATCACTGCCGCCAGCTGCGCCAGGATTGCGAGGCGTAGCGACGCCGCCTTCAGGAGGTCAGGCGGGAGCTCTCGCGAGCCCCCGCGCCTCAGCCTGATCTCGGCGGGGGTTGATATCGGTCGCGGTCCGATCAGCTGTTCATCAGCCATTGGCGTCAATTGCCCGAGTGCATGTTCCCATCACGGATACGCTTCTCAAGGTTGTGGCGCACCAGCAGTGAGCGCGAGATTGAATCTTTCTGCTTGCTGCTGACTGTCGGTTAGAAGAACCGCCAGCAGATTCGCCGATCGCACGAATGTCGGTGTCATCGGCCACGGGGTCGGTGATCCGCGGGGCGCGGCGATCAAGGTGTCCAGCCCGGAGACATCGCGCGCCACCGCGCCCGAATCCGGATAGATAAAAAGCTCCAGCCGTGATCTCCCCAAGGTGTAGACCGCTGGGCTGACGCTGAATCCCGCCCGCCGCGGAGCGATGCCCTTCACGGGAGTAACAACGAACCCGGATTGTTTGAGCCGCTTCTCGACGCTGCACAGTGCCCACTTACCCGTGCGTGGACACTGGACGATAGTCGTGCTGCTGCTCGTCGTCACCATGGTCAGAGGCGAAGCGGAGACCACTCCAGTTTCCTGATGTGATTGGTCGCCAGTCTCTTTGGACCGCCCACAGCCGAACGCCGCCGTCGCAGCGACCCAGAGCAGAATTCTTCTCATCGACTGCAAAGATAGAAGGGAGCGACAGGCACCGCGATTGCTCTTGTAACTCCCCACAGGAGGGGTCATGGCGACAACAATCCAACGTATACGAAGGGGTGCCGCTGGGGCGCTCATGCTGGTTTCGGTCGGCGCCTGCGCCGGCAACCTTGGCAACATTCTAGGTGGCGTGCTCGGCAACGGTGCGGGCCAGAACCAGCTCAGCGGTACTATTCGAGGCGTAGACTCGCGGTACCAGCAGATCTCGATTCAGACGACTGGCGGTCAAACGGTTCCGGTCTCATACGACAATCAGACCCAGGTGGTCTACCAGAACCAGAACTACTCACCGACGGCGCTCGAGTACGGCGACCAAGTCACGGCGCGCATCCAGGCCAACGGCAACAGTTACTACACGGACTATGTGCAGGTCGACCGCTCCGTCAGTACCAATGGAACAGGGACGGTTTCATCTAACATGCAGTTGTGGCAGGGCACTGTTCGTCAGGTCGATAGGCGAAACGGTCTGTTCACGGTGGACATGAACAATTACAGCACGGTGACGGTGACGCTTTCGAATAACCTCCGCACCACCGATCTGAACAAATTCAACAACCTGCGCAGCGGGGATTTTGTCCGGTTTTATGGGACTGCTCTGAGCAGTGCGCAGATTCAATTAGCCGAGTTTTATTAAGCCGGGCGATCAGCGCGAGTTGCGGCGGCGCCTCGCAAGTTTCAGCTCGCAAAAAAAGGGGAGGGCATTTAGCCCTCCCCTTTGCACTTCCGGGTTGCCCCGAAAGCTTAGAACATGATGCCGACGGTAACCGGCACGAACTGCATCGAGCTAGCATCGGTCGAAACGCGATTGTAGCGCGCCTCAACGAACGCCTTGAAGACCGACAGCGGCAGATTGATACCAGCGCCGGCGTTCCAGCCGAGGTGGTTATCGGTGGTCGCGCCAGCAGCATCAGAGCCGACCATGTACAGTCCAGCGCCGCCGATCAGATAAGGCGAGATGCCGATGCTCGGCAGACGCCACACGACGTTACCAGTCGCGCTGATGGTGTGGAGCTTACCAGCGCCGGTGATCTTCTCGCCGAACTCGTTGTACGCGCCATCGACCCGCAGGCCAACCGGGATAAACGGCAGATGGATTTCCAACGCCGCGGTGGCGTTGTAGCCGAGCTTGGCGGCATTCGACAGGTCGCTCATGGGCTGAGCAACGCCGCCAGCGACGCCGAGCTGGAACGGCTTCAGGACGCCGAGCTGCGCGTGCGAAACGCGCGGAGCTGCGACGAGTGCGATCGCGGCGATCGCGAGGTACAGTGAACGCTTCAAAGCTTCTCCTTGTTCGAGAATGCGCCCGCAAGCTGCCGTGATGCAAACTCGGAGGACGCTGATCTGGTTTACGGGAGGGTTTTGCGTCGTGCACCGGCCGCGTGGACCGTAGCAGAGGAGCGCTTGCCGGCCCTCACCGACAATACGACGCGTCAGCGTCGACCCAGTAACGATTGTGAGGGGGGTGCTTGGTCAGATTCAGACAGCGCGCAGCGAATTTGTGATATCAATCTGCGGCGGCACTTACAGATCGCTTATTGCGCGACGACGGTGAGCATCACTGCGGCGGAATCCCTGTCCCCATCTCTCGACGACGTTGCCGAGCGCACGAAGACGGTGGCCGATGTCGGAATCTGGGAGATCGTCCCTGACGCAACCGTCGACTGGCGATCAGTGACCGCCGAGAAATCAGACTGACCGTCGTGCGACCATTGCAATCCGGATTTTCCCGCGGCTCTGCCGATCGAGAGTGCCCAGGGTTCCGTGGCGCGGACGCTGAGCGACAAACCGTTCGCGGAAGGCGTGCCGGAAACGCTCATGGCTCTCGGAGATACCTGAGCGTTTCCGACCTGCACCTTCACGCGAGGAGGAACTGTAACCGTCACCGTGTGCGTGAGGCTCACCGACCCGCCGTGCTGCGCTACTGCGGAGCGCGAGACCAATGCGCTACCCAGTGCGACTGCGACGAACGCGGTCCGAAGACGAGCCATTTACAGAGCCTCCAGACAACTGTGAGCCGGAGCTCATCGTTGCGGTGAATTCGAAGAGGCACAATTTGTACCTCGCTCTGTGACGGCTTTGTGAACGGATTATGACGGGTTCGTCATACTCCGCGCCGGCTAACTCTTTTCGTTTGAAGCCCTTGTAGGCGCAGGGGAAAGTACGAATCCGATGCCGCGGCGGGTAGTGATGGCGGCGCTGGACCCAGCCTGCTGAAGTTTTTTCCTCAGTCTCGCCACGTGCGCATCGATGACGTTCGAGCTCGGATCGAAGTGCATGTCCCACACTTTGTCGTGGAGCTCACTCCGCGAAACCGTTTCGCCTGCCTTCAGCATGAGATGCTCGAGGAGCTTGAGCTCCATCGAGGTCAGGTTAACCTCCTGCGCGTTGGACGTTACTCGCCGCGTCAGTCGGTTCAGGGTCAGGTTGCCGACACTTACCTGCTCGCCGACCCGCGAGCTGCCGGTTCCGCGGCGAATGATGGTTCGCACTCGTGCCCTCAGTTCCTCATTCGACACCGGCTTTACGACGTAATCGTCGGCGCCGGCGTCGAGGCCGCGCACTATCGAATCGGTATCGGCCCGGCCGGAATAAAGCAGCACCGGAGTGCGTCGTCCGTGTCGGCGCAGCTCCTGGAGAATCTCGAATCCGTGACGATCTCCGAGCTGCAGGTCGAGGATGATTCCGTCGTACTCGTTTACCAGCGCCAGAGTGCGGGCCTCTTCGCCAGTCGATGCCGTATCGACGGCATAGGCCTCATCGCGCAGGACCCGCGCGATCAATTTCAGTATCGATTTGTCGTCGTCAACGACGAGAATGCGCATTCGTTCGGATTGGGTGCGGGATTCGCTCGGATACGTGGAGTATCGGTGTACAGACGCGCCGCTCGGCAATGGAGAAACGAAAAAAAAGGAGAAGGCGTTGGCCCTCTCCCTTTTTTATCGCCCGATCCCGCGAGTTAGAACATCACTCCGAACGTGATCGGAACGAACTTCGTGGAAGTGCCAGAGGTTTGAATCTGGTTGTAGCGCGCCTCGATGAAGGTGTCGAAGCCGCTCAGCGGCATGCTGATGCCGCCGCCAGCGTTCCAGCAGAAGTTGTTGTCGCTTGCACTGCCGGTAACACTGGAAGTGGTGTGGCACCAGCCAGCGCCGCCGATCGCGTAAGGGGAAACAGTCGCCGATGGGAACTTGTACACGAGATTGCCGCTGACAGCCGTGTACGAGACGTTTCCACTGAGGGGACTCTTGAGACCGAAGCGGTTGTACGCTGCGTCGACTCTGATTCCCAGCGGAATCATCTTCGGATTCAAACCGACGGTACCGGTGACGTTGAATCCGGTGTTGGCGCCATCCGATAAGTCACTGGTCGGAAGTGACGCGCCGCCAGCGACACCGATCTGAACGGGCTTCGCTGCGGATAGTTGCGCGCCTGCCGTAAACGAGACTGAGG
>JBKPDS010000246.1:0-4633 GCA_046727995.1 Gemmatimonadota bacterium
GAGCACGCCGCGCTCCGTGGCGAAGTAGTACTGATACCACCACCCGAGCTCGGCCTTCGGCGGCAACGGCTGCTGATTGGCAACCAGGTTCACGCTGATATATCCACTGACGGCAACGAGCGCCTTCACGCGCTCGGGCCACAGCGCTGCCATGATGCCGGCCGTTCGTGAGCCCCAGTCAAAGCCGGCGACGATCGCCTTCTCGATCTTGAGTGCTTCCATCAATGCGATGGTGTCGATAGCTATCGCTGCCTGCTCTCCATTTCGAATCGTGTCGTCGGAGAGAAAGCGAGTAGTGCCGTAGCCGCGAAGGTAGGGCATGATCACGCGATACCCTTTCGCGACGAGAATCGGAGCGACATCGACGAAGGCGTGAATGTCGTACGGCCACCCATGGAGCAGGATGACCGGAGGACCGCTCGCCGGGCCGGCCTCCGCGTAGCCGACGTTGAGAACGCCGGCGTCGATCTGCTTCAGTGAGTCAAACGATGAGCCCGATGGCGCCATCATGTTTCGTTCTCCGACTGACCTCGCGTTGGTCTGCATATTCGCCCAGTGGTTGAGCCGGAATCGACCTGCCACCACCGTCATCAGCGCGGTGCCAAGGAAGTGGCGGCGATCGGTGTTATGGCAGGGCGATGACATCGCCAGGGACTCCGTTAGCGAAGCGATTTAAAGGCGGCGCGTAGTTCCGACGCGAACAGCTCCGGTTGCTCCCACGCTGCGAAGTGTCCGCCTTTCGTCGTTTGGTTGTAGTAAATCAGTTTCGGAAACGCGCGCCGCGCCCAGCTCTCGGGCGGTCGAAAAGCATCTTCACCAAACACCGTCGTTGCCACTGGTAGTTTGATCTCGGTGGTCTTCCACGCCGCGGATGAAAGAGCGTTTCTGCCCTTGTTCTCCCAGTACAGCCGTCCCGACGATGCCGCGGTATTGGTAAGCCAATACAGCGTGATGTTGTCGAGCACATCGTCTTTCGTCAGTGTCTGTGCGGGGTCGTCACCAAACTTCCACAGTGAAAATCCCGGATGGACGAGAATCCACGCCGCGAGCCCGGCAGGTGAGTCTGCCTCACCGTAACCGAGGGTCTGGGGCCGCGCAGTCATCATCGCGAAATACGTCAGGCCGCCCGTTTTTCCTCCGGCGACGAGCATATCGAAGGCGGCGCGTTCCTGCTCGTTCATTCCAGCCGGTGCGGGTCCACCGGTAGCAAGCGCAGCTCCGACTTCGGGCGGGACTACCTGAGCCAGGTTGATGTGGATGCCGAGCAGTCCCGGCACTGCCTGACGCGCCATCTCATCGGAGATCACGCTACCCCAATCGCCGCCCTGCGCGACATAGCGAGTGTAGCCGAGTCGGTTCATCAACACACCCCACGCTCGCGCGATGCGCGCTGGATCCCAACCGCCAGCGGTCGGCTTTCCAGAAAAGCCGTAACCGGGTATGGAGGGAATCACGACATCGAAAGCGTCGGCGGCGGTACCGCCGTGTGCAGTCGGATTGGTGAGTGGATCGATGATCTTGAGCTGCTCGATGACCGACCCGGGCCAGCCGTGCGTGATGATCAGCGGCAGGGCGTTCTTTTCTTTCGACTTCACCTGAATGAACTGAACGTCGACGCCGTCGATGTTGGTGATGAAATTCGGGTACGAGTTGAGTCTGGCCTCGACTTTACGCCAGTCGTAGCTGGTTCCCCAGTAACGCAGGAGCTCCTCCATGCTGGCTAGCTGCGCGCCCTGAGACCGATCGGGGACTGTCTCCTTATCCGGCCAGCGCGTCGCATTGATGCGGCGCTTGAGATCCATCAGTGCCTGCTCGGGCACCTGCACCTTGAAAGGCCGAATGGCGTCCTGATCTGAAGTCGCGCGTTGCCTGACAGGAACCGAAGTGGCGGATCCAGGATCGCCAGTTGGGATTGGTTGTGTAGATGTCATTGTCTGGCCTTGGCTATGGTATGAGAACACAAGCAACGCTCCGGCGCCGAAAACCATCGGCCTCAGCAATCGTATGAGCTTCAAAGCGACCTCCACTGCGATGAATTGTTGGCCGCGACAGATCACGAACTACTGCGAGGTCTTCGCCGATGCAGTTGCTGCCTGCTCGATCAACCTCGCGACAACTTTCGGATGCGAGATGAACGCAACGTGGCTGGCGTTGATCTCACTGGTCTTTGCGCCCATGCGCTTGGCGTAAAAGCGCTCGAGATCCGGATTCAGCGCATGATCCTGACGAGAAACGAGATACCAGGATGGAATGGTTTTCCACGCCGGTGAATCGATCGTCGCGCCGAATACCGAGTTGTGAACCGGCTTTTGCGTGGCGCAGACGACCCTCGCTGCACTCTCCGGCAGATCGGCGGCGAACACGTCGTGAACCTGATCGCAGGCGATGTAGAGGAAGCCAGCCGCGTCGGGCCTCAATGCTTTCCCGAGCGCGGTTGGATACTTATCAGTGAGGGGCCCTACCGGCTCGTTTGCTTCAGGCGCGAACGCAGCAAGGTAGACCAGAGCTTTCACGTTCGGATTTCCTGATGCAGCGCCGCTGATGACGATGCCACCGTACGAGTGTCCAACCACCACCACCGGTCCCTTCTGCGCGTCGATGAGACGTTTGGTGGTAGCGATGTCGTCCTGGAGTGACGAGAGAGGATTCTGCACTGCGACGACGTTATAACCGTCGTTCTGCAGCAGAGGGATCAAGTACTGGAAACTGCTCGCATCAGCAAAAGCGCCGTGAACGAGCACGATCGTTGGTTTCGCGGCTGCACTCGCCGTCATTCCGGACTGCTTTGTCCTTGCCGCTCCTTGCGCTCCAGCGTCGACTGCGCAGAGGAGGAGTAGACCGACTGAGCATGCACCTGCTGTCTTCAGAATCATTGTCGTCTCCGTTATGCGATTTGTTCCAGGTTCGTCAGCCTCACCGTGGCGCGCTAATCGGCGCGACCACTTGCCGTCGCAGCACTCCTCAGTGACCTGAAGCCGTCGCGCATCGCAGTCACGAAGTACTCAGGCTGCTCCCAGGCTGCGAAGTGCCCACCTTTGGGGAACTTCTCGTAGTAGATCATCTTCGGATACGCTTTTTCGGCCCAGGTCCGCGGCGCCGCGTAGATCTCGTCCGGGAAGACCGTTACAACCACCGGCAGTTGGACGTTCCTGACGGTGAAGAAGCCTCCCGGCGGTAACGTGTGCCGCGTGTCCCAATACAGACGGGCAGACGAAATCGCCGTGTTCGTCAACCAGTACATCGTGATGTTGTCCAGGATGTCGTCGCGCGACAGGCCTTCTCGCTGTCCAGCAAACACGCGCGCGATCATTTTCTGACTGGCATCATCGTGATCGAGAATCCACCCGGCGAGACCGATCGGTGAATCCGCGATCCCGTACAGCGTTTGCGGGCGAAGCGCCATCTCGTTGGCGTACCCGAGGCCGTTCTTGTAGAAGAAGGCGAGCTGATCCCACGCTCTCGATTCGTCGGCGGCGAGATCGGTCGGCTTCTCCTTGCCGGCGAAGAGCGCCATGTCGATCGCCGGCGGTACCGTCGCGGCCATGTTGGTGGAGATACCGAGCAATTCGGGAGGTGCCTGCAGCGCCATCACTTCCGAAACAGCATTGCCCCAGTCGCCGCCTTGCGCGACGAATTTTTTGTACCCGAGGTTCCGCATAAGCGTCGTCCACGCCTTTGCGATGCGCACCGGGTTCCAGCCGGGAGAAGTCGGCTTGCCGGAGAACCCGTAGCCGGGAAGCGACGGGATAACTACGTCAAAAGCGTCAGCCGCGGTCCCGCCGTACTTCGTTGGATTGGTGAGTGGATCAATGATCTTCAGCTGCTCGACGAACGAGCCGGGCCAGCCGTGCGTTACGATAATCGGCAGCGCATTCTTTTCTTTCGACTTGACGTGGATGAAGTGAATGTCCAGGCCATCGATATTCGTAATGAAATTCGGGTACGAGTTGATCTTCGCTTCCGCTTTGCGCCAGTCGTAATTGGTTCCCCAGTAGTTCGCTAACGCCTGCATCGTCGCGAGCTGCACACCCTGCGTATCGTCAGCGACTGTCTCTCTCTCGGGCCACCTGGTCGCCTTGACGCGACGGCGCAAATCGGCTAGCTGCTCGTCGGGAAAGCTCACGTGAAACGGACGAATGTCGCTCCTCGCACCCGTCGTCTCCGTTGAAACTTCAGTAATCGGTTGAGTCATCGCCTCTAACCTCCTGGAAAAAGCGGAGAGACCTAGCTCGCCAGCGGCAACGGTAGCCGCAGCACCT
Organism: Gemmatimonadota bacterium; assembly: GCA_046727995.1. GTDB lineage: Bacteria > Gemmatimonadota > Gemmatimonadetes > Gemmatimonadales > Gemmatimonadaceae > UBA4720. The sequence goes on from JBKPDS010000246.1 coordinate 4,260, forward strand.
AGGAAGCGGCGGCGGCTGAGATCGGGTGTGTTTGACATAGGCGGATGGTCGCTGAACGGCGCGGGACGGATGGCGGTCTCATTTTCGAGATCCCGTGCGCCTCAGGGTAAACACCTACGACCGGCTTGAAGTGACGTCAAGGCATAGGTCGTGGACAGCTTTGTAACGATTCAATTAAATCGCGCATCGGGTTGAGCACCCGCGCTTTGAACTTCAGCGTGATGTGAATCACCCACCGTAGCCGGCATGGCTCAACGGCGCCACCTCGGCATACATTAGACTCCCAGCGCCGAGGAATCCTTGGACGACCTCCTTCACGAGCTCCAACAGACGTTCGGGAGCACCCACTACACCATAAAGAGGGAGCTGCGCGC
>JBKPDS010000247.1:0-24995 GCA_046727995.1 Gemmatimonadota bacterium
AAACCGACTACATGTCGCTGCGCGGGCCCGCAGGCGCGCTGTACGACATCGTGGTCGATCCTCGACATCGTCAACAGGGCATCGGTCGCCTGCTGCTCGATGCGACACTCGACGCGCTCAGGACGCGCGGTGCGCCGCGGGTCGTGCTCTCGACGGCGGAGAAGAACGTGGCAGCCCAGCGCCTGTTCGATCACGCCGGTTTCCGACGAACGATGATCGAGATGACTCGCGAGCTCGACGACTAGCAATTAACGAAACGGAGACGAACGTGCGAATTGGAATTCTCGGTTCTGGTCTGATGGGTGGAAAGCTCGGAACGATCTTCGCCCGGGCCGGCCACGAAGTCGTGTTCAGCTACTCCCACAGCGACGCCAAGCTCAAACGACTGGCGGGTGATGCGGGCGGACGGGCTCGTGCCGGCACGCCTGCGGAGGCGGCGCAGGATGCGGACGCGTTGCTGCTCGCCGTCCACTGGTCGCGCATCAACGATGTCCTGAAAAAGGCGGGCAATCTGTCCGGCAAGGTGATCGTCAGCTGCTCGATGCCCATGAACGCGGGCGACACGGATCTCGTCATCGCGCACAAATCGTCCGGCGCCGAGGCGTTGGCGAAAAAGGTTCGACGGGCTGACGTCGTCTCCGCGTTCAGTACTGTCCCGAGTGAGGTCTTGTTCGGCGTATTCCGCTCCAAGCGACGGCGTCGCCGCCGGCCCAGCCTTCTGTACTGCGGGAACGACAAGAAGGCGAAGAACGTCGCGGCGCGTCTGATTCGGGATGTCGGTTTTCAGCCGGTCGACGCTGGGCCACTGCGTATCGCCAGATATCTGGAGCCGTTCACGCTGGCGATTGCACAGCTCGCGTACGAGGGAGACGACGGCCCCGAGATCGCCTACCGCATCGAGCGTTACGGGAAATAGGATCTATTCCGCACCGGGCAGCTGCAAGTGGTGGTGGCGAACGTGGTACTTCTGGAACCGGACAAAATCTGCCACCGCCACAGGGCCAAATATGGGGTTCGCGACTTTCTGTCCGGCGGCTGCTCGCCCTCGACAGGCTCGATCGAATCGGGTAAGGACGCCTTCCAGTCGAACGTGTGCCGCCTTCGGCGTGTCGGGGCCGAGTTGTGGATCCATGGCATCGATTGCCTTCATTTTCGGAAAATCCTTCTTCCATAGGACTCGCTTGAAGAAGACGAGCCGCAGGATCGGGTGCATTAAGCGGTTCATCGTCGGGAACGCGGAAGGCTCACCGGCAGCGACTTTTGCGGATTCTTCCATGATGCGCGCCACGTGCTCTACAACCTGAGAGGGCGACCACTTCCCCGGCGCGCGCGGAATCTTCCACGCAGCGCCGACTCTGTCAGCCGTGGCGAGAAGCGCGGCCACTGCAGCGTGCAAGCCGGCCAACGACGCGTCTAATTCGGCCATCTGAATTCCATCAGGAGAATGACGCAGATTTAGGCAATCAACCAGACGGAGGATCGCAAATGAAACGCCAACTCTTCGCGTGCGCAGCGGCGCTGGTCTTCATGCCGATTGGTGAGACGCTCGCTCAGCAACCGCAGGGTCCGCGCCCCTTCTTCGTCGGCAATCCACTTGGCTTGCCCGTCGAGCCGGCCACCGACGGAACCTTCGGCGGAGTCTCGTCGAACGTCAGAGTCTACGGCGCCATCTACTCCGCGGAGAGCTGCTCGTACGATCCTGACCGTGGGCTCATTGTCGTACCGAACCGCGGCGTTCCGCAGAACGTGCAAGTCAACAATGCGTGGGTCTCGTTCATCAATCACGACGGGTCGGTGAACACTGCGCGCTGGATTGGTGTGCAAAGTCCCGCCGATCGAGCCAATCTCACGCCGCCGCTGGTATTGAACGAACCCTATGGCAGTGACATTGCCAACGGCTTCCTCTACGTCGCCGATCGTGATGGCGGCACCACCACGACTGAGCCGAGTGTCGCCGTCGTTCGCAAGTTTGACATGAAGACGGGTAGGCCGGCGGGCGAGTTCCGTGTCGAGGGTGTCGCCTGGTTCAACGACATCGAGGTCGCCGACGACGGCACCGTCTACGCGACCGTGACAGGCGATCGCAGCGCCAACCCGGATCCCACGACCTGGCAGGTCTGGAAGATCAAGCCGGACGGCACGTCGTCGATCTTTGTGCAGGGCGCGCCGCTTCGTCAACCCAACGGCGTTGCCATAGATCCGCAGGGCAACATCGTCGTCGTCAACACCGGTGACAACGCCGTGGTGACGTTCTCTACCGCAGGTCAGCTGCTGAAGACAGAGAACGCCGCCCAGGCCGGCAGTGATGGCCTGGTGATCATGCGCGACGGAACCAAGTACGTGAGCAGCGTCATCAACGGTGGCGTCTCACGTATCCGTCCCGGCAAGCCCGCCGAGCTCATCGCGCGCAACATTCCCAGCGCGGCGTCAATGTGCTACGACGCCGGCGCGAATCAGCTGGTGATCCCGATGAACGCCAACAACGCGCTCGCGTTTATCCGTATCGAGTAATCGGTTCTGTCGCGATTACTTCCCGCGAAACCAGTGCGGCACCTCGCTCCATCTCTCGGCGACGAAGAAGTCGTTCGGCAATGCGACATCGCCGCGCCAATCGCTGTAGTCCTCCGCCTGACGCACGATACTGCCTTCCATGATCGCCACGTGCGTCGCCAGCCAGCCGCCGCCGACCGGCACGTATGACTCGAGACGAATGTCGTTCGGCTTGGCGTCGGCCGCGGGAGACAGCTTGACCAGAAATCGAACCGCGATCAGGCGATCGCGGTCGATCCAGAATTGTGGCGATTCGACATCGTCACGCGATGCGGCACCGACGACGTAGACTGGGCGGCCCTGCCAGGCATCGGCGCGAATTCGCGACAGATCGAAATGGTACGGCGCCAGTTGTCGGAGCGTCGTCTCCATCGGTTGATCGTAGACACCGGCGACGAACGGGAGAAATGGATTTCCCGATGCGACCGTGCGCGTGATTTTGCCGCCCCGCACTACATAGAGTGAATCGGCGGTATAGAGCGCTCCATTTCCTTTGGCAGGATCACCGATGTCGATGCGCAGACGATCCGGTGATTTCAGCGCCTCGTACCAGGTCGATGTATCGACCACGCCGTTGGGCCGGGTGATAGTCGTTTTCTGAACGAAGGTGATTGTCCTGGGCCATTTGCCGACGTAGGCGTCGTGCATGCGCTGCAGCAGCTCGACGCCACTGGCGGGAATCGCGCCGTTGACGTTCGGATGCGATGCTGCGCACCCGGCAAGCAACACCATAAGTCCGAGCCGCAGGTTCATGGCTGCCATGTGCCGTCGGTCATCCTCAGGAGGATTTGTCGCTGATCTGCGTCTCCAGCAGCGATAACACGTGTGAGGCGAGAGAAGCGGTGTTGTATCGCGCGCCATCGGTCGCCTGCCAAACGCTATCGTCAGTCGGAGGCTCGATTGGACGGAGGACGAGCTCCGCTATCAATGTGGCGTTCTTGGCGCTACGAGGAGTGCCGCGTCGCGCAACTTTGCCGCGCCAGACGAGAATATGGAGCTCGCCGAGCTCGGCGTCCTTGGTCGCATCAGCAAACCATGACACACTCACCGCACAGTCCGCTGCCTGGAGGACGCAACCGGTCGGTGTACGGTGCTGTTCGACGGATCCTTCCAGCTGTTCTACGCGCTTGAGTACGCGTTCGGGTGCCAGCGCGTCGAGGAGTGCCGTCACAGAACGCTGGACCGTGTTCCTGGTCTTTGCGGTCGGCGATGTGCTCCACTGAGGCGCCCGGGGGTTATCGGTGTCTTCCACGTCTTCGTTCGATTGGGGTGGGTGCGGCGCCGTAGATGCCGCGCAGTCACTGTGAAAGATACGCGTCTTCCCGCTCCCCGCTTCTCTCGCCCCTCGTCCCTCGCCCCTCGCCCCTCCTTACCTCACTGCCGGCAAAATCTGCTTAGGCACCAGATCGTTCTGAATCTCGAACAGGACTCTGTCACCGTAGTTGCTGGCGTAGACCGCGACGACCAGATCCAGGTCCGGGACAACGAACAAATTCTGTCCGCCGTTCCCGAGCGCGGCGAACGCGTGCAGCGTCCGATTGCCATAGGGAAGGGCGTAAATCCACCAGCCAAGCCCGTACGGTCGGGTGCCAATTCTCGCAATCGGCGATGAGGCGCGGGTGACGAAATCTTTGGAGAGTATTCGTTTCCCGTTCCACTCGCCTTCATTGAGCATCAGCTGCCCAAACTTCATGAAGTCGCGCAGCGTGAACTCAGCCCCGCCGCCCCCGTAAGGATTTCCGCCAGGATCGGTGCCCCATCCGTAGGTGCGGATCTTGAGCGGGGTCGCCAGCAATCGATCGAACGTGTATAGCGGGTACTCGCCGGTCGCCTGCTGGAGAACGCCGAGCGCCAGATTGGGGTTGGTGCTGCAGTAAATGGCCGTATCGCCGGGGCGGTAGGCCATTGGCAGCGCGAGGGCGTAACTGTAGAAATTCGGCGCACCCGATTGCCACATGGTGTCTTCGCGACCGGGCGCCTTCGGGTCGGAGTCGTTGCAGTAGTAGCCTGACGACATCGACAGCAAATGCTGGAGTGTCATCTGCCGCTTCATCGGATCCAGACTTGCGGGAAATACTCCGCCGTTCATGATCTGATAGACGGGCGTCGACAGCGTGAGTGGCGCGCCCGCGTACATCGCCGCGCCGACCAGAGTGGCGGTCATTGATTTCGCCGCCGAGCGCGTGTCATGCAGCTTGTCGCGATGCTGGCCGTGGAAATACTCCTCGAGCACCAGCTTGCCGTGGCGCGCGATCAGCACGCCGTCGATCTGCTGGTTGTGAACGGATTCCATCGGCGTGTTGATGATCCGCTGCACCATCTTCTCGATGGTGGCGCGGTCGATGTTGACCTCGTCGAGAGTAGCCGTTGGCCAGCCATCGTCACGCGCCAATGGAGCGCCACCGTAGACGTAAGTCGCCGCGTTCTTGCCCCTTGGATAGAAATCGCTCTCCCCGACTTCGCGCCTGAACTCGTACGTTCCGCCGCGCCCCCCGAAATAAATGATGAGCACGGAGTCTTCGGGATTGTACGTTCCGACGGCGGCGTCTTCTTCGGGACCGTCGGCAGGTTTGGAGATCAACTTGACGGCGTTGCCATCGCGCCCGATACGATCGATAGCCCACAGCGCGCCCATGTCGCGATCGGGATTGCGGAGGAAGACCCCCATCGAGCCGTCGGGTCTCTTCCGCGCCAGGATGTAGAAAGTGAAAGTGTCGTCCGGCGGATTTACTTCTCCGCTCCAAACATTCGGCTTGAGCGTCCGCAACGTTACGGGAAGGAGGCGAACCAATGCGGTTGGCGAGTTCGGCGGGAACCAGAACCCGAAGATTGCCCCGTCGGTCTGCAGCTTTCCTCTGAATTTCCCCTGATTGTTGGGAAGCTCGAAAGAGAGCTCACCGCGCTCGAGGCGAACCGGTACCGTGTGGCCGACAATGTCTGCCGTGTACGACGAGCCGGTGCGCTTGATCACCAGTGGCCCGCGCGCAACGGGGCCAAACCAGCGCTGTGCTTTCCACAGTCCGGCCAGCTCGTCGACACTCGCGCTCTGGGTCTTTGCTGGCTGTGCGGCGGCGGAGAAGGGAATGACAAAGACCGCGACGATGGCGGCCAATCCACGAACCGACACGAGTCCTCCGGGAGAGAGATCCTTAGCGAGTCCCACTCTCTGACACGGTTAGCGTCTTTCGCGTTGAAAACCGCCGGACGCGACGGGCCAGGGCCGTTCCCGATCTCTCTCTACGCTCTCTAAGCCTGCTTAATCAGTCAATCGCGGAGGGACGGGACGGCGCATCGACGTGACGACGCGGCCGATTCTGATTCTGGACATCATTCGCCGAAGCGCACGCGACGCGTACTCTCTTCCTTGCCCGTTGGTCGCGTCAGCGATTCGTACAGCTCCGGCCGTCGTGCGCGCAGCCAGCGCCGCCCCGACGACGATTCGAGCAGCGACGCGTCCAGATCGGCCACTACCATCGCATCGTCCGTCGATCGCGTCTCGGCGATGATTTCGCCATAAGGATCGAGCACCATCGCGTTGCCGGTGCGGATCTCGTCGTCGTCGGGACCGATGCCATTACTGAACAGCAGAAACATCCCGTTGTCGTGCGCCCGGCTCGGCAGCCACCGCATTAGCCAGCCGCGCCCCTTGGGTCCACAGAGCTCCGCCTCGCACGCGGCGGAATCCTCCTTGCGACGCGCCCAGATGTCCGGATCGATCGGCTTCATTCCGTGCGGACTCACCGAGTTGCAGCCACCCGTCTGATGCGGCGCGAGCAGGATTTCGGCGCCAAGAAGTGCTGTCGCGCGAGCGTTTTCGATGATGTTGTTGTCGTAGCAAATGAGTACGCCAACTCGGCATCCGTGAGGGGTGTCGAACACCGTGAACTGGTCACCGTCGGCGATGAATTCGCTCACGAACTCGTGCATCTTGCGGTGACGGGCCCAGCGTCCGTCGGGCATCGCCACCACGTAGGCGTTGTACAACCGTCCATCGCTGTCCCGTTCGATGAGTCCCGCACCAATCGTCATGCGGTGGTCACGGGACATCCGAAGCAGCTCCTGCGTGCACGGACCGTCGGGGATGGGTTCAGCCAGTGCGTCCACTTCGTCGCGCGAGAGTTTGCGCACGTGCCAGTAGCCGGTGAGACACATCTCCGGAAACGCGATGATCTCGACGCCCGATGTGGCGGCCGTCTCCACGAAATGTCGGACGCGACCAAGGTTATATGCCTTGTTGCCGGCCTCGTGCTGAAACTGGACGGTCGCCACCCGGACGTCGCGCATAACTCGTGTGAGAGACGATCACCCGCGGCTCGCCTTTCGTCAACTTAGGCTTCGTTCTAACGCTTGCGCGTGTAGTGCAGGCCCACCACGCCGGTCGGATACGGTGTCGCCGATGTCAGCGCAAACGTCGCATACACGCCGTTCGGCAGCACCCGTTTGCCGCTTCCCAGCGCGATTGGATAGAGAGTCAAGTGCAGCTCGTCAACGAGGTCGTTCTCGAGCAACGCGTGGAGAAGCTGGCTGCTGCCATCCAGCAGGATGTTCTTGCCGGGCTGTGCTTTCAGCGCGCGCACAGACTCGATGATGTTGTCGCGGATGATCGTCGTGTCGCGCCATGCTGGCTTCTTGAGCGTCTTCGAGACAACGTACTTCTTCGGCGCATTCATCATGTCCCCGAAAAAATCCCCCGCTGGCATCGGCTCAAACGCCGCGGCGTGCGTCACGTAAGTGCGGCGACCGAGCAGGAACGCATCTACATCCTTCATCAGCTCGCCGAAGGTCTTGCCGATGTCGTCGTGCCAGTAGGGCAACGTCCAGCCCCCGTACTCAAATCCTCCATCGGTGTCTTCGTCTTTTCCGCCGGGCGCCTGCATCACGCCGTCCATGGTCACGAACTCATGCACGATCAGCTTTCTCATGGATCCTTCTGTTGGTTTCTAATGCGACGAAGGAAGCTGGGAGTTTTCGACAAAAGAGACACCACCTGGATGTCGCTCCCGCGTCATACTCTCCTCCTGCGTGTCGTCTTCTTCTTGCGAGTCTTGGTGGATTTGACGTACCGAATGCGGGGAGCAGCGCCACCGCTTCCGGCGACAGAGTACGCGAGGGCAACGATGCCGGAGCGCGGAAGTGTCTTCTGATCGGTCAACACCAGCTTCGTCGCCGCTCCGGGAGGCAGGAGCGGAATGCCATCGCCGAGCAGTACCGGGTTGACCGCGACCTCCACCGTGTCCACCAGTCCCGCATCGAGCAGCGAACGAAATAGCTCACCTCCGCCGAACAGCCAGATATCTCGGCCCGGCTTCGCCTTCAGCTCCTTCACGACGCGCCGCGCATCGTCGTTGACGATGCGCACGCCGGGAAATGTGGCCGCTGGCAGAGTTCGCGAGAAGACGACGATATCGAGGCCCGGCATGGCGCCAGTGCCGCCCTGCGCCGTGGTTACCTCGTACGTCTTCCGTCCCATCACCGCGGTATCGAACTCCTTGAACAGCGCACCGAAGTCGATGGAGGGATCCATCACGATCCAGTCATACTCGCCATTCGGCCCGGCGATAAAACTGTCCAGGCTGACAGCCACCTGATAGCGCAATCGTCTGGTCATGATCGGACCTCCGCTGAGAATCGTGAGCCGAGGGAGACAAGCTCTCAGTACCTGCTTCATTCTGCGGATTCCCACTACGTATGTCTACGCCCAGGGTCCGTAAAAGGCCGGGGCCGAATATGCCTTGACAGGCATATGATCAATGAGGTATATATAATCCCATGGAATCATCGTTCGCGATCATCGCCGAGCCCAACCGCCGGATCATCCTCAGTCTGTTGGCGACGTCGGAACGCTCCGTCGGCGAGATCGAGCGCCGGCTGCGGATGCCGCAGACCTCCGTCTCCAAACATCTCCGCGTATTGCGCGAGGCCGGCTTCGTCGAGGCGCGCGTCGACGCGCAGCGCCGCGTCTACCGGCTTCGGCCCGAGCCGCTCAAGGAGGTCGACGCCTGGCTGGCGCCGTTCCGGCAATTCTGGACGACGCACGTTGATAAGCTCGAGCGCCATCTCGATCGGATGGCACAAAGCCCCAAGACCCCCAGGAAAGGAAAGAAGCAATGACCACACGTGAGAAGTACGCGCCCGGCCCTGCTGCCGGAGTCAAGATCCAGAAGAAGGATGGAGACAAGTGGACGCTCGTTCTGGAGCGCGACCTGCGCCATCCACCGGCAAAAGTTTGGGAGGCGCTCACCGATCCCGAGCAGCTCCGCGAATGGGCTCCGTTCGATTCTGACCGGAACCTCGGCGCCGTTGGCACCGCCAAGCTCTCGACCTTCGGAGTGCAGTACTTCTCCGAGACCCACGTCAAGCGAGCCGACGCGCCGAAGGTGCTCGAATACGACTGGGGTGGCGGCGACATTCGCTGGGAGTTGGAGCCGCGGGGAAGCGGCACTCGCCTCACGCTTTGGGCCCAGATCGATCGTCGGTACATCGCCATGGGCGCTGCGGGCTGGCACATCTGCATCGATGTGATGGATCACCTTCTCGCCGGTCAGCCCATTCAGCGCATCGCCGGGCCCGAGGCCATGAAGTTCGACGGCTGGCAGCGATTGAACGCCGAGTACGCCAGGCAGTTCGGTGTTAAGACTCCCGGTTAGCCCTCGCCAGAGTTATCTACCTTATCCTCAGGACGGTCGAGCGACATGAAGAAGTCAACCGCCACGAAGGGCGAATCGCCCTCTCAGCTAATCGACGCCAGAATCAAGGAGCAAGGTGATTGGCGCGGTGAGAGGCTATCCCACCTGCGCGCGCTGATTAAGCAAGCCGATCCCGCAGTCGTCGAAGAATGGAAGTGGGGAGGTCCCGTCTGGTCTCACGACGGAATCATCTGCACGGGCGAGACCTACAAGAAACACGTCAAGCTGACTTTTGCCAAAGGCGCCCGACTGAAGGATCCGAAGAAGCTTTTCAACTCCAGTCTCGAAGGCAACACACGGCGTGCGATCGACTTCCACGAAGACGACAAGGTCGACGAGTCTGCGTTCAAGGCACTCGTGCGCGAGGCCGTGGCCGTGAACACCGCCTGACTCAGCTCACCGCTTTCTTCACCAGCGCGGCGATCCTTGCCTCTTCCGCGGGAGTCAACTTCGTCAACGCGTAGGAGGTCGGCCACATCTCGCCTTCGTCGAGGTTCGCCTTATCGCTGAAGCCTAACGTCCCGTACCTCGTCTTGAACTTCTGTGAGTTTTGGAAGAAGCAGACGACCTTGCCGTCCTTGGCATAAGCGGGCATCCCGTACCATAGTCGCGGCGTGAGATCTGGCGCGCTGGCCTTGATGATATCATGGAGCCGCTTGCCCAAAGCGCGATCCGCGCCCGGCATGGCTGCGATCTTATCGAGCACGGCGTTCTCGTCGCCCCCCACTACTCCCTTTAGCTCCTGGACGTGCTCCCGCATCGCGGCTCGTTCTTCTTCGGTGAATCCCTTGGACGGCTTGCCACTCGCGGTGGTGCGCTTGGCGGATTTCTGCGTGCCGTTCTTTGCTGGTCTCTTTTCAGGCATAGTGTCCGTTGACCCCAGAGCGGTTAGGAATGTTGGTGTTCAATGCGTGTCGTGGTATAAAGCCCAATTCGGCTGCGAGCGATATGCCAAGGCATGCCGCGGTAGGAATCCGCCACCACCCAGGCGGCGGCCGTCAATACCCAGGAGACGATGAACTCGCTCCAATCCGAGGGGCTGGGGTGTCCCGCGGCCAGGACCGGTATCCACACCAGCAGCGTGAACATCCCGAGTTGCACCACCGAGAGCGCGGCCGCCAGTCGTGCATAAACGCCGGTGATCATCGCTAAGCCTGCAGCGATGAAAGTACAGCCGAAGAAGTATGCCCAGGCCAAATGCCATGGCAGCCAACCAGGCACCATCGAAGTCGTTCTCTCGAGATACGTGAAATGAGCTAGACCGAAAGGGATCAGGGCCAGGCCATAGAGCGCTCTCGCGAGGCGGAGTCCTGTGTCGCCGCTGGCGAAACGGAGTCGCTGCGCGTCGCGGTCGCCGGCGAACCAGACGTACAGAACCCAGGCGGATGCCACCATCACCGCAGTCTTACAAGCTGCCCAGGTCAGCTGCATCCCGGGATGGAGGAAGAGCTGGGGCAAGTCCAACAGCAGCACCCAGGCGAGGAGAAAGCCGAGTAGCAAGCGAGAAGCAACGGCGGCGGCGCGTCGCCAAAGTAGCCCGATGCCGCATACCAGAGGGATGATGGCGGAGAGATAGACCAGTACCTCGCGCGCTGGCACATCCTTGGGCACGGGCCGCCAGATCGGGGTGAAATTGCGTTGGATCAAGCCCAGAATTCCGATCGCGATCAGCGTCGCAGCAAAGACCGCGTGTCCCCAGCTGGTGATGCGAATGGGCCTGACCATGGAATTACTCCGATGCATCGATTCGGTTGCCATTTCTATTTCAGTCCCAGCGCTTTGCCGGCTGTCAGAAGGCGAATTGCCTCCTTCAGCCGTCGCGCTTTCGTTTCGTCGTGCTTGGCGGACTCAATCCAGCCGAGATAGCGTCGACGGTGCGAGGGCGCAAGCGCTTCGAAGTTTCGCAACGCTGCCGGATTTTTTCTCAAAGCGGTCTGGATGTACGCTGGAACCTTTGACGGCATTTTGTACCGCGGAGGCAGTGGAGCATAGCTGCGCTCCGTTGGCGCTCGATTGATCCCGGGCGGCTTCAATCTCCCACTGGCTTTAAGTGCCGCATAACGTCTTCGGTTGATGGTCGACCATCGGCTATCCGGTCGCCGCGGCGTGAACTTACGCGCGTAGCGTCGGTCATCCAGACGCTTGACGAGACTGTCCACCCAACCAAAGCAAAGTGCTTCGTCGAGCGCATCCTTGTAATCGATCGAAGTCACGCCGGTGTGCAGTTTGTGGAAGACGAGCCATACCTCGGACTCAGAGTCATGGTGCTCAGCGAGCCACTGTCGCCATTGGTCCACAGTCTTCGGCGAAAACGTCTTCATCGGCTAGAGCATCCGACTCCGTGCTCGCTTTGGTAGAAAGTTCGTCAGGCTGCCCTCGGCCTCGCGCGGGGCACCTCCGCACCCTTGATCAAGAGCCAAAACATTACGGGAAATTCCCCGGCAGCTCGCGCCACCATCGTCACTCGCTCGTACAGCATGACACGGTGCCCGGCCAGCAGCAGCGTCGTAAGACTGTGCGCGACATACGCCACCCCTGCGATGATGAGAAGAATGCCAAGCACGCGGGGCAGAAAGTGTGACCGCATCACGAGCAGTCCGAACGGCAAGAGCCATAGTCCCCAAAATATCTCCACTGCCAAAACGCCATCGGTGTGCAAACGCAGGAAGAGCATTCCCAAAGCGTCTCGCTGCGGGCCGGAGAGGGCGATTACCTCCGGCGCACCAGTGAGCAGCATCTGTGCTGCGACGTAGTTGAGCGCAACGACGAACGAGACTGGTATGGCGAGAAGTAGCAGGACCGCCATGAGCGCGGCTTGCGTTCTATTGACCGGCTTCAGCAGCTGATAGAGCAGAAGCGCCAACGGCACCGCCAGCACCGCGGAGAGCACGTCGCTCACCACGGCGATGCGGAAGCGGAGATCATTTCCCGTGATCTCCCGTCCGATGGCGCTCAGATCGCTCTGGACCAAGGGGGCGTGATAGTAGCCGATGGCCGCCGCTACACCGAGCGACACGTACACGGCGCCCGCCAGGCGCGCGAGCCGCCTGGTCGCCTGGGGTGTTCGCTCGGGCGCAGTGTCAGTCATGTTCCTCGCTGGCAGCCTAACGCCTTATTTCAGTTGGAATGAAGTCGCCGCTTCCGACGCGACCTCACGTCCCGAGGCATCCTCCCTGCTCGATCCAATGTTAGACCGCCGAGCGGCTGTATGCCTTGAAGGTTATCAGGAGCCCAACTACGAACAAGATGCCCTCGAGAATCATGAAGAACATCGAGCTCGCACTTGCGGCGCTGCGCTGGTAGAGTCCAGCGACAAACATGCGGAACAGACCAAGGAGTAGGAAGAACCAGCCTGACAGCGTCACGAGCACTGTCCAGTCACGCCGCCACACATTGTGTGCTTGTACAATCGCCAGACCGGCGACGAACATCAGTACGCCAGAGAGATATACGACTGGGGGAATCTGGGCGTCGTAGAGATGCGGCTGCACGAGTGGAAACTCAGATGCGACCATCATGACGATGGTTGGGCCCAGCAGACGACCTATGCGCTTCGAGTTCGCCATAGAGCTCCGCCAATGGACATTATCACGCACCCCTAGACTTGCGGCAAGGCCCCCGCGCGAGTTCAAACTTCGCGCTCATTTCTGAATCAGGATTTGCGATGACCGAACATGCAGTGGTGATCGCTGGAGGTGGTCCGACGGGACTGATGTTGGCGGGCGAGCTGGCGTTGGCGGGCGTCGACGTCGCGATTGTCGAGCGCCGCACCAGCCAGGACCTCCCCGGATCGCGCGCGGGCGGGTTGCACTCACGCACGCTCGAGATTCTCGATCAACGTGGAATCGCGGATCGGTTCCTCTCGGAGGGACAGAAAGCGCAAGTCGCCGGATTCGCCGGCGTCCGCCTGGACATCAGCGACTTTCCCACCCGCCATCCGTACGGGCTCGGGCTGTGGCAGAACCACATCGAACGCATACTCGCCAGCTGGGTCGGCGAGTTGCCGGTGACTTTCTATCGCGGACGCGAAGTCACCGGCTTCGCGCAGGATGATTCCGGTGTCGACATCGACGTGTCCGATGGCCAGCGTTTGAGGGCGAAGTATCTCGTCGGATGCGACGGAGGACGCAGTCTCGTTCGCAAAACGGCCGGAATCGAATTCCCCGGCTGGGACGCGTCGACGAGCGCGCTGATCGCCCAGGTCGAGATGACCGAAGAGCCGGAAACGGGCATTCGTCGCACTCCCTCGGGCATGCATGCCATCGGCAAGGTGGCGTACGAGATCAAGGACGGCGAGGTGATCTACAAGAAAGGCGGGACGGTGGGGGTCATGTTGACCGAGTCGCAGGTTGGAAACACGGACGAGCCCACCCTGCGCGATCTGAGTGAGAGGCTCATCGCGGTATACGGGACCGACTACGGCGTCCACAGTCCCACCTGGATCAGCCGATTCACCGACATGACTCGTCAGGCCGCTGCCTACCGCGACAGACGGATCCTGCTCGCCGGTGACGCGGCGCACGTGCATTCACCAGTCGGTGGACAGGGACTCAACACCGGTTTGCAGGATGCGGTGAATCTGGGATGGAAGTTGGCGCAGGTGGTCAAGGGAATTTCACCCGAAACTCTCCTCGATACGTATCATGCCGAGCGTCATCCGGTCGGTGCCCGTGTGCTGCAGAAGACGATGGCGCAGGTCGCGCTCATGCGCGTTGACGATCGCACCGAGGCCGCGCGCGATACGGTGGCAGAGTTGCTGAGCATGGACGAGCCGCGCAAACGATTCGGCGCGATGATGTCGGGTCTGGACATTCACTACGATCTGGGCGAGGGACATCCGCTGCTCGGACGGCGAATGCCCGATCTCGACCTCGTCACCGCCAAAGGTCCACTGCGGGTCTTCATGTTGTTGCACCATGCCCGGCCGGTGCTACTCAACCTCGGTGAGCAGGGCGCCTTCGACATCTCTCCGTGGGCGGATCGCGTTCAATTGATCGACGCCAAATACGAAGGCACGTGGGAGCTGCCGGTGATCGGCTCGGTCACTGCTCCCACCGCAGTCTTGATTCGGCCTGACGGATATGTGGGTTGGGTGGGAGAGCAAACCCAAGTGGGGCTCGTCGACGCGCTAACCACCTGGTTCGGACAGTAGCGATCCGCGAGCTGCTATGGCGCTGCCGTCGTTACCTGACTGAGGACGCGCTGCCAACGTCTCTCGCGTAGGATCCACACGGTGGTGATCCAGGACCTGGCGCCGTGATCGCCTGCAGTCAGTCGCGTCAGAACAGCAACATTCCCGTAAACGCGCACCTGCCACGCTCTTTGTCGCTCTGACAGCTGTTCGGCGGTCGCCTGCACGTTTGCTGGGCCTCGTTTCAACAACTCCTCATGTAGCTGCGCCTTTGTCCGGGATACGCCAGACGCGTTCACGCCAATGAATTCATCGGCTGTTAGAGAATCCACAGCTGCAACGTCGGCTGCGTTGTTGGCTCTGATTTGGGCCTGCTGAGCAGCGATCACTTCCCGTTCGGCAGACGAACCACCGAGTCGCGCTGCACACGCGGAGTTCAGGAGAATCGCGGCAACCGCGCAGGCGCTTATTCGTACTCCAGTCGGTGACAGTGAGTTCACGCTCCCTCCTCCTCCGCCGGCCTAACGGTCAAGCTAAAGCTGCGAACGAATCAAATAAGGGCGCGGGCGCAGCACGCGCAATCCGCAATCGACTAACGAAGCGCATCCCACGACTTGATGATCGCGGCGATCTCACTCAGATCGTGATTGAGCTGGTGATCGCGGTGGGGCAGACGATGGACCTGGGCCTGTGGAATTGCGCGTGCATACAGCTCGGCGTGCGACGGCGGCGCAGTTTCATCCGCGAGTCCGTGATAGATATAAACAGGAACGCCGTGGGGAAGTCGCGCGCCGAGGTCTGGTGTGGGATTTATGTCGTCACTTGGCCAGCCGCCCTCGCCGACGAAGGGCGCCGCGATCAGGAATATCGCGCGAAATTTCCGCTTTGACGGTACCTGCGCGAGAGCGTTGACGAGGATGGTGCCACCGATCGAGTGACCGATTAGGATCGCGTCATCGTCGAGCCTCGCAAACTCCGTCTCAAGAGTTGTCTTCCATACGGCGAAGCTCGGATCATCTTCGTTCGGCATCCGCGGGTAACGGATCTCGAAGTTTGGACCAAGCTCGCGCCTGAGGCTGTCGACTAGCTTATCGTCCCACTCGTCATGAGCACCGGCGCCTCCGCCTTGAACAAAGAGCAGTTGAGATCCTGATGGAAGCATCTGGATTGACTATGTAGGGTAGCCATCTAATGAGCACGACGAGAGCGCTTTGCGGAGCGTTTCTTCTTTGTCGCGCCGGGATAGCAGATAGGACACGGGCCGGCACCGCGATATTTGTGTCCGCGACTACAAGTCTTCCAGCCTCCGCGATTCGGTTTCGTCATATGAGAGATCTTTCTCGATTCATGATGCCCCTTCCTCAAGACCGATTGTGAACGCCGTGGGTACAACTCCTCGTCAGGCACCGTAGATGTTCCGGCTCAGGAACTCGTTGCGAAACTTCCCGGCAGGATCGTATCGGTCGACGAGGCGGCGAAAATCAGCGACTCGCGGGTGACGAGTCTGCAGCGCTGCGGGCGCCATCGTGAACAGCTTGGCCCAGTGCGGCACCGCGCCGAACGGAGAGAGCTGCTGCTCGATCTGTGGAAGCAGGCGGCTCACGGCTTCCCCTTCTGGCTTCCATGTGGTGTGGAAAGCGACGGACGCCTTGTGGTAACAGGGGCTCATCCAGAGGTCATCGGCGGCGACGGTACGTATCTCGGAGATGAACAGGTGAGGCGTCATCTGCTCGTGCAGCGTCTCGATCGCCATCATCGCTTCGTACGCGTGCTCGATCGGTACGAAATACTCGGCCTGTAGCTCGGCGCCCGTGCTGGGCGTGAAGCCCATCTTGAAATGCGGCAGCCGATCGCACCACGGGCCTGGGACGCCCATCTGCTGCGTGGTGTTCTCGGCAGACTGCTCCGCCACCGGGTGCATATTGCGGGTGGCGAGTCGGGCACCGTGAAACGCAGGTGCCGATGAGGCGGTCGTGCTGCGCGCGTTGACGCGGCTCTTGATCCACACCTCGTTGATCGTCTTGTTCGCCCAGGTGGTGAACAGGCTGACGCTGTAGCCGCTCGACATGATCGACTCAAAGTCGCGTTCCAGCGCCTGCATCGGCATATCGAGATAGACGACCTGCTGCACGTCGAATGTGGGTTCGAGATCGAGCGTAAGCTTGGTCACGACGCCGAGTGCTCCGAGACCGACAACGGCGCCCTGGAACTGCTCACCGTCGGTGCGGCGCGAGAGATGGATCACGTCACCGGCGGCATCGACGAACTCGATCGCGGCGACTTGGGTTGAGAGATTGCCGTTCTTCACGCCCGACCCGTGCGTCGCCGTCGCGCACGCGCCAGCGATCGAGATGTGCGGCAGGGACGCCAGGTTGTGTAGGGCGTAACCGTTTTGCTGCAGGTAGCCGCACAGCTCCCCGTACTTGATTCCGCCTTCCACGGTTACCGTGTTCGCGCTTTTGTCCAGCGACACGACCTTGTTCAGCGCGCGCGTCGAGAGCTGGTTCCGCGTACTGTCGGCGATCGTGTTGAACGAGTGACGCGTACCCAGCGCTCTGAGCTTGTCGGCCTTCCTCACGACCTGCTGCACCTCCTCGACGGAGGTGGGGTAGTGCACGTTTCCCGTGCTATAGCGCAGGTTGCCGGCCCAGTTGGTTAGGGGGATGCCGGTCGCAGGTCTGGCGGCCCGCGCACACGCGGTGGTGCGCGAGAGTGCGATACTGCCGGCCAGGGCCGCCGACGTGCTCAGGAAAGTTCGCCGATCCATATTGACCTCTCAGGAGCGGTGGGCGGCTCTTCAATCGGTTCGTGACCCGATTTTGCAACGCCGTTGATTAATGCCAAGTGCACACTCCAGTTCTATTTTGCGTCCACCTAACGCCCGCGCTAAGCTGCAGGCGAATACAATAAGAGCGCACGCGCAGCGGGCGCAATTCCGAAGCTCGCCTGTCAGCTTCAGCGTTCGTTAGGCCGCGTGCGGACTGGCTCCCTCCAGACGCAAATGCCGATCGAGCATCCGACGACACGCGCCAAAGCAGCGCCCGAACCCTACGAGTATTTCGGGCGGGGCGAACCCTTTCGGCGCTCGCGCGGTCAAACCGCGTTGCATGCTCGAGTGATCCGTCCGCGTGACAGCAGAATTCGATGACCACTCGACCCGTCATCGCCACGTTGCAGGAGGACTCCATGAAGGGCGGCAACACGATTTCATCACTCTTTACGATCGTTCTCACTGCGTATGTCTCGAATCGTGCGCCGATCTCGCGCATCGTGCCGGATTCAGAGTGGCAGACGTGGGCACCGCTGGGTTTCGTCGCCGATTCGACGTGCTGCGACATCGCCCCCGGCGGGACCCACGAATTCAACCACCTGAAGATCACTGTTCTCGCGACGAGGCTTGATTCCACCGGCGGCGCCCCCCACGGGGCCGTTAGACTGCGTTTGGCGGAGGGCGGGGCGACGGAAGAAGTGACCGCGCGCGAAGGCACGTCGATCAACTGGCACGGGTATCACATCGCGATCGCCGCCGTCCACGGGCCGGGAAAGCCAAGGGGTGCGCTCGTCGCGCTCCGAGTCGCGTCCGTCGCGTCACTGCCGCAGTGCATCGGCAAAACCTGGAAGGCCCATACCGCTCCCTGGCCTTGCACCTAGCTCGCGCTTAGAACCGGATCCGGTGCCTCGACTCGCACCACCGCCGGCGGACGCTCAATTTCGCTAACCGTGGCTGTCACCGGCGCCGGCGCCTGAACTTTCTTCGAGAAAATCAGCTTGTCGTCGCCCGGCTTGTAATACTCTTTGATTTTGCCGACCAGGTCGTATCCGGACTTCTCGTAAAACTGGATCGTCCCGCCGTAAGTCTCCTGCGACGAAGTCTCCACCAGCAGCATCTGCCCGCCGCGCCGCCCGACGTCCTCCTCGGCGAATTTCAACAAGCGCTTGCCGACGCCACCGCGGTGCTGGGGTTTGTCGACGGCGATCCAGTACAAATCGTAGGTCGATTCAGTAAGCGGCGTCGGACCGAAGCAGACGTAACCGAGGACTTCGGAATTTCCCTCTGACTGTGACTCCATCACGTACGTCAGATACCCACTGTGCTCGCCGAGCTCGAGCCACTCGTCAATCAGCTCCAGCGCGGTCGCTACTTCCTCCGGCGTGAAATTCCCCGCGTTCTCCAGGATCCTGAAGACGCCGCTCCGGTCGGCCGCCACCAGCGGCCTGATAACGCGGTTGGGCGACATCTATATATGGATGGATCGGCCGAGCACGCCGAGCGCGGCTTCCTTCACCGCTTCGCTCAGCGTGGGATGTGAATGCACGACGACGCCGATGTCCTCCGACGTCCCGCGATACTCGAACGACTGCACCGCTTCCTGAATCAGCTCTGACACGTTCGGCCCGATCATGTGCGCGCCGAGCAATTCGTCGGTCTCGGCGTCGGCGATGAATTTGACGAACCCCTCGGTATCACCAGCGGTACGCGCTCGCGCATTTGCGGAGAAGGGAAATCGGCCAACTTTGTATTTCCGCCCCGACGCTTCGACTTCGTGCTGCGCCAGTCCGACCGTCGCGATCTCGGGCCAGGTGTACACCACCGACGGCATCGACTTGTAGTCCATGTGCACCTTGTGACCGGCGATTACCTCCGTCGCGATCACACCTTCTTCTTCGGCTTTATGCGCCAGTAGTTTGCCGCCCACGACATCTCCAATCGCATACACGTTCGGAAGATTGGTGCGCATCTGCGCGTCGACCGCGATCTCTCCACGCTTACCAAGCTTCAGGCCGAGCGCCTGTGCGTCAATGCCGGTAAGAACCGGCTTGCGTCCGATCGAGACGAGGACGTAGTCCGCGTCAAGACTCTGGGTCTGCCCGTTCTGCTCAGTATCGAGGAGAATCTTCTTCGGTTCGATCTTCGCGCCAGTAACCTTCGTTCCCGCGCGAATCTCCAGTCCCTGCTTGCGGAAGACTTTATCGGCTTCCTTGATGATCTCCTCATCGTTGCCGGGAAGTATCGTCGGCATCAGCTCGACCACCGTCACCTTGGCGCCGAGTCTCCGCCAAACGGAGCCGAGCTCGAGACAGATCACGCCGCCGCCGATCACCACCAGATGCTTCGGCACTTCCGGAATCGTCAGTGCGCCAATGTTCGACAGCACTCGCTTCTCGTCGATCTTGAGGAAGGGTAGCTCGATCGGCACCGATCCCGTGGCGATGATGACGTTCTTCGCCTGGTACGTCTCGGTTTTCCCGTCCGACAGAGCCACGTCGACAAGATTTCCCTTCTTCAAAGTTCCGCGGCCGCGGGCCCAGGTGATCTTGTTCTTGCGGAACAGATACTCGATGCCCTTGGTGTTCTTGCCGACGACGTCGTCCTTGCGCTTCATCATCGTCGCCAGATCCAGCCTCACATCACTGATCTGAATTCCATGCTCGGCCGCGTGCAGCTTCGCGAACTCGTAGTGCTCCGTTGACGAGAGCAGCGCCTTCGACGGGATGCATCCGACGTTGACGCACGTTCCGCCGAGCGTCTTGTCGTACTCGATGCAAACGGTGTTGAGACCGAGCTGGGCGGCTCGAATGGCGGCGACGTAACCCCCCGGCCCGCCGCCGATGATCGCTACATCACAATCCGGCATTTTCTACTCGATCAGCATCGCCGCCGGATCTTCGATGAGCTCCTTTACGCGGACGAGGAATTGCACCGCGTGCGCGCCTTCCACTATGCGGTGGTCGTATGAGAGTGCGATGTACATCATCGGCCGGATCACGACCTGGCCGTTGATCGCCACCGGTCGATCCTGGGTCTTGTGCAGGCCGAGTATACCGACTTGCGGGTAGTTGAGGATCGGCGTCGAAACTAGTGATCCAAACACACCACCATTGGTGATGGTGAACGTGCCGCCGGTCAGGTCCTCCATCGTCAGCTTGCCTTCGCGCGCGCGCTTGGCGACTTCGGCGATCTCGGCGCTGACCTGGATGATTCCTTTCTGATCGGCGTCCTTGATGTTCGGCACCACCAGACCGGCGTCGGACGCGACCGCGATCCCCATGTTGACATAGTGCTTGTAGATGATCGAGTCGCCATCGATCTGCGAATTGATGGTCGGGAATTGCTTCAGTGCCTGAACCACCGCGCGCACGAAGAACGGCATGAACGTCAGCTTGACGCCGTATTCCTTCTCGACCTTCTCCTTGAATCGCTCGCGCAGCGAATTGATCGACGACATGTCGACTTCATTGAAAGTCGTCAGGTGCGCGGTCGAGTGCTGTGACTGCAACAGATTCTCGGCGATCTTCTTCCGACGCGTCGTCATCTTCTCGCGCGTCTCGCGCTCGCCGGGCGTCGCACCATTTCCGCCACGTGGTGGCACTGGCGCGCGCGGACCCGCTGGAGCTCGCTGAGTTCCGGTGGGCGCCGCCAGAACATCTGGCTTGGAGACAGCTCCGCCTCGACCCGTACCCGTGACCGCGGCGATGTCGATGCCCCGCTCGTCGGCGATTCTTCTCGCCGCCGGCGATGACTTCACCGCCGTTGCATCCCGCGCCGCCGGCGGTGGCGGAGCGGGAGCAGTGGTCCGCGAAGGAGCGGGAGGGGGAGGGGGAGGCGAAGCAGCAGGTTTGGGCGTTGGTGTCTGAGGAGCCGCCGCTGCCGGAGTCGCTGCCTGGGCGGCGGTCGCGCCCGCCGTCGCCGGCACCGCAGATTCATCGAGCTCCCCGAGGACATCGTCGACGTGCACGACGTCACCTTCATTTCTTGAACGCTTTGATAGTACGCCGGGCTTCAACGCCGGCACTTCAACGGTGATCTTGTCGGTGTCGAGCTCGACGAGTGTATCGCCGGCGGCAACCGCATCGCCTTCCTTCGCGTGCCACTTGGACACGGTCGCTTCAACGATCGATTCGCCGAGTGGAGGGACCTTTATGGGGAGCATTTCAGCCTGATCCGAAGCAGATAAAAATCAAAGTCGATATCTTGAAAGTCGCAGTGAGCACCAACTCACCAAGAACAGCATTTTCCGCGATTGATCCGCGAGTTGTTCCTCGCAGTTCGGCGGTATTGCGTCGTAATTCAATGTTCCGACTGAATATAACGCTCTCATAAACCCGTGCGAGGACTCACTATTTCCGCGCACGGCGGACTCGATCAAATCGAGTACCGCACCGATTTAATCAAGCCGGAGCCCAAGCGCGGCGAGATCCGCGTGCGCGTCAGAGCCGCCGCGCTCAATCATCTGGACCTGTTCGTCGTCAGCGGCCTGCCCGGTGTCACGATAACGCCACCGTGGGTGCTCGGCGCCGATGCAACCGGCGTCGTCGATGCCATCGGTGACTTGAGTGGTGTCGCCGACAATCAGCTCAAAGTCGGCGACACCATCGTCATCAACGGCGGCATCAGCGATCTGACCTGCGAGTACTGCAAGGCCGGCGAACATTCGCTCTGCGTCAACTTCAAGCTGCTCGGCGAACATCTGCCGGGCACGCTCGCCGAGTACATCACGATTCCCGCGCGCAACGCGCGCAGCATCCCGAAGGACAGGCCCGCCGAGCAGGCAGCCGCGTACACATTGTCGACACTCACCGCGTGGCGGATGGTGGTGACCCGCGCGAAGGTCAAGAAATCGGACAACGTTCTGATCTGGGGGATCGGCGGCGGCGTCGCGCTCGCCGCGCTAGAGATCGTCCGATTGATCGGCGCCAAAACGTGGGTGACATCGCACAGTGACGAGAAGCTCGCCCTCGCCCGGGGGCTCGGCGCCGACAACACTCTCAATTACACCACGACGGACGTCGGGAAAGAGATCCGCGCCCGCACCAGCAAACGTGGCGTCGACGTCGTGCTCGACACGGTTGGAGAAGCGACGTGGACTCAATCGCTCGTCGCGCTCGGCCGACGCGGCCGACTGGTGACGTGCGGCGCGACATCGGGTCCGATGGTGCAGATGGATGTGCGCCGATTGTTCTGGAATCAGTGGGACATCATGGGCTCGACGATGGGGAACGAGGCCGAGTTCGATGCCGTGACGAACGAGTTCCGCGCGGGTCGCCTCACGCCCCTCGTCGATTCAGTCTTTGATATCTCCCAGGGACGCCAGGCATTCGAGCGAATGCAGAGTGGCCAGCAGTTCGGGAAAATCGTGATCCGGATTCCCGACTGATCTTCCCGCCTGTCGCCTCCCGCCTCTCGCCTCCCGCCTCCCGCCTCTCGCCTCCCGCCCTACATCTTCGGCGCCGCCGGTTTGGCCGCGTAGATGAAATCGTAGTAGTCACGCATCGTCAGCTCTGACGCCGCCTCCTCGTCCACGATGACGGTGGCGTCGCGATGCCACTGCAGCGCGCTCGCCGTGATCATACTGGTGACAGGCCCCTCCACCGCTTCCGCAATTGCCCTTGCCTTTGATTTTCCGCTCGCCACCAGTAACAGCTGACGCGCTTCGAGGATCGTGCCGACTCCCATGGTGATTGCATACACCGGCACATCCTCGCGCCGCTCGAAGAATCGCGCGTTGTCGTCGATCGTTTGCTTCGACAGCGTCTTCAGACGCGTGCGCGAGCTGAGCGAGCTCGTCGGCTCGTTGAACGCAATGTGACCGTCACTGCCGATGCCGAGTATCTGCAGGTCGATCCCGCCGCACTCCACGATACGCTTTTCATACCAGTCGCAGAACGCCGGATAGTTGCTGGTCGTACCGGACGGGACGTTGATGTTCTGAGGTTGGACGTTCACGTGCTTGAAGAAATTCTCTTGCATGAAGTAGCCGTAGCTCTGCGGGTGATTGCCCGGCAGGCCGACGTACTCATCCAGATTGAACGTCATCACGCGTGAGAAGTCGAGCTGTCCCCGCTCGTACATTCGCACCAGCTCCTGGTATAGCCCGAGCGGCGTGGACCCGGTCGCCATGCCGAGCACGGCGTTGGGCTTGGTGTTGAGCAGCTCGGCGACCATCTGTGCCGCCAGTTGGCTCATCTCTTCGTAGTTTCGCCTGATGACCACTTCCATGAGATCCTCATCCCCTGTTCACTCGTCGTCTTGAAAATGCGATGGCTTGGCCTCACTCGCTATGTTGAACAGAATGACATTGATTCGAATTACCCCAAACTCCGCCGCCTCGGTGCAGATTCCTGATTGATGACGGACGCGGGATCGGCCCAGTACAGCCAGAGCGAGCTGCAACAGATTCGCGACGAGTTCACGTCGGGGAAGTTGCCGCTGTGTCCGCGCTGCGCAGTGGCGATGACGCGACGGGAGATCGGCGGGGGGTCATTCGGGCTTGGCTACGCGCGACAGCGCGATTGGCTGATCTGCGGTAAGTGCCGCCGCAGCGCCATCTTCGATGTCCATCGCGGGACGAGGACCTAGGCGGGAAGCAGGAGGCGGGAGGCGCAGGCGGGAGGCGGGAAGCGGGAAGCGGGCAACGGATAACGGGTTACGCGTTACGGATTACGGATAACGGGTACGGGCAACGGACGGCGGAAAAAGCCCCCGGGAATAAATCCGGTCCGAGAGCGGTCTACTAAGTCGAGATCAGACGATCACTCGACTTAAAGAGGACCACACCATGGCAAGATACACCGACCGCGACGCCACCCGATTCGACGAGCACGGCAACACTCGCCCGTCGGGCTCCAACTACATCGCCACCGACATCAGCGACGACGGCATCGACCGTCGCGGATTTCTGAAATGCATGGCTTGGGCTGGAACAGCAACTGTCTGGGCATTGTCCGGCGGCATCCCCACCTCTTTCCGACTCAGTAGCCTGGGATCACTTACCGACGCTGAGCGCCGGAGCATTTTCTTCGCCCAGATCAGCGATAGCCACATCGGCTTCAGCAAGGAAGCGAACAAGGACGTCACCGCGACGCTCGGTGAAGCCGTTGCCAAGCTCAACTCGCTGCCGCAAGCGCCAGCGCTGGTGCTGCACACCGGCGACATCACTCAGCTCACCAAGCCCGACGAGTTCGACACCGCCAGTGAAATCCTGAAAGGCGTGAAAACCGATCGCATCTTCTACGTGCCGGGCGAGCACGACGTCGCCGCCGACAATGGCGCATCCTACCTCGCCCGCTATGGCAAGGGCACGAATGGAAATGGGTGGTACAGCTTCGACCACTCCGGCGTGCACTTCATCGGTCTCGTCAACGTTCTGAATCTCAAAGCCGGTGGACTCGGCTCGCTCGGCGCCGACCAGATTGCCTGGCTCCGCCGAGATGTTTCGCGTTTATCCGCCAGCACGCCAATCGTTCTGTTTGCCCACGTGCCGCTGTGGACGGTTTATCCGGAGTGGGGCTGGGGAACCGACGATTCCGAACAGGCGCTGGGTCTGCTCAAGCGCTTCGGATCGGTGACGGTCCTCAATGGCCACATCCATCAGATCATGCAAAAGGTGGAGGGCAATATCTCCTTTCACACCGCGATGTCGACGGCATTTCCGCAACCTGCTCCTGGCACCGCGCCCGCACCGGGGCCGATGAAAGTCGAACCGGAAAGACTCAAGAGCGTGCTCGGCGTCACCGACGTGACGTTCATTCCCGGGCGCAGCGCTCTCGCCGTCGTCGACGCGACGCTGTCGGGCCTGCCGCCGGCGTTCGAGGCGGCGACTCACGACGCCATGATGCGACGCCAGACG